>DASROJ010000116.1:0-15800 GCA_035646975.1 Patescibacteria group bacterium
TTTCTCGACAAGGCGCGTCCGCTGGCCGTGCGGGTGCGCGCGGCGCTGGCGGTCGGCAGGATTGGCGCCCCGGTCACGACCCCGTACGACCTGATCGGCGCGCTGCGCGCCGAGGAGCCCGAGCTGCGGCGGATGGCGGCATTCGCGCTGGGCGAAATGGACGATATCAGGGCCGCCCCCCTGCTCGCCGGCGCGCTGTGGGACCAGGATGCCGGCGTGCGTGCGCTGGCGGCCGAGGCGCTCGGAAAGTTGAAGGACCCGGCATCGGTGCCGGCGCTCATGTCGAGGCTCGACGACCCGGATGCAGGCGTGGCGGGGATGACGCTGCTGGCGCTCTGGAAGATCGACGCCGGCGATCTGCTGGGCCGCCAGATCGAAAGAGCCGCGGCCCTCTACGCCTCGTCCACCGGTGACCCGCGGTGGCAGGCCGCCTATTTCCTCATGCGGGCGCAGATGGGTCATCCGGACGATGACCGGATCGAGGCGCCGTTGCTCGCATTGAGCTCCGACAAGGACCCGTTGATACGATCGTACGCGGCCCGCGGATTGGGCGCCTCGAAAAGCGCCCAGGCCACGCAAGCGCTCATGGAGCTGGCGGACGATGATGACTGGCGCGTGCAGGTCAACGCGTTCAACGGCCTCAGGACGCGCCGCGTGGAGTCTTCGGGGCATGCGAGGGGCCGGTGGAGGGTCTACAAGCGCGCCCTGACTGACAAGCGTACGGCCGTCGCGATCGCGGCTTTGGCTGCCCTGGAGAGCTGCGGCGCTGCAGAGGCCCGCGATTACCTCGTCCGCATGCTGGGCGACCCGAGACCGCGGCTCCGGGAGGTGGCGGCCGTCGCCCTGGGGACGCGTGACAAGGTGGCGGCGCTCCCGCTGATCCGGCCGCTCGCGGCCGACCCGGTCTGGTCCGTGCGCGCCCGCGCTGCCGAGGCGCTCCTGGCGATGGGCTCACCGGATACATCGGCCGACCTCGCCCGGCTCGCCCTGGACAGCGATCCCCGCGTCAGGGCTACGGCCATCGAGGGCATGACCAGGACGCCGTCTGTCGCCACCGCGGCGCAAGTCAGGGCCGCCCTCGATGACGATGACCTGTTCGTGCGGGCGGCGGCCATGCAGGGGGTCGCCGCGGTCGCTGCGAGAGCAGACAACGATGTTCCGGCGGCCGGAGAGCCGGTCGCCGTTCTGGCAAAGGCCTATCAGCGCGCAGTGGCCGATTCGCAAAACGACGCGCGTCTTGCCGCCCTCGACGCGCTGGCGAAGATCGGGACGGAGGCATCACGCGCGGAAATCGAGAAATCGTTCGACGACTCCGACTACCTCGTGCGCCGCCGCGCGGCCGAGCTGCTGCGGGACACCTATCACCTGGACCGGTTCGCGAAAGTCGGCGAGCCGCGGATTGGTCGAACGGACGCCGACTATCTCGCGGCGGTGGGAAGGGCCCGGAAAAAGGTGACAGCCACCCTGGACACCGACGCCGGCCGAATCGAAGTGGAGCTGTTCGCGGCTGACGCACCGCTGACGGTGGACAACTTCATCCGGCTGGCCCGGGACGGAAAATTCGATGGGCTTGCATTTCATCGCGTCGTGCCTAACTTCGTCATTCAGGACGGGGACCCTCGCGGCGACGGCAATGGCGGTCCGCCGTGGCAGATCCGCTGCGAGGTGAACCTGCGCCGCTATGGTGCCGGAGCCATGGGCATGGCGTTGTCCGGCAAGGACACGGGGGGAAGCCAGTATTTCATCACCCAGTCACCGCAGCCTCATCTCGACGGCGGTTACACGATCTTCGGACAGGTGCTGTCGGGCCAGGATGTCGTCGACCGCATGACGCAGGGCGACGGCGTGCGCACGATTTCGATCTCGGAGAGCCCCTGACCCTGGTGGGCATCTTGACCGCGGCGGCCGAGGTCCCTTAGGCTGTGGCAGATCGGGCAAACGGGAGGTCACACCGATGCGTCGGTTCGCCCTGGCGAAGATTCCGTGGGACGGGGACGGGGATCCCGTGCGCAGCAAGCTGGAGGAATCGCTGCTCGAGGAAGGGTTCGACCCGTTCGCGTGGGTGGACGAGCCCGGCAAACAGTACGATGCTCACGCTCATTCCCACGACGAGACGATCTGGATCCTGCGCGGCTCGATGCGGTTCACGGTCGGCGCGCAGGTGTTCGACCTCGGCCCAGGCGATCGCCTGACGCTGCCCCGCGCCTCGCAGCACGAGGCGAAGGCCGGCGCTGAAGGGTGCGAGTACCTCGTCGGCCAGAAACGCTGAGTCTAGAACAGCGCGTAGATGAAGGGTGCCAGCGCCGATCCCTCGGTGAAGACGATCAGCAGGCTCAGCAGCGCCAGGATGACCAGGATGGGGCCGAGCCACCATTTCTTCCGCACCTTCATGAAGGACCAGAGCTCCGACACCAGGCCGAACTTCGAGCGGCTGGGCCGGGGGCGCGTGGTTTCCGCCATGTCGTTTGCTCTCCTTAGTCGAGTTCGAATTCCCGCTGCCAGTCGATGTCGTCGCGCAGCGGCTTCATCTGCTTCTTGTCCAGCACGAACCTGTCCATCACCAGGTAATCCATGTTGGTTCGCATGAAGCAGAGATAGGCGTCGTGCGGCGTGCAGACGATCGGCTCGCCGCGCACGTTGAATGAAGTGTTGATGATCACGGGACATCCGGTCTGCCGGTCGAACTCCTTGACCAGATCATAGTAAAGCTCGTTCTGCTCGCGCGAGATGGTCTGGATGCGCGCGGAGCCGTCCACGTGCGTCACCGACGGGATGGTGCGTTTGTCGGGCCGGACCTGCGCCACCAGCAGCATGTACGGGCTCGGATAGTTCAGTTCGAACCAATCCTGGCATTTCTCCTCGAGCACGGTCGGCGCGAACGGCCGGAACGACTCGCGGAATTTTATCTTGATGTTCACGACATCCTTGTTGGCCGGGTTGCGGGCGTCGGCAAGGATCGATCGGTTGCCCAGCGCCCGTGGTCCGAACTCCATCCGCCCCTGGAACCATCCGACCACGTTCTGCTCGTCGATGAGCTTCGCCGTGACGCGCAGCAGCTCCTCGCGCGAGTACTCCTTGTATGCCTGGCCCTGCTTCTCGATGTACGTCTTCACTTCGTTGGCGGGGTAGGCCGGCCCCAGGTAGGCGTGCTTCCAGACGCGGGTGCGCTCGTTGCCCAGCACCGAATGATAGATATAGGCCGCAACGCCGATGGCGCCCCCCGCATCGCCGGCCGCCGGCTGCACGAAGATCTCCTTGAATGGCGTCTCGCGCAGCACCCTGCCATTGGCCACGCAGTTGAGGGCGACGCCGCCCGCCATGCACAGACGGGTCAGACCGGTGCGCTTGTTCATGTCACGCGCCTGCCGGAGCATGATTTCCTCCGTGACCTTCTGCACCGACGCCGCGAGATCCTTGTGCACCTGCTCGAGCTGGGATTCTCCTTCGCGCACAGGGATGTCGAACAGGCGGCTGAACTTCCCGTTGGTCATCGTCAGCCCGTAATCGTAGGCGAAGTAATCCATGTTCATCTTGAATGAGCCATCTTCGTTGACGTGGATCAGATGCTCCATGATCCTGTCGAAGTACTTCGGCTCGCCATACGGGGCCAGACCCATGACCTTGTACTCGGCCGAATTGACCTTGAAGCCGAGGAAATAGGTGAAGGCCGAGTACAGCAACCCCAGCGAATGCGGAAACTTTATCTCGTTGAGCAGCGTGACGTCGCGCCCCTTGCCGACACCCTGTGTGGCCGTGGCCCACTCGCCGACCCCGTCGAGCGTGAGGATCGCGGCTTCGTCGAACGGCGACACGAGAAAGCAGCTTGCCGCATGAGACATGTGATGCTCGCCAAACAGGATCTCGCCGTCGTAGTCGAGCTCCTTTCGGATCGTATTCGGCACCCAGAGCTTGTCTTTCAGCCACAGCGGGACCGCCTTGCGGAACGAGCCGAACGATTTCGGAAAGGTGGCGATGTAGGTCAGGAGGATCCGCTCGAATTTCACGAGCGGTTTGTCGTAGAAGCCGATGTAGTCGATGTCCTTTGTCGTCAGCCCCGCTTCGCCAAGCACGTACCGGATGGCGTTGCCGGGGAAACCGGCGTCGTGCTTCTTGCGCGTGAACCGCTCTTCGGATGCGGCCGCGACGATTTCACCGTCACGAAGCAGGCAGGCGGCGGAGTCGTGATAGAAGGCTGAGATACCCAGGATATTCATGAAAGGGTCGTCACCTCAGAATTGGCGGCGCGACGACTCAACCGTGTGCGGGACAGGCTCCTTCGCAGACCAGAACGAGACTCGGGGAGCGAGCTTGCGATCCAGCAGATCGATGCCCATCACCTTCGTTATCAGTCGCGCGGGGCCGAACACCAGCACATAGATGAGCAGGAGCTGCAGCGGCGTCACGATGACGCCGATGGCATGCCCGAACGCCATCCAGTATTCGTACAACTTGCGTAGAAATCTCATCTTATGAGCATCTTCTATGGTCTGTCGTGACCGGGGAATGGATATCCCTTCAGGCCGACGGGTTCAGGAACCCTGTGGTTGACGGGGGGATTATGAGTTGAGATGAGCCCTACGTCAAGGGTTCTCAATAACTTGGAGGATTGTTCCGTCTCGCCTTGCGCCGCCGGCTGGAAGAGGTGAGAATAGCCCCGTTTTGAATACAAACGGCAGACCGGAGGCGCAGGCCATAGAAGGCACCCGGGCACGTCCATCGATCATTGGTCACCGGGGAGCCGCAGGTCATGCCCCGGAGAACACCCTGGCCTCCTTCAGCGCCGCCATCGCGCTCGGTGTGGACGCGGTCGAATTCGACGTGCAGTTCACCGCCGATGGTCATCCGGTGGTGCTGCACGACGAGACACTCGGCCGGATGGCCGGGGTTCCCGCCCGCATCCACGATTACACGGAGGCCGTGCTCCAGGGCTTCGACATCGGGTTTCTCTACGGCTCGGACTACCGGGGTTTGCGCGTCCCGGCCGTGGCCGATGTCGCCAGGCTGGTGCGGCCACCCATCGAGCTTCATGTCGAAATCAAGGACTACGACCCGCTCGATGACGATCAGATTGGCGCGCTGGTGGAGACCCTCGCGAGACATGGGGGCCTGCAGCGGGTCGTTTTTTCCTCCCCGCACGAAGAGACCATCACGCGGATCCTCGGGCTCGCCCCCGGAGTCAGGGCGGCGCTGCTGTTGTTCAAACGCGTCGCCATGCCGGCCGATGCGGCAAGACGCGCGGCCCACATCGGCTGCGCCGCGGTGAACCCCGATGCGAGCCTGGTCACACCCGAACTGGTGCAGCTCTGCCACCGGCACGACATGCAGGTGCTCACCTTCACAGTCAACGAGAGAGGGACGATGCGCAAGCTGATGCAGATGGACGTGGACGGGTTCTTCAGCGATTATCCGGATCGACTCATGACGGCCATCCTTGACGGCCACGACTCGGAGAATCCGGCTGAAGACGAGGCCGGACGATGAGCGGCCAGAACGTCGCGATCCTGGGAGCCGGCAGTCTGGGCACGGCGCTGGCCGCGGGGCTGCACCGCTCCGGAAGAAACTTTTCACTCTGGACAATCGAGGACGACGTCGCCGAGTCGCTGCGCAACTATCGCGAGAACGTGAAGTACCTGCCGGGGATCAAGGTGCCCAGGGAGGTTCGGATCGAAACCGATCTCGCTTCGGCACTGGAGGGGGCCGGTCTCGTGATCTTCGCCGTGCCGTCGCATGTCGTGCGCGAGGTGGCGCGACGCGTCTCGCCGCTCATCGCGGCGGACGCCTTCTCCGTGAGCGCCGCGAAAGGACTCGAGCGCAAGACACTGCTCCGGATGACGCAGGTGATCGCCGAGGAGCTGCCCGAGCCCAACAGACCGCGAATCGTGGTGATGTCCGGGCCGTCACTGGCGGGGGAAGTCGGCGACGGGGTTCCCACGGGAGTCGATGTCGCCGCGCTGGACCCGGAGGCGGGCCGGACGGTGAAGGCCGCGCTCACCATGAAGCGGTTCCGGATAAAGCTTCGAAAGGATGTGCCCGGGGTGGAGGCCGGCGGCACTTTCAAGAACCTGTACGCGATCGGCGCCGGAATCTGTGACGGTCTTTCGCTGGGCCACAACACGAAAGCGGCGCTGCTCACGCGCGCATTGAGCGAGATGATCCTGTGCGCGAAGGCGCTGGGCGGAAAGGCCTCGACGCTGTACGGCCTGTCGGGTCTCGGTGATTTGATGGTCACGTGCACCAGCCCGCGCAGCCGCAACCGCACCCTGGGAGAACATCTCGGCCGCGGACACAAGGTGGCGGATATCTCGCGCGGGATGGTTTCGGTCACCGAAGGTGTCGACGCCGCGCACTGCGCCCATGAGCTGGCGGAGAAGCATCATCTGCGGATACCGCTGGCCGGGACGATCTACGGCATCCTCAACGGAGAAATGAAGGTCGAGTCGATCATCAAGGTCGCGTTGCCCTAGGAACCCTCGGTGACCTCGGGAGAGGGGCGGCGGGCAGCTCGGGTCGCCCTGCCTGGAACCAGGCGGTGTACCAGAGGTTGGCCGTCGCGGTCTCGGCGCGCGACATCCGGGCTCGTGCCAGCGTCCCCGCCCGTCGCTCCAGCTCTTCGTAATAGTCCTTCCGCTGCTTCTTGACCGCCGCCACCGAGTCGGTATCGGCCCTGAGGAGATCCGGCACGAGGTTGAAGCTCGCGAAGAGCTCGGCAAAGATGAACCGTCTCGGTTCGTGGATGACCTCGGGCACGAACGACGACGGCATCGCCGTCTCGATCCGGTATCTGGCCTTGAGGCGATCGATCATGTCCGTCTCGAACGCCGCGTGGATGCCATGGTTGCAGGACAGCTGGCCGTCGAAGTTCCTGGTGGTGTGCAGCGGCTGGCAGGCATCACCGACATAGTGCGACAGCCAGCCGGAGCGCGAGACGATGCCGGACAGGTCCTTCTTCCGGAACGCCTCGCGAAGCTGATCGAGGACGTTGACGATCCGCCAGGGGAGGATACCGGCATGATCAACGCGCTTGTCCCCGTACAACTCGCGGGCGCGTTGCTCGTCCATGGGGAAATCCAGGAACGGCGGCTGGCTCAGTTCGTCGAGGTCGATGAAATGGCGCCGGGCCTCCTTCTCCCCTTCCTTGTCCCTCAGAAGGCTGTCGGGCTCGATGCTCGCGTCGGAAAGGGCCGACATGTTGGCCTGGTAGAAGCCGGCCATCGGGGCCGGCAGGGACGCGGCCGAGTTCTCGGCCATGATCCTGTGAGCCACGAACCCCCAGGCCGACACGGCCGTCGTGGAGGCCGGCACCATCACCAGCAGCGCGAGCAGAAGTCGTCTCAAGCCTTCATCACCGGCGGGCCGCAGACCTGATCCAGGCGGCTCCAGATCATCCCGACCGGGAGCATCGGGGGCTTGCTCGTCAGGGTGATCGTCAGTTCTTCTCCATCGAACAGGTAGCGCGCCTCAAGTGGTCCGAGCGGCGTTGCGACGCTGACCGTTCCTTCGGAGCCGCCGCCCTGTGTCGTGCCGCCAAGGCGGTGGAACTCCGCCAGGGCGTTCTCAAACGCTCCGGGGGTGAACCGCCAGGTGCGCGTGGGCTCGCCGGTGCGCGTGGACTCGCCGGTGCTCACGGAACTGGATTGAGCGACTTCGCGCCCTGAATCATCGAAGGCTCCTGCAATCGGACATCTGCGTGCGGCGCAGGAACTATACGATCGGGGGACGTTGGCGGGCAAGACGGGCGGGCCGGACGACCCCGATTCAGGGAATCGCCGGCGGCTCGAAGGTGGCGCGCGGGAATCCGTTGTCGAAACGCACGCCATCGACGCTGACGGTCAGGATGCGGGAGCGGCCGCCGGTGCGCAGATCCACGCGGTCGAACACCTGCCGGCGCGGGACGAGGATCCCGTCCACGAAGGTGAACTCGGCGTAGTCGCTGACGATCGCGGTGGGCGGGGTGGCCACTTCGCTGCCCATCCCCGCAAGCCGCCCGGTCTCGCGGTCGAAGAGATAGAGTGCCGCCGGGTCCAGACCGTTGCTGACCTTGATCCGATCGACCACGGCGCCGCCGCGGACCTCGTCGCCATCGTACGTGACATCGGTGGACGAGTCATCGAGCCGGAACGGCAAGGCGAGCAGCCCATAGGCCTTCCTCACGAACGCCCGATTCGCCTTGAGCGATTCCAGATCGTCGAACCGCTCGCCCCCCACGACGAACCAGGAACGGCTGCCCGACATTCCCATCAACACCGGCTTGCCGTTCTCATCCCCCTCGACGACCGCCGGCGCGGGACCGGGGGCGGTGGGAAACTTCACGATGTAACGGGAGCTGAAGCTCGGCTGTCCGCCGGCATAGTGGGTCCATGTCGTGGAGAACGAGGCGTCCTTCTTGCTGAGCCAGGCCTGCAACCCGCCGTGCGCGGCCATCGCGCGCTCGACGATCTTCCGTGCCCTGAGATTGCCCGTGGCGGGCGCCGGGATGGAGGCGGTCAGGCGGTCCGACAGCACGACGCAGAAGCACACCACCAGCGCCAGAACGGCAGGCAGCGCGCTTCGCAGCACCCGTTTCATGCGCCGATTCTCCTGTCCCAGCTCCCCGGCCCCGCCACGAGCGGTGGCCGGCGGCTGAATGCGTGAAATGCGTGACATGTGAAGCCCTGGAAAACATAGAGCCCGGACCGGGGGTTTTCAACGAACGGAGGACGGGCAGGCGGTGCTAGTGGGCGGCGCCCATCGGGGCGATATTGCCGACGTTGGAGGCGAGGTCCGTCAGCGAGGTGGCCCTGATCGCGATGGAAGACTTCCTGGTGATGTAGACGAGGTTGCCTGGCGACGGCCAGCCCACCGGCACCGGCATCCGCGCCACCCCCGGCGAGAGCCCGCAGGACGACAAGAGCCGGTCCAGACAGGCCGGGCTGAAGAAATAATCAGAGTGCGGGTCCCGCAGAGGCCGCCACCGGGTCCCGCACAGCAGCGCCGTGAGAGACGAAAGACTGGGCGTCTCGATGACCGCGTAGCCACCGCTTCGCAGCAGCCGCGCGACCTCCATGCAGATCGCTCTTGGCGAACCCGCTCCCCCCAGGGAGCCGAACAGCGCGATCAGGTCGAAGGTTTCGGCAGGCAGGCCGGCGTCATGCAACGACCCCTGGCGCACACCGCCGCGCAGACCCCTGTCGGCGATCCTGCGTCTGGCTGTCGCGGCCGCCTCGGCCGAAGCCTCGACACCGACGACTTCGTAGCGACCGGGATTGAGAGCGCAGAGGAAGTGTCCCTCGCCGGTGCCCACCTCGAGAACCGCGCCCGACGGCAGGATTTTCATCACCGCCGCCGCCCGCCTTAGGTCCGTGCGACGATCCCGGAGGGAAGCAGGCGTGGCTCTCTCGCCTGATCCGCGCATCGCCATGACCAGCCCGCAGCTCCGACACCTCTCGAGGGTGCGGCCGCAAGGACTCGATTGGAGGTACGACTCGAACTCGGTTCCCAGGCAGACATCACAACGCATCTCGCGCGGTGCCATCGAGCCTCCCGATACTCGCCCCCATGCTAGCACCCCCGGCGGTCCCCGCGCCGTCCCAATTTCGTCGAACTGGAGGAGGGCACCCGGGGGCTCCGATTGACACAGGTTTGATCGCGCGACACAATCCGGTCGATGCTCATGGCTCCTGTCATCCCGCCCGACCCGACGACCGTCGAACGGATTCGGTCTTCGCCGCTGGCGTGGAGCCTGGCGGGGCTCCTGGCGATCGCGGCAACCTATTTCATCATCCGGCTGCTGGAGTTGGACTTGATCAACGAAGAGACCCCCGATCAGGACGACCCGCTGTCCCGGTGAGACCACTCGAGGGGGACGCCGTGACGGCCGATTTCGAATCCCTGTTCGAGCAGATGATTGCGCAGCAACGGGGCAAGGTGCTGGCGGTGGCCAGGACGATCAACCCACGACTGACCGAAGATGACATCCTCAGCCCGCAGGACTTCCCCGAATTGATCGAAGATTCGCGATTCAACTATGAGGACGGCCTGCTGGCCGGTCTGATCAGCGCCCAGATCGCGCTCCGGGCGCTCACCCGCGAGAGGCTCGGTTGACCGGACGGAGCTGCATCCGGTATCAGCCTCGGGGGCCGGCCAGCTCCGTCTCCGGGAAGATGTAGGACAACAGCTTGTAGGTCAGGCGCGCAGCGAGAAAATCGGAGGCGTGGAAGCCTCGTATCGGCGCCAGCTCCATGATGTCGAAGCCGACGATGCGCGCGTGCTCAGCGAGCCTTCGCAGAAATCGCACCGTCGGATACCACTCGCCGCCACCGGGCTCCGGCGTGCCGGTTGCGGGCATGATCGATCCGTCGAAATAGTCCAGGTCGATCGTGACGTAGACCGGCGATCCCGGCTCGATCTTGCCGATGATGCCGGGCGCCCAGTCCACACCGTACATCTGGAACGCGAACAGGGTGTCGACCTCGCCGCGGTCGATGATTTCACGCTCCTCCGGGCACTGTGCGCGGATGCCAATCTGAATCAACCGCGCATGCTCGCGCATGCGAGCCCCGGCGCAGGCATGGTTGTTGCGCGAGCCGTGGTACGACTCGCGCAAATCGGAGTGGGCGTCGAAGTGGACGATCGTGAGATTCGGATGGCGCCGGGCGTGGGGTCCCGTCGTGCCGGGCGAAACCGAGTGCTCGCCGCCAAGGGTGACGACGAACTTTCCGTCATCGAGGTACTTCTCCACCCTCGCTTCGACACGCCGCACCATCTGCTCGGGACTGATGCGGGCGCAGGGCACGGCCGGGGCGGTGTGGATGCCGACGCGATACGGCTCGCGCCGCGTCTCCTCGTCGAACAGCTCGACCTGCTGGGAGGCGACCCGGAGCGCCTCGGGTCCCTTTTCGGCGCCGCGGCCATAGGTCACCGTGCCGCCGAACGGCACGGGCAGGATGACCACCCGGGAGGTGGCATAGGCGGACTCGAGGGGAGTCAATCCGAAGTATGGATCCGGCTTCCTGCCCGCGCGGCCCGGCTTCATGTCAGGTATGTGTAGGCATCGAACTGGCCGCGGTACTCGGACAGCAGCTGACGCGCTTCGCGCGGCGAGATCCGTTTCTGCCCCTGCCGCTCCTCCAGGATCGCCTGCAGCCGGGCCGCGAGATCCTTGGCGTCGTAGCCGAAGGCCGCCAGCGTCTCGCGCACGGAGTTCCCCCTCCGGATGCGTTTGACGTGCACCTTGCCTTCGTCGTCGACCACGATGTGGGCCTCGTTGACGGAGCCGAACAGGTTGTGCAGATCGCCCATGGTGTCCTGGTAGGCCCCGATCAGCACGATGGCCAGGTAGTACGGGTCGTGCCCGTTGAGCGAGTGGACTTCCAACGCTTCCTTGATGTCCTTGAGGTCGACGAACTTGTCGATCTCTCCGTCCGAGTCGCATGTGATGTCCACAAGCGTCGCCTTGTGGTCGGGCTTCTCGCGCAACCGGTGAATCGGCACGACGGGAAACAACTGGTCGAGAGCCCAGTGGTCGGGTATCGACTGGAAGACGGAGAAGTTGCAGACGATCTTCTCATGGAGCTGCTTGTCGAGCTCCACGAATTCGTCGGCCACGAACTTCTGTGTCTTGGCGTGACGGACCGCCTTGGCCGCGATCTCCCAGAAGCACGCCTCGCCGCGCGCCCGCTCCTCCAGGGAGAGCAGGCCCAGGTTGAACAGCGAGAACATCTCGTCACGATGCTCAAGGGCATCGTGATAGTACTCGCGATAGTTCTTCACGGAGATGCTCTTGAGAATGAAGAACAGATCGCCGATCACCTGCGGGTCCTTCGCAGAGGGCTTCAGCTTCTGCACGGTGCGCGCGCTGATCTCGGCGCGCACGTCGACCACGAGCAGAGAATGATAGGCCGTCATCGCGCGGCCCGACTCCGAAACGATGTCCGGCTCGGGCACGTTCTCGTTTTCACAGACGTCCTTGATCGTGTACACGACGTCGTTGGCGTATTCCTGCACCGTATAGTTGACGCTGGCATCCGACGATGTCCGGGACCCGTCGTAGTCGACCCCCAGCCCCCCGCCGACGTTGATGAACTCGATCCCCACGCCCATCTTGCGGGCCTTCGCGTACACGCGGGCCGCCTCCTTGATGGCGTTCTTGAGCCGGCGTATCTCGGTGATCTGCGAGCCGATGTGGAAGTGGAACATCTTCAGGCAGTCGATGAGACGGGCTTTCTTCAACTCCTGGATCCCCTCGAGCAGCTGCGACGTCGTGAGTCCGAACTTGCTGGTGACGCCTCCCGATTTCTCCCACTTGCCGGAGCCCTTGGCGTTGAGCCGCACGCGGAAGCCGATGAACGGCTTCACGCCGCGATCGCGGATGATCTGGATCAGGTGTTCCAGCTCGTACGGTTTCTCGACCACGATGACCACGTTCTTGCCTATCTTCTGGGCGAGGATGGCGTTCGACAGGTAGGCCATGTCCTTGAAGCCGTTGCATATCAGCAGCGAATCAGGCGGCGTCTCGAGCGCGAGCGCGCCGAGCAGCTCCGGCTTGCTGCCGACTTCGATGCCGAGATTGAATTTCCAGCCCGCCTCCAGCAGCTCGTTGACGACGAACCGGTGCTGGTTGACCTTGATCGGATAGACCGGCTTGTATTCCTTCGAGTAGCCATATTCCGTGATCGACTTGCGAAACGCGTTGCAGAGGCTCTTCACCTGCGATTCGAGAAGCTGCGGAAACCTCAGGAGCAGCGGCGTGGTGACGCCCTTGCGGGCGAGGTCCTCGACTTCCTTTGCCAGGTCGACGAACCGGGCCTCGTCGGTTCCCGGGGTGACGACCAGGTGCCCGTCCTCGTTGATCTTGAAGTAGCCGCTCCCCCACGAGTCGATCCCGTAGAGGTTCATCGCGTCATCGATGCCGAACTTCTCCATCGCTGTTTATCCTCCAACGGCCTTTCGGTCCGGAAGCGGGATTATAGAGGAGACGCCCCCGGAGGGGAAAAAGTTTTGCGCAGCATCAGCTTTTCGTCCGCCCGGCTCAGTCCTGCCAGCCGCGCGAAGGCCTGATCGAGCGCCGGGAAGGAGCCGGGTGCGACTCCGGCCCTTTCGCGCCGGGCGCCTCCGATCCCGGCGCCACGCCCGCGCCGCCGGATGTCGCGGACAAGAGCCACCACCTGGTCGATGGCCTGCCTGGATTGCCGGCCACGGGGCACCGGCACCGGAAGCCGCGTCAGGTGCACCAGCTTGAGCTCGGCGAACAATCGCCCTGTCCGTGGCTGGATCGCGCGGAAGCTCCAGGTCGCAAGACGCGAGTTGAGGAATCCTTCGAGGTACTCCAGCGGCAGCTCGCACCCGCGACGCGGCAGCGCGACGAACAGGTTGTTGCTCGCGCACAAACCCTCCCGGTCCAGGGCCGCGATGATGACGTCGCCTGTTCGCCTCACCAGGAGTTTCGGCCCGGCGAACCATCGCTCGTCGCCGAGATTGGCGTACTCCCCGGCGGCTTTGTCGATCAGACGCCGATCGTACAGGACCCGCCACCCTTCGGGGCGCAGGAGAAACGGCCGGATCTCACGCCGACCCAGAACAAGCGGTCGCAGACGCCGGCCGCGGGAAGCCACCGCGTGGGGCGGCACGAACAGCTTCTCCCGGATGTTGCCCGTGTGGATCCCCTCGTGCGTCTCGAGCAGATCTCCCAGCGCGACACAGCGCTTCGCGAGACGGCCCAGCAGAGCCTCTTCGCGCGCATCGAGCGACAGGTTGAATGCGCAGCCGGGGGCGGTGGCGAACCTCGAGCGCGGAGCGCGCACCAGCCTGCCCGAAGGGCCCTCGGGGAAGCACCGCGTGATTCCACCGCGCGGGGGAGAGGCGGCGCGCGTGGCCACCATCGTACAGGCATCGAGATTCACTCCCGGGAACACCCGGCCCCAGTGTGTCAGCTCCTCGATCCGGTAGTTGTCGAGGACATGACGCCGTGCGGCCGGGTAGTTCTTCAGCAGGAAGTAATCGGGAAGCACCATCGCGAGACGGCCGCCGGGCTCCAGAAGTGACGTGGATCGTTCGATGAACAGCGTGAACGGATCTATCGCTCCGCGGGCGGTGCCGAACCTGGCGCGCAGCGCGAGCTTCGCCTCCCGGCCGAGCGTCCGGCTCCATCCACCCCAGGGCGGGTTGCCGATGATCATGTCGAACGGTCCGGCCACGGGTGACTCGACCGCCAGGAAATCATCCTGGAGCAGACCCGCGAAGCCGGCGCGGGCTCCCAGAGACCTTCGGGCGAGAGCCACCGCCCCGGGATCGATGTCAACCCCGTTAATGCAGCGCGCCACCGCCAGCGCCCGCGCCTGTTCTGCCGGAATGCCGGAGATACTCGAAAGGGTCGCGGCGATCAGGTCGGCTGCCGCGTTGAGGAAAGCCCCGTCGCCCATCGCCGGGTCCAGCAGCCGGGGCAGCGCGATCTCATCGGGACGGCCCCGCATCCCGGCCGCGCCATGGCGCAGGTTGTCCATCCACGGTCGGATGACCGCCAGCAGGAGATGACGCACCAGCGGCGACGGCGTGTAATAGCTGCCCAGCCGCCGCCGGGTATCGCGATCGAGCCCCGCCGGGTGCGGCGTCGTGAGCACTCTGTCAGGAGCCCGCTGGTGTCATTGTTTAGTGGGTTTGGGTGGTTTGCTGGGTTTGGAGGAGTCGGGGCCGATGGCCTTGCTGATTTCATCCTCGAGCTTCACGGCAAAGCCGGGCGTCACCCCGATGAACCGTTTCAGCACCTTGCCGGTGGGATCGATCAGGTAGGTCGTCGGCACGGCCTGCACGTCGCCGAACCGCTCCAGAGTTTCATCGACTCCCATGAGGATCGGATAGTTGATCCCGTAGTCCTTGTTCTGCTCGAGGAACTCCTTCACATCGGACGACTCGCCCGACTGCACCGCGACGCCCACCGCCTGGAATCCCTGACTGGAGTACTTGCCGAACAGCCTGGCAATATGCGGCATCTCTTCGCGGCAGGGCCCGCACCAGACCGCCCAGAAGTTCACCAGCGTCAGCTTGCCGGCCCGGTAGTCCACCTTGACCTTCGAGCCCTTGAGGTCGCTCAACGTCAGGTCGGGGGCGTGCGTGAATTCGGCGGCCAGGGGAATGGTCGTGCAGAACAGCGCAACGACCGCGGCCCATACGGTCGTCGTCATTCGATCCGCCCGATGCATGCGATTCATGTGCGCCCCTCCAGGATCGCGTGAATCGTACTACATGCCCGGCACGATTGCAGCGAAGCCACGATTCCTCTATGATTTGCCCATGCGAAAACTCCTCACGACGGCGTTGCCGTTCATCCTGGTCGCGCTGGCGCTCGCCGCCGGCGCTCGGCGGGTCGAAGCGGCGGGTCCCGATCTCAAGACATACCCGTCATCCGACTTCACCGATCAGGCCTACCTGCAGAAGATGCACAAGCAGGTCGGGCTCGCATGGAAGCGGCCTGCGCCGCCTCCCAGGGCGGGCAGCAAGGCGGTGGTCATCGTCACGATCCTCAGGGACGGCAGCCTGCTCGACACCAGGCTGCACATGAAGAGCGGAAGTGACGCGTGGGATGCCTCCGCCCTCGCGGCGGTGAAGGGCGCCTCGCCGTTCGATCCGCTTCCGAAGAGCTATCCCAGGACCTCGGTCGAGGTCCACTTCCACTTCGAATACAACTGAGATCCGCCCGTCACCTTCCGAACGGCATGGCGTCGAGGTATTTCAACCCGGTGCCCGTGTTGAACAGCACGATGCGATCCGACGTGGAGACCTGGCGCTCCAGCGTCTTCTCGAGGATCGCCAGGTCTCCACGTCGGATC
>DASROJ010000117.1:0-66426 GCA_035646975.1 Patescibacteria group bacterium
GCAGAAGACTGGGGTGGCGACACGGTGTGCGTCCAGATTTCCGCCAAGCAGCGCCTCGGCATCGACGAGCTGCTCGAGATGATTCTGCTGGTCGCCGACATGCAGGACCTCAAGGCCGACCCGAAGCTCGCCGCCTCGGGCACTGTGCTCGAAGCGCGCTTGGATCGGAGCCGGGGCCCCGTGGCCACCGTCCTGGTTCAGAACGGAACGCTGCGGGTCGGAGACGCCTTCATCGCCGGCGCGGTCAGCGGGAAAGTCCGTGCCATGCTCAACGATGCCGGCGACAAGGTCCAGGAAGCCCCGCCTGCCACGCCGGTCGAGGTGCTCGGCCTGCAGGGTGTCCCGATGGCAGGAGACATCTTCAAGGTTCTGACCGAGGAATGGCGGGCGCGGCAAATCGGCGCCTACCGGCAGCAGAAACTCCGGGAAGACACGCTGCAGAAATCCTCGCGTCTGACCCTCGATCACCTGTTCCAGAAAATCCAGGAAGGGGTGGTCAAGGAGCTGAGCCTCATCGTCAAGACCGATGTCCAGGGCTCCGTGGAGGCGCTCACCCAGATTCTTTCAGACATCGCCTCGCCCAAGGTGAAGGTGCGTGTGATCCACGCCTCGACCGGTGCCATCACGGAATCCGACGTGCTGCTGGCAGCGGCCACCAACTCGATCATCATTGGCTTCAACGTGAGGCCCGAGAAGAAGGCGGCGGAGCTCGCCGAAAAAGAAGAGGTCGACATTCGCCTGCACACGGTGGTTTACAACGTCGCCAACGAGATAAAGGCGGCGATGGCCGGGATGCTCGAGCCGACGTTCCGGGAAGTGGCGCTCGGACGCGCCGAAGTGCGCAATACCTTCAAGGTGCCGAAGTTCGGCATCGTCGCCGGGTGCATGGTCACCGAGGGCAGGATCGTCCGAAACTCCGACGTGCGCCTGCTGCGGGACAATGTCGTGATCTACACCGGCAAAGCGTCCTCGCTCAGGAGATTCAAGGAAGACGTGGGCGAGGTCAAGTCCGGCTACGAATGCGGCATCGGTCTGGAGAAATTCTCCGACATCAAGCCCGATGACGTGATCGAGGCATTCAAGGTGGAAAAGGTCGTCAACAAAGAGCTCTACGCCTGACCGCGAAACCATCTTCCTTCGGCAGGCTCTGATCGGTCATGGTCGTCGGCGTCTGCACAATCGAGATACATCTCCCCTTCTCCAGGTCGCTGAAGGACAAGAGGAGGGTCGTCAAGAGCCTCAAGGACCGCCTCCGCGGCAGACACAACATCTCGCTGATGGAGGTGGACGGACAGGATCTCTGGCAGCGCGCCGTGATCGGCATCGCCGCCGTGGGCGATGGAAGGCCCCCGCTGGAGGGGCTCTTCGAAACGATTCTCGCCGAGGTGGAGGCTCAGATTCCCGGCGAGATCATCAATCGCGAAGTCCAGTACTTCTGAGATGGAGCCATGGCCGGTCCTCGCCGTGAAAAGGTTTCCGACCTCGTTCGGGAAGAGGTGGCCCGCCTCCTGCAGGCGGAGGTGCATGATGTCCGTCTCGGATTCATCACGGTGACCGACGTGACCATGAGTCCCGATCTGAAGCACGCGCGCGTCTATGTCTCGATGCTCGCCGAGGGCGAGCCTCGTGAAAACGCCATGATGGCGCTCAAGGCCGCCAGCGGCTTCATCCGCCGCCGCATCGGCCAGACGCTTCGACTGCGACACACGCCTCAGATCTCCTTCGCGCTGGACACCTCGATCGAATATGGCGCCCGGATCGAGAGCCTGATACAGGAGGCGCGATCCCTGTCTCCCCCGTCGGACCCCACGGCAGCGGAGAACGACCTCCCCGCGGCGCAACAGAAAGATGACGACGAGGCGAAGCGATGACGCCGCTCGAAGGGCTGCTCGTCGTCGACAAGCCGGCAGGACCCACTTCTCACGACATCGTCGACCAGGTCCGGCGATTCACACCGGGACTCCGCGTCGGGCATACGGGCACCCTGGATCCATTCGCCACCGGAGTCCTGGCCCTGTGCCTGGGTCGCGCGACCAGGCTGGCCCGGTTTCTCACCGCGGCGCGCAAGACCTACGAGGGGGCCATCAGGCTCGGAGTCACCACCGACACGTACGACATCGATGGTCGTGTGCTCACCGAAGCGGCCCCGCCGGCCATCGACGCGGCCACACTGGAGCTGGCCGTCCGCGGACTCACAGGCCGGCTGATGCAGACACCCCCTCGCTATTCAGCCAGAAAGATCAAGGGTCGTCCCATGTATCGGCTGGCGCGTGAGGGACGGGAGGTCGCGCCGGAGCCATCGCCGGTCATCGTCTACCGTTTTGAGATCACCGAGCGCTCCGAAACGATGCTCCGGTTCGTGGCGGAGACATCCCCGGGCACCTACGTGCGTTCGCTGGCCCACGACCTGGGTGCGGCGCTGGGCTGCGGCGGATGCCTCGTCGAGCTCCGGCGCACCGCGAGCGGCAGCTTCGAAGCCGCCCAGGCGCACGCGATGCCGGAGATTCTCCAACGAGGAAGAGCCGGCACGCTGTCTGAAATCATCATTCCGCCGGAGCGGATGGACCTCGGCCTGCCCAGCGTGACGGTGACCACGGATGGTCGCACCGCCATGCGATCGGGACGGGTCCTCAGCGCCCGGGAATTCACCGTCTCCGGGGTTGCCGCGGTCGGGCCGGGACCGGTGCGGGTCGAGGACCAGGAGGGCAATCTGCTCGGCGTTGCGCTGCAAACCAGGGATATGGCCGGTGCCGAGGTGCTCCAGCCGGACGTCGTGCTCGTGGCCTGATTTGATCTTTACATCCTTCGCGCACGGGTGCTAAGATGCGCGGCGATAATCGTTGGAATTGAATGGAATGATCCGGCCCGGCGCCGGAAGGGAGGCTGGGGTCTTGGCCCTGACGAGAGAGAACAAGAGCGAGATCATCGAATCCTACCGTGTCCACCAGCTGGACACCGGCTCACCCGAGGTACAGATCGCAATCCTGTCACGCCGAATCGAGTATCTGACCGAGCACTTCAAGACGCACAAGAAAGATCATCATTCGCGCCAGGGGTTGCTGAAACTGGTAGGCAAACGTCGCCGGCTGCTCGATTACCTCAAGACCAACGATGTGGAGAGATACAAAGAGGTGATTCAGCGCCTCGGCATCCGTAAGTAGGCGCGAGCCACGCGTCCGGTCGGCCGGCGGGAAGCCGGATTCTAGGGGTTATACTTACATTTATTTGGCGTCACCTATCAGATGGCTTCATCTTACCCTTAGTTTGTAGCTTCCCTCCCCCGCCTGGATCGGCTCGAATTCATCAGCCGATCTTCAACTCAAGAGAATCTGGAGGTTCACGTGCACGTTTCACGCGAATTTGAAATCGCGGGGCGGAAGCTCACCATAGAAACCGGCAAGATCGCCAAACAGGCCGACGGCGCCGTCACCGTTCGTTACGGCGACACCGTCGTGCTCGTCACCGCCTGCGCCGACAGGAAACCGAAGGCTGACGTCGATTTCATCCCGCTCACGGTCGACTACCGTGAGAACACCTACGCCGCTGGGAAGATCCCGGGTGGGTTCTTCAAGCGCGAGGGCCGCCCGAACGAGAAGGAGATCCTGACCTCCCGCCTCATCGACCGCCCGATCCGGCCGCTGTTCCCCGAAGGATGGAACTGCGAGACGCAGGTCGTCGCACTGGTGCTGTCGTACGACCAGGAGAACGACCCCGATACGCTGGCGGTCATCGGCGCCTCATCGGCCCTTTATCTGTCGGACATCCCCTTCCACATGCCGATCGCCGCGGTGCACGTGGGAATCATCAACGACCAGATCGTCATCAACCCCGCGGAAAAGGACATGGCTTCGAGCCGCCTCGACCTCGTCGTCGCAGCCGGCGAAGAAGACGTCGTGATGGTGGAGGCTGGCGCCGCCGAGATCACCGAGGAACAGGTCCTTGCCGCGATACGCGCGGGAAAGGAAGCCTGCCGCCAGATCGTCGCCGTGCAGAAAGAGATGTTCAGGGCGATGAACATCACCAAGCGGGTCGTCGTGAAGAAGGAGTTCCCGGCGGACGTTTACAGCCGCATCGAGAACAGCGTGACCGGGCCGCTGCTCGAAGCGCTGTCGACCTCGGGCAAGATCGAAAGCTACAAGGCCGTCGCCCGTGTCAAGGAGATCCTGCTCGAGGGGATCCCCGCCGACGACGCGGCGCAGACGAAGATGGCCAAGCAGATCTTCGAGCATGTGCTCGAACGGCTGGCCCGGCGTGAAATCCTCAAGCAACGCAAGCGTTTCGACAAGCGCACCTTCGCCGAGATACGGCCCATCACCTGCGAGGTCGGCGCGCTTCCCAGGACGCACGGCTCGGCCATCTTCACGCGAGGCGAAACGCAGGCCCTCGTCACCGTGACGCTGGGCACTTCGGCGGACGCCCAGAAGCTCGACTGGCTCGAAGGCGAGTCACAGAGACGGTTCATGCTGCACTACAACTTCCCGCCCTTCTCGGTGGGTGAGGTGAAGTTCCTGCGCGGCCCCGGCCGTCGCGAGATCGGACACGGGGCCCTCGCCGAACGGGCGCTCAAGGGAATGGTTCCCGAGATCGAGAACTTCCCCTACACGGTGCGGCTGGTGTCGGACATCCTCGAATCGAATGGCTCCTCCTCGATGGCTTCCATCTGCGGCGGAACCCTCGCGCTGATGGACGCCGGTGTCCCGATGAAGGCCCCCATCGCCGGCATCGCGATGGGGCTCATGAAGGAGGGCGATGATTACGCGATTCTTTCGGACATCGCCGGTGTCGAGGATCATTACGGCGACATGGACTTCAAGGTCGCCGGCTCGCGCAAGGGAATCACCGCGGTGCAGATGGACATCAAGGTCAGCGGCATCGCCGAGGAGATCATGCGCAAGGCCCTCGACCAGGCGCGCGAGGGAAGGCTGCACATCCTGGACAAAATGATCGAGACTCTCTCCACGGCGAGAGAGAACATCTCGCTGTTCGCCCCACGCATGCTCACCACGATGATCCCGAAGGACAAGATTCGCGAGGTCATCGGGCCGGGCGGGAAAATGATCCGTTCGATCGTGGAGCGCACCGGGGCGAAGATCGAAATCAACGACGACGGCCGGGTCGAGATCGCGTCGATGGACGAAGCTTCGGCCAGGATGGCGCTCGAGATTATCACTGAGCTGACGACCGAAGCAGAGGTGGGCAAGTCCTACATGGGCAAGGTCAAGAGGCTGGTGAACTTCGGCGCGTTCGTCGAGATTCTGCCGGGCCTCGAGGGGCTCCTTCACGTATCGGAAATCGCTCCCTACCGCGTCAACGACCCCCACGATGAGCTCAACGAAGGCGATGAGATCATGGTGAAGGTGATCGACGTCGATGGCGACAGGGTCCGGCTCAGTCGAAGGGCGCTCATGGCCGAGCAGTCGGGGGAAGGAACCGGAGGAGGGCCGGAAGGCGGTGCCGAGGACGGTTCGAAGGCACACGCCCAGAGCGCTCCAGCCTCGCGGCCCGGAATGGGGCACCGGCCATCAGGCGGCTCGCATGACCGAGATCGTGGTCGCAGCGGTGGGCCCGGAGGCCAGCGTCGAAGGCGCTAATCGCTCAGAGATTCAGAGCCTTGACCTTGTTTATCAGGGTATTGCGGTGAATTCCAAGTTTTCGAGCAGCTACTGATCGGTTGCCGCTGTTCTCCTTGAGGGCGATCGTGATGTATCTCCGTTCGAACTCTCGCAGCGCCTGGTTGAGCTTGATTTCTCCCTTGACCCACTCAGCTATCATCTTCTCGAGTGTGCCGGTCACGATGCCTCACCTTTCTTCATGGGCAGGTCCGCCCATGAGAACTGGACTACGGCCTTATGAAAGCGTCCCGCCGGGAACAGCCTGAAGCGGCTACAACCGATCTTGTCTTGGAGAAATGCCATGTTATCACAGCGCTCTCTCTGGTCAAGATTTTTCTGCCGTCGAGATGCTGAGCGCCGCGCAAAAACAAATCGCCCTTCGCGCAGCGCGTGAGGCCGTGCTCCGCAGACTCCAGCTGATCGAGGCCGAGCCGCCAGATACCACCGAAGAAAAACTCCTCGAACGGTGCGGTGTCTTCGTGAGTCTGCACTCTGGTGAGGAGCTGCGCGGTTGCATCGGCGTCATCGAACCAACCGCGCCGCTCATCGCGACGATCGCCACCTGCGCGGTATCGGCGGCCACCACCGACAACCGGTTCCCGCCCGTCACGCTCGCTGAGATGCCTTCGATTCGTTTCGAGATTTCCGTGCTCGGCCCGCCGGTCAGTATCCAGGGCCCGGACGAGGTGGAGATCGGCCGCGATGGTGTCATCGTGACGCTGGGAGGCCGAACGGCGCTGATGCTTCCCCAGGTGGCCGAGCATGAAGGATGGGGCGCGTCGGATCTGCTGTCGGCTGTCTGCCGGAAGGCCGGGCTTCCCCCCGCCGCGTGGCAGGAAGCTGCCACGCGGCTGGAGAAGTTTACGGCAGAGGTCTTTGGGGAGGAAGGCTGAGGTTGATTACCTTGCCGCCACCCTGTCTCCCAGACCCAGCTCTCGAACGGACATCACCACCTTCGCCATCGAGGTGTGTTTCTCGGTGCGGAGGACGACGATCTGGCCGAGCATCACCTGCGGAAGGTCACCCGGTCTGATTTTCCCGTCCACTCGCCCGCGCGCAGCCCTCACCTGGGTGCCCGCGATGAAGCTCTCCGATGAATCGAACTTCACCGGACCGCCCCATTCCCTGAACACCGTCAGGACATCGCCCGGACGCAACCCGTTATCGGAGCCCATGTCGATGTTGATGATGTCCCCCTCCCCGATGTTGAACCTGGTGGGAGTGACAGTGACGATGTATCCCGCGTTATCCGTCTGCACGTCGGCGCCGTAACGGCGGAAGGAAGCCGGCATGGCCAGGGGGACCGGGATCTCTTCATAGGGAATCAGCGGCATGCCCACCTCGATCCCCTGGCAAGCCTGCACGATTTCCGCCGTCGCGGTGGTTTCCTGCAGGGCGATGACACGCACGCGCCCCACCATCCGGACGCCTTGACCCACGTCCTCTGAGAAAACCGGGTGCGGAATCATTCCCTCGTCCACGACGACCGTGAACTCGTCACCCGTGGTGATGTTGCTGTCCATCCCGTGGTTGAGGAACACGATGTCGCCGGTGCTGAGCAGGGTGCGCGTGCCCTCTTCCCTCTCGCGAATCGTGAGATCGGGCTTTGTGAACGAGTCGACGATGAAATTCGAGCAATAGATGTCCGACTCCCCCGCGGCCGGGGAAAGCACCGGGGCGCCGGTCATGACCGGTGTCGGCGACGGCTCGGTGGTGGCGGCCTGGCCGCCGGTCGATTCTCCGGCGGGCGGCTCGAGCATCTCGATGGCGGGTTCGGGTCCCTTCTCGCCGATCACCGTCGGCCTTCCGGGAATCAGCAGCGGGTCGCCGGGATAGATCCAGTGCGAGTCGGTGATGTACTGGTTGACGTCCCAGATCTGCGGCCAGAGATAGGGATCCTGCAGATACTTGCCGGCGAGATCCCAGAGCGTGTCCCCTTTCTCGATGATGTGAACCTTCGAGCCCTGTGGAAACGACTCGACGGAAGGCGGCTCGTACGGCGTCCAGTGGGTCCCGACGAATCGGCCGGTCCGCGGCGGATGTGTCGAGGAGGGGGCCGTGGCGCGCGCCCTCGCGTCAGCCCTCGCGTCCGCCGAAGACTGTTCGGCGCTCTTCTCCTGCTGCTGGGCGGCCCGCTCCTGCTCAGGGGTCTGCTCCTGTCTTGCCCGCGCGAGTGACGCGGGTGCGACCAGAATCATGGCCGCAAGCACCAAGCCTGTCAGGGCGCTGGAGTGGTTGCGCTTGGTCATTCAAATGCCTCCTGGGCGACGCGGCCCCGAAATGGCTCAATCTGTTGTTTAGCTTTGACTTCCACCTGAAGCGGCGCCAAGCCACGGTACCCCGTCAGGGCGACAGGGGCGGAATATATGTGGCTTTTCAGGGGCAGGCAACCCACGGGGTGCTGGCGGAGGCCCCGGCGGGGCAGGGCGAATTACCTGTGTGCTGCGGGCGTTTTGACCCGTCGTGGCGTCGCCCCCTTCGTCTTGATGCCCATGTTGATGCCCATGGCCCGGGCAATGAGAGGCAACCTCCCTCGCACCGGCCGGGCCTGCCCGTGGCTATCGCAAGTTGAAATCCACGATGACGACGACGCGGACGGGAACCGGTTCGTCCCCGAGCCGTGCAGGCGTGTACCTCCACTGGGAGACCGCCCACATCGCTTCGAGGAGGAAGTAACCCTTCGTTGCCATGATCACCCGCATGTCGGTCACATGGCCATCCCGGGTAACGCCGATGTCGAAAGTGGCCCTGCCATTCTCGCGATTGTTACGCGCGTGGAATGGGTATGATGGCGCCACGGTCCTGGTTTTCTCCGGCGGGTGAACCACGCGCGATCCATCGAGTCTGAGGGAAACCTGGGGAACGGGTTCGCCCTCCATGTGAGAGAGGAATTCCGGGTCCTCGAACAGGATCAACCGCTCTTCGACGGCGGGGTCTGGAAGATGCTCGTCAGGGGGCAGGGTCGCTGTGAACAGAGCTTCGAACGCGTCGCCGCATGGCTTGCCGCCTCTTGCGGCGCTCACGACGACACGCCGAGGACGTCCCATCGCGTCATACACCACACGGGCGTCGACGGCGCGCTGATCTCCCGAATGCTTGAGCTTGCACTGGGTCAATGCCAGCAGATCCTGGACCATCCCCGGGGGAAGTCCCGCGACGGTGCGGATCGCCGGGCCGGTCGACACAGCGGGGGTCGGGGGTCTGAGCAGGTCCGTGGAATCGATCTGTCCGATCACCCATTTGGGCAGAGGCTCTCCCGCGGGGGTCCTTCGTTTGTATCTCGCCTGCAACGCGTTGAGCTCCTGCATCGTCAGAAAGGTTCGCAAGACACCGGCATCGATCCGGTCGTCCAGGGCGACCGGCCCGTCGAGATCCAGTCGGGCGGTCCAGGCAACGTTGGTTACCGGTGTCTCGCCCAGCACTCGCCCCAGGATCTCCCGGCCGAATCGATCGTCCGGATCTCTGTCGGCGAAGCTCCTGGCGTCACTCTGTCCCCTGAGTATGCCGAGGTATTCCTCCCTTTCGGATGGCCGTGCCCTGGCATACCGGGCACTCAGAAACCAGGCGGTCTGAGCGCTGATACCGGGATCCCCGGCTGACAGGGCTCTCAGGGCCAGCCCATGCTCGAGATCGAACCTCTCGTCCCTGGCCTGGGCGAGAACCGCTCGCCAGTCGTCCGGGTCGGATTGTTCGAGCACGGCGGCGGCCAGCTGGTCGTACTCCACTTTTCCGCGCCGCGTGGCGAGCTCGAAGAACGCGAGCCTGTCGCTTTCAGTCCAATCCGCCGATCGAAGAGACTTGAAATAGATCGGGAGAGCTTCGGAGCCCAGGTCTCTCGCCAGCGTCATGGCCAGGCCTCGGGACGTCCCCCATCCGAATCGACGTGCGGACTCGATCAATAGCGGCTGGTCCTGGAGATCTCCTTCAAGCGCCAGCGCCCGAATCTCTTCGCGCGCGGCGGAAACATCGGTCTCATGCTCCAGTGACTGCAGCAGGTCCCCTCGCAGCCCCGGTATCCGGGTTACGGCCGCCACGCGCGCGGCGGCGGCTCGCGTGGCCGGGTGGGAATCGTGCAGGCCCTCCGCGACTCTCCGATTTGCGGCGGGCAGTCCCGCGTGGCGGATCAACAGCGCCAGCGCGCCCGGGCTGAGAGGGCGGGAAAGCGCCTGCTCCAGATTCATGGCGGGCGACATCGAGCCACCCAGGAGCAGAGTCATCAGCGCACTGAAGAACCACTTCCGAGGCGCGGCGACCCCTCGCCGGCCGGGCCCGGCAAACCAGATCGCTGGATCGCCGCCGGCTTCAGGTGTTGTCACTCGATGGGCTCCCGTCCCGAGCGCCACGATTCGTTCGTGTCAGACAGTGATGCGAGAGACTCGCTCAGCCGGTGCTGTCCTCCTTGATGGGGAGCAGCAGGGCTTTCAATGTTTCGGAGGCACCTGCTTTTCACCGCCTCTCTCGGTGGAGAGCCGGGAGAGATGGGCTATCTGCTGGCGCGCGATGGTGGCGGCCTCCGTTCCCGGGTACGCCTCCGAGACCGTCTTGAAGTTGTCCAGGGCAAGATCACGCTGCTCGCGAGCGAGGTGGGCAAAACCTATCTTGAGGAAGGCGAAGGGGACCTGGTCACCAAACGGAAAGTTGTTCACGACCTTCTGGTATTCGATGATGGCCTCCTCGTACTTCCCCATCTGGAAATAGGACTCGCCGACGCCGAACTGAGCGTCATCGGCCATGGCGTCCTCGGGAAACCGCGTGACGAGCTGTTCGAACAGTGAGACGGCGCCGGCGGGATCCTTCGCATCGAGCCTCTCGCGCGCGGAGCGCATCAACTGCGCCGGCTGCGAGGTTCGGGCGGCGGAGCTGCCGCCGGAGAACCTGGACGCGTCGGTGATCTGCTCGGAGTAGATCACGCGAGGAACATCATCCTTCACCGGGGTCGCGGCCGGTCCGCCGACAAACTGTCCCGATCCGGATCGGTCGCCGGCCCCCGCACCGGGCGGCTTCGCGCCCGAGGTCGACGGCGCGCCGCTCTCCTGCCGCATCTCCTGGCGGACTCGAGCCTCGGCAAGGTCTTTCCTGAGCTGGAAATTCTGCTGCTCGAGCTCTGCGACGCGCTTGCGAAGAGCCTCTGACGACTGCATGGTGGCGCATCCAGCGCAGGCAACAACGAGCGGAAAGGTCAGCGCGAACCAGATATCGAAAGCTCTGGTCTTGCGGGATGCCGAGGGGGGACCGGACCTGCCCGGAGAGTTCATCGCAGCCGATCATAGCCATCGTCTCCCGGCATGTCAACGCGAAGCCCGGCGGCGGCCCTCCGATGCATCTCATCGTGCGAAGAAGCTCAGCGCGGTGCGTCCGTAGACCACGGTCCGAACGGCGGCGAGCCCCTCGGCACCGGGCGGGCGCGACTGCGACTCGTGTTCGGCGATCAGCATCGTGCCCGGGCTCATCACATCCGCAGCCGAGATCGTCCGGATCGCGCTGGCCAGCCCGCCTCCCGCATACGGTGGGTCGAGATAAATGATGTCAAATCGCCGATTCTCCGCCTCCAGCATCGGGATCGCTTCGGCGAGTTCACCAACGATGACGCGCGATATCGTGTACCCGGAGTCGACGAGCTCGATGTTGCGCCGGAGATGGATGGCTATCGCGCGATTCTGTTCGACGAACGTCACGCCGGCAGCGCCTCGGCTCAGCGCCTCGATCCCGACGGCCCCGGTGCCAGCGCAGGCGTCCAGAAACATCGCGCCGAGCACACGTTCTCCGAGGATATCGTAGAGCGCTTCGCGCACCTTGTCGGCGGTGGGGCGGACAAGTTCCCCGGGCGGCACGTAAAGTTTGCGTCCCCGGAACGCTCCGCCGATCACCCGCAGCTTTCCTGCATCGCGCTTCCTGGGAGTCATGACCATCGGCGCCACTCTACCACCCCACCAGTTTGCGGAAAACCCACGTCCGGCGCGTTGATTCGGCCGATCGGCTCTGATATGATGCTTTCGCCATCCCAGTGCCTGATTGCTGCGGCAACTTCGTATCCAACCTGCTCCACCTTCCCGGTCGGGCTGGTCGTTGCATCGAGCGACATCGGTCGCCCCGGAGTCCTTTTTGTCTCGACCCGTCTTGTCTCGACCCATCTTGTCTCGACCCATCTTGTCTCAATCCATTACCGGTCCTCCACGCGCCAGGCGCCCGGCGGAGCCATGACTCGACGAAAACCGGAAACCAAGGTGGATCTGCCCGTCGACAAGGAGAAGTGGCACCCGAGTCTGCTTGCCGGACCCATCGTGCTGATCTCCACTCGCAGCAACCTGGGAGATCCGCACGCCGCGTCGAAGAGCTGGCTCACTATGGTTTGCTCCCGCCCGCCGATGCTCGCGTTTTGCTGCAAGCTGTCCCACCGCACGGCGATTAACGTCCTGGAAACGAGGGAGTGGGTGATGAACATCCCCGGCGAAGAGCTGGCGCCCCGCGTCTGGGCCGCGGGAGACTCGGTCAGCGCCGCGGCCGCCGAAGGCTCTGAGGTCGGCGGGTGGACATGGACGCAATCCTCGGTGATTTCAGCGCCGCGAATCCAGGAGTGCCGCGCTCATATCGAGTGCGTGCTCGATTCCACCAAGCGCTTCAATGCGGATGAAATGATCTTCTTCGGCAGGATCGTCGCCGCCTCGATCGACGAGTCGCTGACCAGGGGCTCGCCCGAGGAGCGATATCATGCGCTGCGCTCGCTGCTCTATTTGGAAGGGACCCTGTTCGGGGTCATTGATGGGGTGAAGAAACTTCCCACCTGAGCCGCGAGCCTGGCCGCATCACGGCCGGGACGGGCCTGTCACTCCTCCACATCGGTGTTGTACAGAAAGCGCGCCGTGATGCCTTCCGATTCCTTCGGGAAGTCGGATGGCAGCGGCGGCAGCGGGCTCGAGGCCTCCAGGGCGACCGTCGCGCAGGTATCGAACGCCGGCGTACCCGAGCCATCGAGAATCGTGATGTCGGTGATCCGTCCATCTTTCCAGATGGTGAAGTGCACGGTCACGATCCCCTTGAGCCCCGCCCAGGCGGCAGGCGGCCATCCGCGGGTCCAGTTGGTCCAGATCACCCAGTAGATCTTTCGCGAGTACGGGCCCCAATCGAACCCGGGCGTGTCGAACGAAAGCCCCCCGAGAGGTCCGCTCAGCCCGCCGGTGGGGTTGTCGAACTTGAGCGGCGCTCCTCCGGACATTCCCACCGACATCCGGCCGAGCGCCTCTTTGAGCGTGCTGCCTTTCGCGCCCTTCGGATCGAATCCGCGCTGCCCTCGCGGCGGAACCTGGAGCGGAGAGGTAACCGAGGAGTCTGCCGGTGTCTGCTCGCCCGAGCGGGCCTCGCTCTGCTGGTCCTCGTTGCCCTGCTGGGCGAGCGTGTCAGGTCGTGACGACTCGGCAGCACCGGCCGGGCCCGGATCGGGCGACGGACGAGCGCGCTCCGGCATCGGCGGCGCGACGAACCGGTTCCTCGTGTTGCCGACTGAATAGGGATCCTGGTTCGTGGGCGGGGGCGCATCAGCCCGGCGGGGGTCGGAAGACTTCAAGTGCCCGGCATCGCCCAGCGCCGCCGAGGGAGGCGCGTCGGCTTTCGGCTGCCGCAGGAATTCGAGCGGGATGGGTGCGTTGGGATCGTCCGGCGTGAACAGCGAATGGCCATTCCATTTGAATGCGTCGGGGAACAACAGGACGAGGATGATGATGCAGGCATGCCCCAGCAGGCTGGCCAGCACCGCCTCACGGGTCGTGACGGGAGTTTGCTCGGACATCCTTTTCTCACGCGCCGGGAGACAGCGGCAATCAGATTCTGCAGGCCGCCGCGTGGAAACCGCGCCGGAGGCTCAGCATGTCGACGGTGTCCGAGACCCTTGGATGCACCCGATTCGTCAGCAGGACATAAATCCGGGGACGCACCGTGTCCATCCATACCGATGTGCCCGTGAAGCCGTTGTGACCGATGGTCTCCACCGGCAGATCGGCCCCTGCGGCCGTCTCCCCTCGGGAGGCGATCCTGAAGGCAAGCGATCGGGCTTCATTCAAGCCTGCGGTGCAATCGTTCGTGGCCTGTTCGATCGACGTTTCATCCAGCAGGCCGTTGGAGGCTTCCGCGCGTGCACCGAGATACTCCGTCGCGATGGCCACCGTGTCGCGCGCGGTGGAAAACAACCCCGCGTTGCCGGCCACTCCGCCGAGAACCCAGGCGTTCTGGTCGTGCACCTGGCCGCGAATCACGCCTTCTCGAAACCCGCCGTAACCAGCGGCCGCCGGGCCCGCAAGCTTTCTCTCATACTCGCACGAATCCTCGGTGGCCGCCACCCGACCTTGCCACGACAGGGGTGGATTGAAGCTCGTGTTCTTCAGCGCCAGCGGGCCGAATATCACTTCGGATGCCAGGCGATCCAGGGGCACCGAGGCCGCACGATGCAGGATTTCGCCCAGCATGACGTAACCGGCGCAGGAGTATTCCACCCGTGTCCCCGGGCGCGATTCGGGAGGCCGCTCCCGGAGCTGCGCAAGGTATTCCCCGACGGTGGAACCCTTCAGGTAGAACGGCACCCATGCGGGCATCCCCGATGTGTGCGTGAGAAGATGGCGCAAGGTGATTTCCCTCTTGTCCATCCGATCGATCTCCGGCAGGAATCTCCAGGCCGGGTCGTCCTCCGAAAGCCCGAGCTGGTTTCGAAGAGCGAGGTAGAGAAACGAGGTCACGAGCGGCTTGGTGAGCGAGGCGAGGTCGTAAATCGTCTCCAGGCTCGCGGGCGTGTCCCACGGCCTGACCGAAGCGCGGCCCACCGCTCCTTCCGAAATCATTCCGGAGGCACCGGCGACGGCCCATGCCGCTCCCGGGATATCCCCCGCTTCCACCCGTGAGCGGAGGAACTCCTCGACCGCCGGGACGCCCAGGCTCAACGCAAATCCTCCCGCTGGGCTTCACGGATCCTCCCGGCCACCGACAGTGCCACCTCGAGGGCCCTGGCACCCGCCTCACCCGTGACCGGGAATGGGGCTTGTCCGCGGACCGATCGTGTGAACGCATCGAGCTCGCGGCGCAGCGGCTCATCCGGCGAGATTTCCACCTGCTCATGGACGATGCTGGGGCGCGACGACGGCGCCGAACGCTCGAGCCGATACTGCTCCAGCGTCCGGTCGGCGCAGTCACAGGACAGGTAGCTGTCGCGCTGGAACACACGGATCTTGCGGGTGCGCGCGGCGCTGATGCGACTCGCGGTGAGGTTCGCCACGCACCCTGATTCGAACGTGATGCGGGCATTGGCGATGTCGACCTTCGGCGTCAGCGCGGCAACGCCGACCGCCTCCACCGAGCGCACCGGGCTGTTGACGAGATTCAGTGCGATGTCGATGTCATGGATCATCAGATCGAGTACCACGTCGATGTCGAGGCTGCGCGGCGCAAAGGACCCGAGCCGATGGGCCTCGATGAATCGCGGCTCGCGAGCCCGGCCGGCCAGGGCTTCCACGGCGGGATTGAATCGCTCGGTGTGCCCGACGCCGAGAAGCGCCCCCGAGCGCCGCGCTGCCTCGATCAGCAGCTGGGCCTCGGCCAGGCCCGACGCGATCGGTTTTTCCACCAGCACGGCGACGCCGGCGGCGAGAAACGCGCCCGCCACTTCCGCGTGCGCTTCCGTCGGCACGGCGACGGAAACGGCGTCCGGACGCGGCAGAGAGCCGTCGAGCAGGCTGCGATACCCTTCGAGGGGTTCCACGCCGTGCCGGAGAGCCACATCGCGGGCGCGCGCGATGTCTGTGTCGGCCACCGCGAGCAGCTGGCATCCATCCAGGCTGGAATAAATGCGCGCGTGATGTTGACCGAGATGCCCGACCCCGATGACCGCGACCTTCAACGGGCGGTCCTGGCGCGACATCATTTGACGATGCCGCGCGTGGAGGACTTGATGAACGCGACCAGATAACGGCACTCTTCGTGTTCCGGGAGCTCCGCCTCGATCCGCTCGATTGCCTGTCCGGTGTTCAATTTCGACTGGAACAGAATGCGGTACGCCTTCTTGAGGGCCTGAATGGTGTCCGGGGAAAATCCTTTTCGCTCCAGCCCGATCGTGTTGATCCCGAACACCTCGGCGCGGTTGCCCACGGTCTTGACGAACGGCAGCGCGTCCTGCGTCACCACCGTGTACCCGCCGATGAAGGCATCGCGCCCCACCCGGCAGAACTGATGCACGCCTGAATAGGCTCCCACCGTGGCGCCATCCTCCACCACGACATGGCCGGCCAGCGTCGCCGCGTTGGCGAAGATGGTGTGGCTGCCCACCTGACAGTCGTGCCCGATGTGCGCGTAGGCCATGAAGAAGTTCGACGCGCCGATGGATGTGACACCGCCTCCGCCGGCAGTGCCCCGGTTAATCGTGACGAATTCGCGAAAGGTGTTGTCGGGACCGATGGTCAGCCGGGTCGGCTCTCCCTGGTACTTGAGATCCTGCGGATCGGAGCCGATCGAGGCAAAGGGATGGATGCGGCACCGCGCTCCTATCCCCGTGGGGCCTTCCAGCACGGCATGCGAGCCGACGCTGCAGCCCTGGCCGAGGGTCACCTGCGGCCCGATCACCGCATAAGGCCCCACCGTCACGTCGTCTGCCAGAACAGCCTCGGGCGAAATGATGGATGTGGGATGTCTGGCCGCGGTCACGGTCACGCGCCTCCTGCATCCGGAGAGGAGCTGCCGGCGCCACGAGCGCTCGTCATCGCGGAGAGGATCTCCGCTTCGGCGACCAGCTGGCCATCCACGTAGGCCTCGCCCCACATGCGGCAGACCTGTGACTTGAGCCGCAGGACTTTCAGCTCGTAGCGTATCTGGTCACCGGGGACCACCGGCCGTCGGAACCTGCACTTGTCGATGCCGGTGAAGTAGATCAGCTTGTCTTTGCGGTCGGGCATCGACGAGAGCAGCAGGGCAGCGCCGACCTGCGCCATCCCCTCCACGATCAGGACTCCGGGCATGATCGGGATGCCCGGGAAATGACCCTGGAAAAAAGGCTCGTTGCCGCTGACGTTCTTGACCCCCACGGCCCGGGAATTCGTCTCGATCTCGAGAATCCGATCCACCAGGAGGAACGGGTACCGGTGTGGCAGGATGTCCAGGATTTCTCTCATCTCCAGCACGTGTCAGGCCTCCTTGTCCGGGTCGCCGCGCGCCGCTTCCAATCGCATCAGACGGCGCCTCAGTTCGGGCAGTCGCGCGAAGACCGCCATGGCGCGCTTCCAAAGACCGGCCTCGATCGCGGGGTGACCGATGACGAACGCCCCGGCGGCGATGTCGTGAGTGACCGCCGACTTGGCTCCCACGATGACGCCATCGCCGATTTCGACGTGGCCCACCGCGCCTGACTGGCCGGCAAACGTGACCCCCTTTCCGATCCGCGTGCTGCCGCTGATCCCCACCTGCGCGACCAGCAGGCTGTCCTCGCCGATCTGGACGTTATGACCGATCTGCACCAGGTTGTCGATCTTCGTCCCTCTGCCGATCACCGTGCTTCCGAAAGTCGCGCGGTCCACCGTGACATTGGCGCCTATCTCGACGTCGTCCCCGATCACGACGTTGCCAACCTGCGGAATCTTCCGGTGCCGGCCGCCATCCCGCGCAAAGCCGAACCCGTCGCTGCCGATTACCGCACCGGCGTGAATGATGACACGCCGGCCAATCACGCACCCCTGGTAGACGACCACGTTCGGATGAAGCAGCGTGTCCTCTCCCAGGCTGACCCCATCGCCAACCATGACGCCGGACATCAGCACCGCGCGATCTCCGATGACGCAGCCCGATCCGATCACGGCGCCCGGCATCACGGTGATGTCCGTCCCCATCGTGCAGTTCCCGGCGACGACCGACAACGGGCTCACCCCCGGTGGAGGACGCTTCGCCGGGTGGAAGATCTCGAGCAGCGCGGCCAGCGCGACATAGGGGTCGGCCACCACGAGCACTGTTTTTCCGGCCAGCTCGACGCCGGGACCGACCACGACGGCGGCCGCGCGGGTCGCGCGGGCCTCCGTCAGGTACCGGGGGTTCGCCAGAAAGGTGAGATCTCCGGGCCCCGCGGTCTGGAGCGGCGCGATGCCGTCGATCGGGAGGTCCGGTTCTCCATGCACCACTCCGCCGAGTCGAGCGGCGAGATTCGCCAGTGTATGCCCGGACTCATGCTTCATCGGGACTCGTCAGGGACCCGGCGGCGCCGCCGCGGGCTGCGTGGACGCGTTGAACCGGACCAGTAGCTCATCGGTGATGTCGACCGCTCCCGCCGCATAGTACATCGTGTTCTTCTCGAGGATGACCGTGAACCCCTTCTCGGGTCCGTATTTCATGATCACGTCCCGGAACATGCCGATCAGCCTCGCCTGCGCCCGGTTGGCGGCATCCTGGAACTCCGCTGTCGCATCGTCGTTGAGTCGCTCGTACTCCACGCGTTTGCGCTTGAGCTGGCGCGAGATTTCGTCCCGCTTGTCCTCGCTCAGACTGAGCTGCGCATTCAGGAGCTGATCCTGCAAACCCTTGATCTCCTTTTCCTTGGCGTCGATGGCGGCCGCCTTGGAGTTTCGGAGCTTTTCGAGGTCCGCCTTGAGCCGCTTCCCCTCTCCGCTTTCATTGAGAACCTTGTCCTGGTTCACCACGCCGATTTTCACCGGCGCGGCCGCGGTCTGGGCAATCGCCGTGGCGGGCCCCGGACCCGGGCACAGTAGCAGCAATCCGAGCAACGGGAATACCGTTCTTCTCACTCTTGTGACTCCTTCGTAAGCGTCGGTGTTGGTGGATGACCTTGCCCTGGCAACTCCGCCGGTCAGGATCCTGGCCGAACGCGCCCCGATTGTAGCGCGTTCCGGCTTCGCAGGTCAGAAGGTGGTGCCGATGGAGAAGAGGAAGGACTTGGTGTCCTCGTGTCCGGTCGTGTTGAAGGTCTGGCCATAGATCAACCGGAGCGGCGCGCCGAACACGGGCAGGAAGAACCGGATTTCCACGCCCGCATCGCCACGGAAATCGGCGACCCTGAACGGCTCCCACTCGGCGTAGGCATTGCCTGCATCGACATAGACCACGAAGTCCACCGGCTGGGACAGCGGAACGACGTACTCCAGGTTCAGCAGGGCCTTCTTCGTGCCACCGATGACACGGCTGGGCACGCCCAGCCTCGCGCGATTGTGCCGCTGGCCGAACGGTGGAGGCGGGCAGTCGTCGAGGTTCTGCACGGCGCCACGGTTGTCGCCGAAGTTGCACAGGAATCCCTCGGGGCCCACCGAGCGCGTGCTGTAATTGCGCAGGCTCCGTTCGCCGCCGAGAAAATAGCGTTCGAAGGTCGGCAGCAGATCTCCGCCCAGGGGCTTCGCGTAGCCGACCTCACCGTGAACGGCGAGAAAGGTGTTCTTGAACATCGGAATGTAGTACTGAAACTCGCTCTGCGGCTTGATGAAGGAATTCTGGCCTCCCAGCACCCCGCCGGCGTACTCCCCGGAGAAAAAGAACTGGAAGCCGCGCGAAGGCCGGAAGAAATTGTTCCGCGTATCGTAGCTGTAGTACGGGCGAAGGCTGGTCGTCGTCGTGGTGCTCGCAAGCCCGGAGGTCGGCGAATAGTAGGTCGTTTCATGGAGAAGGCTCAAACTGGCGTTCTGGAAGTTGCCCAGGCGCCTGCCGAATGTCACGCTGCCCCCGTTGCCGCTGGTCGTGAACCCGACATAGTCGGTGTCCCGGCGATAGATGGAGAACCCTGCCGTGATGGGCCGATCGAGGAAATAGGGTTCGGTGAAGCTGATCTGGTAGCGGCTGGAAATGGCCCCGACCTGCGCGTTGATCGTGACGAGATCTCCGCGTCCCAGGAAGTTCCTCGTCGAGTAGGAGGTCGCGAAGAATCCCCCGTCGAGACCCGAGTAGCCACCGCCGAGCTGCAGCTCGCTGCGCCGGGGCTCCGTGCCCGCCACGGAGACCTTGAGCTTGTTCGTCCCCTCCACCGGGGTGATCGACGGCTCGCCGCTGAGCTGGAAGTAACCGAGCTGGGAAATGCGCCGCAGCCCGAGCCGGAACAGGGTCAGGTCGAACAGATCCCCCTCTTTGACCGGTATCTCGCGGCGCAGAACGAAGTCCCGGGTCGTGTTGTTGCCGGCGAACTCGATCCGGTCGAGGTAGTACTGCTTGTCCTCGTTTATCTTGACCGTGATGTCGGCCGTCGCGTCGGGGTGCCGATCCAGCAACCGGTTCGTGGAGACGTAGAAATACCCCTTCTGGCCATACTTCGCGTCGATGAAGGACAGGCCGGTCTTGACCGTCGACTCGTTGAGCACCTGGCCCTTCTTCAGCGGCATCAGCCGGATGAGCTCCTCGGAGGTGAACACGGTGTTTCCCTGGACCTTGACCTCTCCGACCTTGTACTGCTGGCCCTCGGTGATCTTCTGCTCGATGGCGACCCACTTGCGGGACTTGCCCGGCTTGGAGGAGGTCTTCTCCTCGACCAGCTTGACGTCGGCGGGCGGCATGTTCACATCGATGTAGCCGTTGTCGTTGTAGAGCTTTTCGACTTCCCGCAGGTCGGTGTCGTACTTGAGAGGATGATAGATGTCCTTCTGCTTGAAACGGCTGAACAACCCGTGCTCGCGGGTGTTCTTCAGCGTCTTTTTCAGGCGCCGCGAGGGGAACACCTTGTTGCCGACGAACTTGATCGATCGGATGCGTGTCTTGGCGCCTTCCTGGATCTTGAAAAAGACCTCGACGTTGCCATTGCCGCTGACGGCGTTCTTGGTCTCGGCATGCACCTCGGCGTCGAGATACCCCTTCTGGTTCAGGAGCGTCTTGATCGCCTCTTCCGCCTTCTTCAGGACGTTGTAGTCCACCGGCTCACCGATCGCGATCTGCGCGTTGTGCGACTTGAGGGCGTCCTCGATCTGGGTCTCTGCGACCACCTTGCTCTGGTCATACTTGAGCGAGTTCACCACGGGCTTCTCGGCGACGTGCACGATGATGGCCTTTCCCCCTTCGGCGTCTCGCGATTCGATCGACAGGTCGCTGAAAAGGCCACGGGCCCAGATTCTCTTGAACTCTTCCTTCAGGACGGCCTCGTCGTAGGGATCTCCCTCCTTGACCGTCATGAGATGAAGCACCGCCTCCGACGAGATGCGCTGATTGCCCGTGATGATGACGCGCACGATCTTCGGAGAACCCTCCGCCGCGGCGGACCAGGTGAGCCTCGGAGCGAGGCTGAGAAGAATGAACGCCGGCATCCAGAAGGCCAGAAGACTGCGCAGGGTGCGGGTGCAGCGCAACACTACCTCAGTGACCTCCAGCGACCGGGAGCTAGGTGGCCAGGTTGAATTCGGGGGCTTCCCTGAAGGCAAGGCGATCGCCTTCGAGGAAAACCTCCACGTGACTGCTGCCGGGGAATTTGCCTTGAATCAGGTTTTCGGAGAGGGCGTCCTCGATATATCTCTGGATGGCCCTGCGAAGCGGCCTCGCCCCATAGGAGCGCTCCCCCGAAGTCGCCTTCAGGAGCCATTGGTAGGCTTCCGGGGTAAGAGAAATCTCGAGATTGCGCGTTTTCAGTGTTTCGTTGAGCCGCTTGATCATCAGTGCGCTTATCTGCAGCAGGTCACTTTCATCCAGCGCGTCGAAAACGATGATTTCATCGATCCTGTTGAGGAACTCGGGACTGAGCGTCCGCTTGACGTCCTGCATGACCGATTCGCGCTGCCTGGCGTTGTCCTTGGGATCTCCCTTGGTCAGGAAGCCCGGAGCCTTGTCACGCTCGATGTTGCTCGACCCGATGTTGGAGGTCATGATGACAAGGGTGTTCTTGAAGTCCACCACGTCGCCATAGGCGTCGGTGAGCTGCCCGTCCTCGAATACCTGCAGCAGGATGTTCAGCACGTCGGGGTGCGCCTTTTCAATCTCGTCGAGCAGAATGACGCTGTAGGGCTTTCTCTTGATCCGCTCGGTGAGCTGCCCACCCTCCTCGTGCCCGACGTATCCGGGCGGCGAGCCTATCATCTTGGCGATGGCGTGCTTTTCCATGTACTCCGACATGTCGAAGCGCACCAGGGCTGTCTCGTTGCCGAACAGGAACGCCGCCAGCGTGCGGGCGACCTCGGTCTTTCCGACGCCGGTCGGGCCGAGAAAAATGAACGAGCCCATCGGCCTGAGCGGACTCTTGAGTCCCGCGCGCGAGCGCCGGATGGCACGGGAAAGCGCCGAGATGGCGGAGTGCTGCCCGACGATCCGCTCGTGCAGGAACTCCTCCATCTTCATGAGCTTTTCCATTTCTTCTTTTTCGACGGTGGCCAGCGGGATGCCCGTCCATCGCGAGATGACGTCTTCGATATCAGCCTTGTCGACCTCGAGGATCATCTGGCCCTCGTCCTCGCACTTCCTGCGCAGATCCTCGAACTGACGCCGAAGGGTCATCTCTTCATCGTGATGGCGCACGGCGCGCTCGAAATCCTTGCGCGCCAGGGCCCGTTTCATGTTGCGTGTGGCCTCCTTGAGCCGTGTCTCGACCTGCCGCACCTCCTGGTACGAGGTCCGCTTCTTGAGTTTGACCCGCGCTCCGGCCTCGTCGATGACATCGATCGCCTTGTCGGGCAGGAAACGATCGGTGATGTAGCGGCTCGACAGGTAGACGGAGCTGGTGAGCGAATCGTCGGTGTAGCGCACCTGGTGGAACCGCTCGTAGCGGTCCTTGATGCCCCGAAGGATCTCGATGGTTTCGTCTTCTGTCGGCGGGATGATCTTGATGGCCTGGAACCGGCGCACCAGCGCCCGGTCCTTCTCGATGTACTTGTGGTAGTCGCGCGGGGTGGTCGCACCGATGCACTGCACCTCTCCGCGCGAAAGGGCGGGCTTGAGGATGTTCGCCGCATCGAGCGAGCCTTCAGCCGACCCTGCGCCGATCAGCGAGTGGATTTCGTCGATGAAGATGATGATGTCCTCGGAGCCCGTCAGCTCGCTGATGATCCCCTTGAGCCTTTCCTCGAACTGGCCGCGGTACTTGGTGCCGGCGACGATTAGAGAGAGATCCAGGGCCAGGATCCGCTTGTCCACCAGCGACGGTGGCACGTTGCCTTCGACGATCCGCTGCGCGAGCCCTTCGACGATGGCTGTCTTTCCCACACCCGGCTCGCCGAGCAGCACGGGATTGTTCTTGCGACGCCGCGAGAGAATCTGCACGACGCGCTCCAGCTCGTTTTCCCGGCCGATCAACGGGTCGAACATGCCGCTTTCCGCCATTGCCGAGAGGTCCTGGGAAAACTCGTTCAGAAAAGGTGTTTCGCGCTTTTTCTTCGGCACGCCGCGTTTCTTCAGGATGGCGATGGCGTCCTCGCGAACGGCATACAGCTCCATCCCCTTTTCCTGCAGCACGCGCGCCGCGGCGGAGTGCTCGACGCGGAGCAGGCCCAGCAGGATGTGTTCCGTTCCCACGTACGAGTGGAGCAGACGGTTGGCCTCCTCCTCCGCGTAGGTGAGGGCTTTCTTGGTCTCCTCGCTGAACGGGATTTCCACCGAGGTCGAGATCTTCTCGCGCGATGGGCCGATTTCCTCGAGCTCCGTGCGCAGCATCTCGATGGCGATGTTCGAGCGCTGGAACAGCTCGCGCGTGATCTCTTCGCCTTCCTTCAGAAGGCCCAGCAGAAGATGCTCGGTCCCGATGACCCGGCTGCCCATCTGGCTCGCCTCGTAGCGAGCGAGGAACAGGACCCGCTTGGCCTTTTCAGTGAACTTTTCGAACATTGCGCCGTCCCCTCATACCCCTCGTACCCCGCATACCACTCGTGCCCCGCATACCTCTCATGATGTCTGCCTCGCGCCCCGCATTCTAGCGTCAGCGGGAGCGCGGGGGCCATTGTAGCGTCATGGCCGCGCCATTTCCTGCTTCGGCGGGTGCCAGTGTGTCGCCGGTGTCAGGATTCCCTCCCTGAGCTGGAGAATCCGGTCGCATCCCAGCGCCAGCCGCTCGTTGTGCGTCGCCACCACCACGGCCAGTTGTCGGGTCCTCTGGACCGACCGCATCACTTCGAAGACCCGCCACGCGGTTGCTGGATCGAGGTTTCCCGTCGGTTCATCGGCAAGAACGAGAGCGCTGGCGGTCATCAGAGCCCGCGCGATGGCCACCCGCTGCTGTTCGCCACCCGAAAGCTGCGCCGGCAGGTGGGCCGCGCGCTCCGCCACTCCCAGCTCCTCGAGCAGCCTGGCCGCCGCAGTCTCGGTGGCCGACGGCGGCCGCCCCCCGATCAGCCCGGCAATCATCACGTTTTCGAGCGCCGTGAACTCGGGAAGCAGGTTGTGGAACTGGAAGACGAAACCAATCTCATGGTTCCTGAAGCGCGCCAGCTCGTCCGGTGTCCTTCCGAAGACCTCCTCTCCATCGAAAAGGTACGAGCCTCCGTCCGGCCGGTCAAGAGCGCCCAGGATGTGGAGCAGGGTGCTCTTGCCCACCCCGGATTCCCCGACAATCGCGACCATCTCGCCACGAGCCACCTCGAGATCCAGGCCGCGCAGGACCGGCAGGGCCTTGCCGCCGGCCCGATACGACCGGGTCAACCCGACGGCGCGCAGCAGGTCACTCATAACGCAGCGCTTCCACGGGATCCAGCCGGGAAGCCTTCCAGGCCGGGTAGATCGTCGCGATGAAAGACACCAGCAGCGAGGTCGCGGCCACGAGAGTGAAGTCGACGGGCCGGACCTGGAACGGGACATACGGGATGAAGTAGACATCGGCGGGAAGCGGCACCAGCCGGTATGTGTCCAGGATCCAGGCCGTTCCCAGTCCGATGGCGCACCCCGAGAACGTACCGGTGAGCCCGATCAGGACGCCCTGTGCGATGAATATCAACATGATGCTGCGCGAGGTGGCTCCCATCGAAAGAAGGGTCCCGATGTCCCGGACCTTCTCCATCACCATGAGGATCAGCGTCGAGACGATGTTCAGCGCCGCCACGACGACGATGAGCCCGATGACGAGGAATGTCAGCAGCTTCTCGGTCCTGAGCGCCGCAAAGAAGGTCCTGTTCATCTCCACCATGTCGGTCACCGGGTGCGCCTCGCCCACGGCCGCCGCGACCAGGCGGCGCGCCGCGTCAATCGATTCGACATCGGCCACACGCACTTCGATGACCGTGGCGATCTCGCCCACGCCGAAGAGCCTTCGGGCCGCCGCCAGGGAACAGTACGCCCACGTGGCATCGTAGTCGTAGAATCCCGAGTCGATGATCCCCGCGACTTCGAACACACGGCTGCGCGGGCGGATGTCCCACGGCGACATCCTGACTTGCCCGACGATGACGCGCACCCGATCGCCCATCTCCACGCCCAGCGTGCGCGCCAGGTCCTTGCCCAGGGCAATCCGGTCGCCTCCGGAAAGCTCCGAGCCAAGCTCGTCGAGCTTGCCGGCGGTGAAACGCGAGGCCACCTCGGTTACCCGGGCTTCAGCCGCGGGGTCCACTCCCTTGAGAAACACCGCCGTGCCCCCGGGGTTCAGCTCCGAGGTCATCAGCCCCTTTTCGAAGAGCACCGGAGCGGTGGCTTCCACGCCTGGCACCCTCCGGATCGTCTTTTCAAGCGCCGCGTAATCCTCCATTCCCTCGCTGCCGGGACTGGCGAACACGGTGACATGCGCGTTGGCGCCGAGGATCCGCTCCCGGATGTCCTGGTGGATGCCGGTGGCCAGCGACAGCCCGATGATGAGCGCCGCGACGCCCACCGCGACCCCCAGCACCGAAATGGTCGTGATGATGGTGATGAAGGTCTGCTTGCGCCGCGTGGTGAGATAGCGCAAGGCCAGGAAGATCTCGTAGCGGTTCATCGGGAGTCGGCTGGGTTTCATCGCGATAGACTCAGTCCTGCGGGCCGCCTTGGTCGCCGTTGTCGCTTTCATCGGCGGCCTTGCGCTGCCGCCGCCTGGCGGCCCAGGCTCCGGTGCGCGCCTGCCCGTTCGACAGATCGTAGTTCTCCCAGGTGCCGCGCAAGGCCTGCCCATCCTGCGAAAGTGTCGCTGAAAAATCCATCGAGCGCCCCAGCCGTGAATCGATCCGGTGCAGCAGCAGCTTGCGATCGATGAGCGTGCCATCGAGGCTTCCCTGGAACGGTCCGTCCAGGACGTATTGCCCGCTCACGAGGGTTCCCGACTGGAACAGCGAGAAGACTCCCTTGTCGCCGCTCGGCAGCAGCGTGATGTCCCAGACGCCGGTGACCGTCTCCTTGGTGCTGGGCAGACGTGTGTGCAGCGAGTCGATCTGGGATGCGAGCAGCGTCATGCGCTCCTTCAGGCTCAGGACATCCTGACGCAGACGGCGTCCATCCTCGCCGAGCCCCTGCTCGGCGCGTTCGCTGGAAATCACCTCGATCTCCTTGGCCTCGATCTGGGCCTGGAGTCGCTCCACGGCATCCGCCGGAGCCGTCTCGTCGTTCTTTTGCGGTCTCGAATGGATGGCGACCTTGTACCTGGCGAACAGGTCATCCAGATCGACATAGAGCTTCGCGGTCTTGTCGCGCGCCTCATCCCGGGCCCGGCGGTTGTCTTCAACACGCAGCTCAAGCCGGCGGAGCACCTTGCCATCCACATCCAGCTGTGTCTGCAGCGCGAACAGTGCGACCACGGCATCCTCGGAGCGCACCAGCGACGGGGCCGGTTGCTGCTGCGCCCGGGGACTGGTCGCCCCGCCAAGACACCAGAGCGCCATCGCAACCAACAGAATCGACGGATAGCCGACCGGAAGGCGGAAGCTCCTCCCCATCATCGGCCCGCCCTCCTCGAATCCAGCACCCGTTCGGCGATCCTGACGGCGTTGAGCGCCGCGCCACTTCTCAGGTTGTCGCAAAAGCTCCAGAGCCGCACCGTGGCGGGCCTGCGCGCGTCGGGCCGAAGCCCCACCACGGCAAGGTTGTCCTCTCCCGCCACCTCCGCCGGCGAGCCCACCGACGGGTCCTCGAGCAGCGTGATGCCGCGAAACGCCACCATGGATTCCTTCAACGCGGCGGGATTCGGCGGCCTGTCGAAGTTGACCGTGGCAGCGATGGCGTGACCATGGAACATCGACACGAAGGCGGATGCCACCGACACCTGGTCCGGCCGCATGTCGAGCACCCGCACCGTTTCATCGCGAATCCTTTCATCGAAGGACTCCGCGCGGCTCGTGTCGACTCCCGCGGAAGGAAGAATGTTGAAGGCGAGCTGACGCCCGAAGACCTCCTGCGGCACCGAGGAGAAATTGAGCAGCGCGACTGTTTGCTGGTAGAGCTCGTCGATTCCGCTGTCGCCAAGGTCCGATGCGGGACGCAGGGCCAGCGCCTCCACACTGGTCACGGTGCCGGCTCCACGCAGCCCCGCCACGATGCTCGCCAGATTGTGCGATACCGGGTGCGGCGCGCCGATGATCGGGCGCAGGGCGCCGTCCTCCCCGGAGATCGCCTCGGGATTGATTTCATTGTGCACGATCGGAACGCCGGCGCGATCCCGTGACGCCCCTGTCAGATCGATCGCCACGTACCCCCGACGGGCCGGCCAGTCGAGGTAAGGCACGGTCTCTGCCGCGGTTCCGCAGAGAAAGGCGATGTCCAGCCCCGCGACTTCTTCTTCGTCCGGTCTTGTCACCAGCAGCGCCTCCCCGGCGAACTCGGTGACGGTCCCCTCCTGCTTCGCGTCGTACAGCTTGACGGTCTCCGAGGCGACGGCACGGCTTTCGAGAACCGAGCGCACCTCCTTGGCGAAGAGCGACATCGCTCCGAAGAAAGCGATTCTCGGGGTCTCAGCGCCCATCTTCGGCTCCTGGCGGGAACACGCCACCGGGGGCGTGTGCCCTCTCATCCGACGGAGTCGGCCCCTGCCGGCCGGGTCCCAGCCTGGGAAGGATTCCCGAGACGAGATACAGGAACCCGGCAAGCATGAGCACCGCCTGCGGGTGCAGCGCCGCGATGCCGAGCAGCGCCGCGGGGATCAGCAGGTATTTATACGACCGGCGGGCCTTGAGATCGAGGTCCTTGAACGAACGATACCTCACCCGGCTGACCATGAGAAACGACACCAGCAGCACGAGCAGCAGGAGCATGCCGCCGATGATCGGGTCGTTGTCGGTGTCGGGCGGATCGGGGTGCGCATAGATGGTCGTGGCAATGACGCATGCCGCGGCGGGGATCGGCATGCCGACGAAGAAGCGACGATCCTGGTGTGTTGTCTGGATGTTGAACCGGGCGAGTCTCATCGCACCGCAGATGACGAAAAGGAACGAGACGGCCCACCCCAGGCGCCCGAAGGTCGAAAGCGACCAGGAGAACGCGAGGACCGCCGGGGCCACACCGAAGGAGATGACATCGGCGATCGAGTCGAACTGCAGGCCGAACTCGCTCGACGTGCCGGTGAATCGGGCCACGCGGCCGTCCACTGCGTCGAGCAGCGCCGCGATGAGGATGAGCAGCGCCGCCAGCTCGTATTCGTCCATGGTGGCGCGCACGATGGAGACATAGCCGCAGAATATGTTGCCCATCGTGAAGAGACTGGGCAGCAGGTACATTCCCCTTCGCAGCCGTCTGGACGATGTGCGGGCCTTCATGCGCGGCGCCCTTCTTCCACCGAATCGGCGGAGCGAACCGGCGGGATGCCCCCATAGACGGCGATGATGGAGGTGCCGCCTTTCACCCTGTCACCCACGGTTACCCTCAGCTCGGCCTCCGCGGGCACCATCAGGTCGACTCTCGAACCGAACGTGATGAATCCTATCTTTTCTCCCTGCCCCACCGGCTCCCCGGCTCGCTTGTAGCATCGTATCCGCCGGGCGATGAGGCCCGCGATCTGCTTGACCTGCAGCACACCTCGTTCCGTGTCGAGGACCAGGAGATTCTGCTCATTCAGGTCGCTCGCCTTGTCCCGGAACGCCGGAAGAAACGAGCCAGGAGTGTAACGGATGCTCGAGATGGTTCCCCGCGCCGGCGAGCGGTTCACATGAACGTTGAAAACCGAGAGGAATATCGAAACGCAACGGCCGGCGTCCGGCGCTCCCTCGCGCCCCGGAGCGATTTTCACGACACGCCCGTCCGCCGGTGAGAGGATGAGAGCGGGATCCTGCGGTATCCTCCGTCGAGGATCGCGAAAAAATGAGGCCACTGCCGCAGTGACCAGTGCGGCAGCCGCAGCCGCGGGCGCCGAGACGGTCAGTGCCAGCAGGAGGGTCAGGGCAAGACCGGCGGCGAGATAGGGCCAGACATCCCTTACCATTTAGCCACAATCGTCACCCTGGTCGACACGAGGGCCGGCGGCAGCGATCAGCGGCGCGCCCCGCCGGCTTTCGGCTCGGTGAATCCCCTGGCGATTTCGGCCATTCGATCCTTCAGGGCGAGCTTTTGTTTCTTGAGTGTCGTGGCCTCCAGCTTTTCCTGCTCGCTGAGAAAGTACTTCTCATTGAGCCGGCCGAGATGATCCTCGAAGTCCCGGTGCTTCTCGAGGAGCTGCCGATACTCATCGCTCTGTTGGACGAGTTGCTCGGTGAACGGATCCTGGGAGATGGACATAGGGGCTCTCTCCATCACATCCGGTTGCTGCGGGGAGGTTTGCCGCCGGTGGGCACGCAAAATCATGTTGAAATCATATCACCCCGTTTCGGGCGCTTTCAAGACAGCCCGCATCACCAATGCATCCTCTCCCGTGTCGCCGTAATACCCTTTTCTTCGCCGCACGATGCTGAAGCCGTGGCTTTCATACAGCCGGATCGCGGAATCGTTGGACGGCCGCACCTCGAGGTAGGCCATCCGGCATCCCTCTTCCACTCCGTGAGCGAGCGAATGCTCGAGCAGCAGGGTGCCCAGGCCCCTGCGTCGCCTGCCGGGATCCACGGCGAGGTTGTTGATCAGCAGCTCCTCGCCCAGGATCCAGTAACAGATGTAGGCCGACGCGCGGGGAGCGCCGCCTTCCCACGGCTCCCGAATCACCATACAGCGGGCGTAGGGGTTGGAGCGTATCTCTTCGAGAAACGCCCCGCGTGGCCACGGGCTGGAAAACGACGCCTTCTCGATGGCCAGCACCTGCGGGACATCCCGCTCGCGCATTCGATCGATTGGGTGCTCTGAGCCGGGAACCCGCGCGCCGCTCGTGCCGAACTATCTTCGTCTCTCCGACGCGGAGATACCGCGGAAGGGTTGATCTGCATGCAGAGCGGCGGCAGTGCGCCCAGGCCCTGCGACGAGGCGAGCCTGATCGCCCGTCGCGCCAGCGTGGAGCCGATGAACGGAGTGTTTCCGACCCAGAGCGTGGAGACTTCGAGACAGGATCGGAGACGCTCACGATAGGTCACGACACCGCTGCCGCACAGGATGCAGCCTTCCGGAAGACCTGCCGCCGCATCCTCGGGCGTCAGCGCCGATTCGGGGACCCTCGGCATGACGCGGTCGTCAACGCAGTCGAACAACCCGCGGTACACCTCGCCTCTGCCCGCATCGAGCATCACGCAGATCGGGGCCGGCCGACCCGGCCCGGAGGGGATCCCCGAGGCCACCGCCAGCGCCAAGGTCTCCAGCGTCGAGAAGCCAGCCAATGGTCTGCCCACCCCGAGGGCCAGCCCTTTTGCCGTGGCCATCCCGATGCGCAGGCCAGTGAAGGAGCCCGGCCCGGCCGCCACGGCGAAGACGTCGACCTGCTCTGAATGAACGCCCGCGGTGGCCAGCAATGCGTGAATGGCGGGAACCAGCCGCTCGGAGTGCGTGTTACCGGCCCGAAGATTCAGCTCGGCAAGCAGCCGGTTGTGGTCCGCGAGGCCGACGCTGGCGGCGTCCGACGATGTGTCGATCCCCAGCGCGAGCATTCATTGGCTCCATTTTCCCGGTGGAGGGCGCAGGCCTTCAGGCGGTGGAAGGGGCGCTTTCCTGGAGGAATCGGGTAAGACTCTCCGGCCGGCTCCTTCGCCCGAACCTGAACCTCAGGGCGGCGTCGTACAGCTTTTTCCTGCGGCCATTGGATCGTTCTTCGAGTCGAATCACTTCGGCGAGCAGCTCGAGTTGTTCCTCACCGTTCACCGCGAGCCGCATCTCCAGGCTCTGCCCGACCTCGAGCTTCCTCGTCGTCTGCAGGAGGATGCCGCCTTCGCTGATGTTCAATCCCTTGCAGATCTCCGCGCCGACGGAGGGCTGGTCCTTCAGATATACCTGGATGGCGGGCGACGCGATCGGCACCCGGCTCGCCCGACGCTTCTCCTGGTAGTAGATCGAGACCAGGTTCCGGCCCGCGCGCTTGGCGCGGTAGAGCGCCTCGTCAGCGCGCGCGAGCAGCGTCTCGGGCGTCTCGGCGTCCTCGGGGTGCGAGGCGATGCCACCGCTGAGGGTCACGTGCATGTCATGCGCACCGGCCCCCTTTCGCTTGAAAAAACGCTCCACCTCGCTGCGGATTCTCTCGGCCACGACGAACGCGCTCGTCCGGCGCGTTTCGGGCACGATGATAGCGAACTCTTCGCCTCCGTAGCGCGCCGCGACATCGATGTCACGCACGCGCTGTACGAGGAGTCTGCCGACATCCCTGAGCACCGCGTCGCCGGCCTGGTGACCATGCGCATCGTTGACCTGCTTGAACTCATCGAGGTCCAGCATGATCAACGAAACAGTCTGCCCGTAACGGCGGCAACGGTTGATTTCCTTCTTCAGACAGCTGTCGAAATGCGCCCTGTTGAACAGACCGGTCAGGTGATCCGTGATAGCCGACTTCTCGGTCTTCTCGAAATCGTTCACCTCGATGATCTTCGGGTTGCTCAGACGGCGGTCCACGTTCATCAGGTAGTCGAACAGAGCCACACGCGGCCCCACGTCGCGGCCCAGCCGGCGCTCCAGCGTCGCCCGATGGACCTGGAAACCGGACCAGACCTGCCTGGCCTCTTCGTTGGGATAGGAAAGATGGGTCAGCAGTTTCAGCAACTCGGCATGGACCGGTCTTCCGACATGGGCTGCCTCGGCGTCCAGCCGCTGGAGCATCGTCTCCCCTTTCGGAAGTCTTTGATCCAAAAGGCGTAACAACCGATCGGCCGCCTTGCCCTGTGCTTTGGTGGGAGCCATCCGACCCTCCAGCCGGGCATTATACGAACGTTTCCTTCCGGGAATCAAAGAATCTGTCACCCAAGGATGAAACCAGCGGCGACCTCGCAACGTTTAGATGCTGTCGCGTGTCTATATGCCGGCAAGCGATGGCCCGCGGACGCGGGCAGGGGGGGCGATGACGAAGCGTCAGGCAGTCGCACGCAGCCAGGCTCGGCAGGATGGCGCTGTTGGCAGATCGGCGGTCGCCGCACTTCCAGACGAGCAGATCGTGGCGGAGGTCCTCAGTGGGCGGGGAGCCGAATTCGAGGTTCTGGTCCGGCGCCACCAGGGTCCCGTGTACAGCTTCCTGCTCAGGATGCTGCACGACCCGGAAGAGGCGCTCGACATGACCCAGGAGGTCTTCCTGAAGGTGTTCTGCTCGCTCGAGAGATTCGATCCCCGGTTCCGGTTCACCACCTGGATGTACCGGATTGCTTCCAACGCGGCGATCGATCAGATCCGCAAGCGGCGTCCCGGCACGGTCACCTCTCTCGATGCACCGATCGCCGAGGATTCCGACTTCGTGCGCGAGGTGGCGGGTCTCGGTCCCACACCCGACCAGATGCTCGAAGCACGCGAGACACAGGATCAGCTCGAGGGGGCGTTGAAGAGCCTGCCGCTGGAATACCGTCAGGTGCTGCTGCTGCGGCACCAGGGCGAGCGTCGTTATGACGAAATCGCGAAGATCACCGGGCTGCCAATCGGCACCGTGAAGAACCGGATTTTCCGTGCGCGGGAAATGCTGCGAAAGGCGATTCCCTCATGATGAGCTGCTCGGAGGTCAGGCCGATCCTTTCCTTCCTCCTGGAAAAGGAGACGGGGCCGCTCGAAACGCTCGAGGCGCGGCGCCACCTCGAGGACTGCGACGCCTGCCACGCAAAGGCCGAGCGAATCTCCAGGGTGATGGCGGCCTGCGGCAAGTTGGCCGAGCAGGCACCGCCCATCGACCTCTCACATTCCGTGATGCAGAAGCTTCGAGCCGCAAAGAGCGCCTCGAGGCGCGCGCAGGCCAGCCCGTGGGCGCCGCCGGCCGCGAAATGGGGCGGGCTCGCCGTGCTGCTCGGCGCCGCGCTGGCGGCCATCACACGACCATTCGGCGGAGCGTTGCGGGAGCTGGGCGCTCCGCTCACGTTCATCGCCGGACTGCTCGCCGGCACCGATTCTGCGGATGGCGCGGCCGATGTCGCGGGGCGGGCGGTATCCGTGGCTCTTCGGTTCGTCGGGGTGGCACTGAAACCCGAGCTGACCTCCGGAGCCGGTATCGACCTGGTCGTCACCTTTCAACTGCTCGCCACCGCGCTTTCGATCGGCTTCCTGCTGGCCATCCCGGTCGCCATCCTGACCGCCTGGTTCCTGCATTCGAGCTCGACCCACCGCGATCTCCCCCGTCTCTAAGACCGCCGCAGCCGCCTGCCGACAACCGAAACGCACCGGAAGATCGTAACTTTGACAACCCCGGATGCCTGGCCTATATTCCAAAGTAATTGGCGGGCTTCGCGCCGCGAAGCATTGCCGATTCAAAGACTTCGCAGCATCAGTGGGCGCGAGGGACGGGAGGGTCGCCGATGTCTTCGGGATCAGAAATCATCTCGCTTGTTGGCCAGATGCAGGACCTGAAGTCATTCAGGGAGCAGCATTGGGAAGGGTCCTTCGAGGAATACATCGATATCGTCCGCCAGCACCCGGAGGTCACCCGAACCGCCTTTTCGCGCGTGTACGACATGATTCTCTCGAAAGGCTGGTACGAGTACTACGACCACAAGAAGAGGATCATTCACTACAACTTCTTCGATGATGTCGACGGCGACGGCCGCGACGCGATCTACGGCCTCGACATCCCGATCATGAAGCTCGTCAACGCCTTCAAGTCGGCGGCCCAGCGCTACGGAACCGAAAAGCGCGTGCTGCTGCTCCACGGGCCGGTCGGCAGCTCCAAGTCGACCATCGTGCGACTTCTCAAGAAAGGGCTCGAGAGCTACTCGCGAACGCAGGAAGGCGCGCTGTACACCTTCGCCTGGGTCATGGGGGCCGAGTACCAGGGCCGCCGCACGGCGAAGGCCGAGGACGAGGCCAGCTGCCCGATGCACGAAGAGGCGCTTCATCTCGTGCCGGAGGATCTGCGCCCGAAGGTGCTCGATGTCATCAACAAGGGCAAACCCGAGAACAAGAAGGTCACCATCGAGGGGGATCTCTGCCCCGCCTGCCGTCAGTATTTCCGCGAGCTGAACGTCAGGTATCGCGGGGACTGGACGAAGATCGTCTCGCACGTGAAAGTGTTTCGCGCGATCCTTTCCGAGAAGGATCGCGTGGGAGTCGGCACCTTTCAGCCCAAGGACGAGAAGAACCAGGACTCCACGGAGCTGACCGGCGACATCAACTACAGGAAGATCGCGGAGTTCGGTTCCGATTCGGACCCGCGCGCCTTCAATTTCGACGGTGAATTCAACATCGCGAACCGCGGGCTGATCGAGTTCATCGAAGTCCTCAAACTCGATGTCGCGTTTCTCTACGATCTGCTGGGCGCGTCCCAGGAGCACAAGATCAAGCCCAAGAAATTCGCCCAGACGGACATCGACGAGGTCATCATCGGTCACACGAACGAGCCCGAGTACCGCAAGCTGCAGAACAACGAGTTCATGGAGGCGCTGCGCGATCGCACGGTGAAGATCGACATCCCGTACATCACGCGACTCTCGGAAGAGATCAAGATCTACGAGAAGGACTACAACCCAAAGAAGATCAGGGGAAAGCACATCGCGCCCCACACGCTCGAGATGGCCGCGATGTGGGCCGTTCTCACCCGGATCGAGGAGCCGAAGAAGGCGGACCTGTCGCTGCTGCAGAAGCTGAAGCTCTACAACGGAAAGACGCTGCCGGGATTCACCGAAGACAACGTCAAGGAGCTTCGCAAGGAGACGCAGCGCGAAGGGATGGACGGCATCTCTCCGCGTTACATCCAGGACAAGATCTCCAACGCCCTGGTCTCCGACGCGGGCGAGGGCTGCATCAACCCATTCATGGTCCTCAACGAGCTCGACAGCGGGTTGCGCCACCACTCCCTGATCAACAACGAGGAGCAGCGCAAGCGGTACCGGGATCAGCTCGCCACCGTGAAACAGGAGTACGAGGACATCGCCAAGAACGAGGTCCAGCGGGCGATCTCAGCGGACGAAGAGGCCATCTCGCGGCTGTGCGCCAACTACGTGGACAACATCAAGGCCTACACCCAGAAGGAAAAGGTGCGCAACAAGTACACCGGCCAGATGGAAGACCCCGACGAGCGCCTGATGAGATCCATCGAAGAGAAGATCGACATCCCGGAGAACAGGAAGGACGACTTCCGGCGGGAGATCATGAACTACATCGGGGCGCTGGCGGTGGAAGGCAAGACCTTCAACTATCGCACCAACGAGCGGCTGCACAAGGCCCTCGAGCTGAAGCTCTTCGAGGATCAGAAGGATTCGATCAAACTGACGTCCCTGGTCTCCAGCGTCGTGGACAAGGACACGCAGGAGAAGATCGACGTCGTGAAGAGCCGGCTGGTCAAGGACTACGCCTATTGCGATGTGTGCGCCACGGACGTGCTCAACTACGTCGCGAGCATCTTCGCTCGCGGCGACGCCAAGAGATAACCTCACTCAAGCGGGCCGGCGCACACGGCGCGGCTGCGGGGAGCCCACATGGCCCGCATCGAGCAGGACCATAATCGCTTCAAGCAAATCGTCCGCGGCAGGATCAAGAAGAACCTGAAGAAGTACATCACGCGCGGCGAGCTGATCGGGCGCAAGGGCAAGGACCTGATCAGCATCCCCCTTCCGCAGATCGATCTGCCCCGATTCGTATTCGATCCCAGGCAAACCGGCGGTGTCGGGCAGGGCGAAGGAGAAGTCGGCAGCGTCGTGGGCGTGGGCGAATCCGAAGGCAACGGCCAGGCGGGCGATGCGCCGGGACAGCACGTCATGGAGGTCGACGTCTCCCTGGAGGAGCTGGCGGCAATCCTCGGCGAGGAGCTTCAGCTTCCGGCCATCGAGAACAAGGGCAGGAAGAACATCGTCACGGAGAAGGACCGCTACACCGGCATCGCCATGTCGGGACCGGAGAGCCTGCGTCATTTCAAGCGCACGTACAAGGAAGCCCTGAAAAGGCAGATCGCCTCGGGCACCTACAGCCCCCTGAACCCGGCCATCATCCCCATCCGCAAGGACAAGCGCTACCGTTCGTGGCGGATCTCCCGCCAGCCCGAGTGCAACGCCGCCATCATCTACATGATGGACGTGTCGGGATCGATGGGAGAGGAGCAGAAGGAAATCGTGCGCATCGAGTCGTTCTGGATCGACACGTGGCTGCGCAGCCAGTATCAAGGGCTCGAAGTGAAGTACATCGTGCATGACGCCGAGGCGCGCGAGGTCGACCAGGAGACCTTCTATCATACGCGCGAGAGCGGCGGCACCGTCATTTCATCGGCCTACAAGCTGTGCGACAGGCTGATCGCGCGTCACTTCCCGCCCGAGGAATGGAACATCTACCTCTTTCATTTCTCCGACGGGGACAACTGGTCGCAGGGCGACACCGAGGAGTGCTTCACCATTCTCCGGCAGAACCTCGTGCCTCGGTGCAATCTTTTCTGCTACGGGCAGGTCGAGAGCCCCTACGGCACCGGCCAATTCCTTTCCGACTTGAAAGAGGCGTTCACCGACACCGAGAAGCTCGTGGTCTCGCAGATCGAGAGCAAGGAAGCGATTTACAGCTCGATCAAGGAATTCCTCGGGAAGGGTCGATGATGCTGCCGTCCGCCCTGGAAACGCTGCGCAAGGAAATCCGCGGCTACGCGCGTGAATACGGTCTGGATTTCTTCGAGGTGTTCTTCGAGGTCCTCAGCCACGACCAGATGAACGAAATCGCCGCGTATGGCGGATTCCCCACCCGGTATCCGCATTGGAGGTTCGGCATGGAGTACGAACACCTCAAGAAATCGTATTCCTACGGGCTTCACAAGATCTACGAGATGGTCATCAACAACGACCCGTGCACCGCCTACCTTCTCGAGAGCAATTCACTGGTCGACCAGAAGATCGTTATGGCCCACGTCTACGGTCACAGTGACTTCTTCAAGAACAACGTCTGGTTCGCCAGGACGAACCGGAAGATGCTCGATGAGATGGCCAATCATGCCACCCGCATCCGGGGGTACATGGAAAAGCACGGCGTGGAGGCGGTCGAGGACTTCATCGACGTCTGCCTGAGCATCGAGTCCCTGATCGACCCCCATTCGCAGTTCATCGCCCGCGAGACGCCCCGCGAGCGCGGCGCGCAGGACGAGGGCGAAAAGCAGGTCGTGCACCGGCTGCGCAGCAAGGATTACATGATGAATTTCATCAATCCTCCCGACTTTCTCGAAGCGCAGCGCCAGAAGCTCGAGGACGATCATCTCAAGGCGCGCCGCATCCCCGAGGAGCCGGTGCGCGACGTGATGAAATTCCTGATCGACTACGCCCCCCTGGAGAGCTGGCAGCGCGAGGTCCTGTCCACCATCCGCGAGGAGGCCTACTATTTCGCGCCTCAGGGCCAGACGAAGATCATGAACGAGGGATGGGCGAGCTACTGGCACACGAAGATCATGACGCAACGCGCCCTCACCGACGCCGAGGTGATCGACTACGCCGATCATCACTCCGGCACCGTCGCGAGCCACTCCGGCAGGCTCAATCCGTACAAACTGGGACTCGAGCTGTTCAAGGATATCGAGGAGCGCTGGAACAAGGGGAAATTCGGCAAGGAGTACGACGAGTGCGACGACATCCGCGAGAAGCGCGAGTGGGATCTCCACCTCGGGCTGGGCCGCCAGAAGATCTTCGAGATCAGGCGTTTTCACAATGACATCACGTTCATCGACACGTTTCTCACTCCGGAATTCTGCGAAGAGCACAAGTTCTTCACCTTCGGCTACAACAAGAAGAACGCGACCTACCAGATCACCGCGCGAGACTTCAAGAAGATCAAGGACCAGCTCCTCTTCGGCCTCACCAATCATGGCCAGCCGTTTATCTTCGTGATCGACGCCAATCACGCCAACCGCGGCGAGCTGTTCCTGCAGCACAGCCACGAAGGGATGGACCTCAAGGTGGACTGGGCGCGCGAGACGCTTCGGAACATCCAGCGGATCTGGTCGCGCCCCGTCCATCTGAAGACGATCGTCGAGGAAAAACCGAAGATTCTCAGCTTCGACGGCAAGGAATACTCAGAGAAGGACGCCACCGAGGATGCGGCGGTCGCCTGACCGCCATCGGTTGACACCCTTCAGGTCCCGATCCGATACTGCCCCCTTCGACCGGAACTCCATCGACGATCCTCAGGAATACCGCGCATCGCACGATCTGTTGAGAGCGGGGACGATGAGCACCCTATTCGGAGCAAACGACGCGGGCCGGGGCGACACCCCGCTTCGGGATCGCGGACAGCTCTGCGAGATATTCCGCTCCGGCGAAAAACCTTCCTCCCGGTTCGGCATCGGGATCGAGTACGAAAGGCTGCCGGTCTCCCGTCAGACCGGACTCGCGGTGCCGTATGCCGCCCCATCCGGGCGGCCCTCGGTCGAATCCTTTCTCGAAACGCTGGCCTCCACGCGGGGCTGGAGCGCCGAGCGGGAGAACGGCCGCATCATCGCGCTGGAGCGCGCCGGCACCCGCGTCACCCTCGAGCCGGGCGCCCAGGTCGAGCTGTCGGGCCGCGTTCAGAAGAGCCTCGATGACGCCCGCCTGGAATTGACGCAGTTCGTGCGGGAAGCCGACGAGGTGGCCGCCGGCCAAGGCATCGCCCTGCTCGGTCTCGGCTATCACCCTTTCTCCGACTTCACCGAGATCGGCTGGGTCCCGAAGAGCCGTTACAAGATCATGGGTCCCTATCTGGCCACCCGCGGGCACCTCGCGCACGGCATGATGAAAGCCACCGCTGGCTGCCAGATCAATCTCGACTATTCCTCGGAAGCCGATGCGATGGAGAAGCTTCGCATGGCGATGGGCGTGTCGTCCGTCGTCACGGCGCTCTGCGCGAACTCGCCGTTGGCCCGGGGACAGGCCAACGGATTCGCCAGCAAGCGCTCCCACATCTGGCTTCACACCGATCCGGATCGCTGCGGTCTGCTCCCCTTCGCCTTTCGCGACGGGCTCCGCTATGACGACTACGTCGACTACGCGCTCGACGTTCCGATGATGTTCGTGGTGCGGGAGTCCCGATGGCTCGACATGACGGGGCGCACCTTCAGGGGTTACCTGGATGGCGACAACGCGGGCCTGTCACCCACGATGGCTGACTGGGAGCTTCACATCACGACGCTGTTTCCCGAAGTCAGGCTGAAGGCCTACCTCGAGGTGCGTGGCTCGGACAGCGCCGGACCCGGGCTGGTGCTGGCCCAGGCCGCTTTGTGGAAGGGACTGTTCTACGATCAGCAGGCAGCTCGTGGCGCATGGAGCCTGGTGGAGCGGGCCACCATGGAGGAGCGACTCGCCTTTCATCGGGACGCGACCCGTAACGGGCTGCGCGCGAGGCTGCGCGGGATCGAGGCGACCGACCTGGCGCAGGAGCTGATCGTGCTTGCGGAGCGCGGGCTCGGCCCTTCGGAATCGGTCCACCTCCAGCCTCTGCGGCAGGCCGCTTTCACCGAGCGCGCGGCGCCCGCCGACGCATTGATGGCGCGATGGTCCTCGGAATGGCGACGAGACCCGCGTCGTCTCGTCGAGGCGCTGGCGCAGGGCGTCTGAGCTCTACCGTCCTGGAATCCGATTGACCCACGCCGTCACGCCGGGTTAGCATGTCGTCTCGGAGAAAAATCTTGAGCCAGACTGCCGATTCGCCCTCGGGCAATTATCGTGAAGTCCGCGCATTCCTGCGTGAGCTGGATGTCCTGATGACCGGCGACGGCAGGTGCGCCGAGACGGTGCTGGCCGTCAAGGAGCGGCTGGCCGCGCTCATCAAGCAGTGTCCCGCGCTGCCGGCGGAGGTCAAGGAAGTCTCCACCGACCATTACGCCCGGCACCTCCTGTATCGGGACGCCGCCGAGCGGTACGAGGTGATCGTCATGGCCTGGTCGCCCGGGCAGGCCACTCCGATCCACGATCACTCCGGCATGTGGTGCGTCGAAGGGGTGATCGAGGGAGTCATCGACGTCACCCGGTACGACCTCACGCAGATGCTGGACAACCTTTCGGCGCGCATGCAGCGCACCGAGACGATCCACGCCGGTCTGGGACAGTGCGGCGCCCTGATTCCACCGGTCGAGTACCACAGCATCTCCAACCCGTACGAGAAGCCTGCATTCACCCTCCATGTCTACGGCGGCAGGATGCGCTCATGTCGCGTCTTCATCGAGCGCGGCGACGGCACCTACGATGTCGACCAGAGGGAGCTGGGCACCAGCAGCCTGCGGCCGGCCCTGGCGGCGTCCTGATCCGTGCTGATCAGGGGTCCGGGTCGTACGGCCCGGGGCCTGGACGGTTCCTGAAGTAATTGCGGGTCACGCGCACGAGCACCAACAGGTAGATGAGTCCTATCCCCACCGAGCCGAGGATTCGCAGCGTGGGAGTCCCGGCGGGCCGGATGATGGCCACGGCCACGGCTGCGACGATCGGAACGCCGAGCAGGGCCCACATCCCGATGAGCACGATGGGCTTGATCCGGGCGTTGGCCGCCTTGCGAAAGAGCCACCCTTCGGCATAGGTCGACTTGAGAGGATCGAGTGTCGTGAACCGTCCTACGGGAGCCCCGCACCGGGCGCAGAAATCGGCGCCCGCCAGGTTGGCATCGCTGCAGTTCGGGCAGACGATCTCGCCCGCCGGCTCGATCGCGTCTCGCATGCAGCCAGTGTACACCCTCCAACGTCCGCTCCACAGGCTCGTCTTCGCCGTCGGCGCGGCGATGACGCTGGTGACGCTGGCTTCCTGTGGCCCCCATGCCATCATCCACGTGGCGCCCCGTGAGGATGGCCGCCCCGGCGCCGGCACCCGAGACGACCCTTATGGAGATCTCGCCCGGGCCGTGAGCGCGGCCCCCGACAAGGCCACGCTGCTGCTGGCGCCCGGCGACTACCAGCTCGCCGCGTCGGACGACGACGACCCGGGCAACACCGTGCACGCCACCGTGGGATTGCTGATCAAGGGCAAGTCGCTCCATATCCAGGGGGCGGGCTCCCGCAGCACCACCATCCACACGCACGCCGGCCATGGAATCCTATTCGAGGACAGCGCCTACTCGGGGCTGCAGGATCTCTGCGTGACCAACGGCGCGCCCGACACCGACGTCGACGCCACCGACGCGGCAATCCTCGCGCGCCGGGGTCAGCTCGCACTGGTGGGAGTGCTCGTGTTCGAGGGCCGTGCAGTTGCGGCAGGCGGCCCTGCCGCGACGACGGGCATCAGCGCGGTGGCGGGTTGCGAGGGCTCTCGCCTCGTGATCAGGAACAGTGAACTGATGTCGCGATCGGGGGATGGCGTTGTGCTGTTCGATGGGGCGGAGGCGGTCATCGAGGAGACGCTGATAGACGGTGTGGACCTCCGTCCGGATGGCGCGGCCCGCGGCGGGCGCGACGCCGGGGTCCGCCTGATCGGTCAGGCCCGCGCCACCCTGCTCAACTCGGTGGTTCGCCGGCACTGGAGCGGCATCCAGCTGATCGGAGACGCCGATGCTGAAATCCACGGCAACGTGATCGAAGAGATCGCGGCCACGGGGGTTGCGATCCAGGACGATCGGGGCGCGGGGCGGCCCGGAGCCCGCGTGCAGGACAATCTGATCTACCGCACCGGAGGCTGCGGCGTCTGGATCTCGGCCAGCCTGGGGAAACCCGGAGGACAGTTCACAGGCAACGTCCTGATGGACGCCGGCGACGGCGCCGGCTTGCCTGCCGGCCCGGGTGAGTCGTGCGGGGCCGCTGCAGGGATCGACGTGCAGGCTGCCCCGGCCGGTTTCGTCGTCGAAAAGAATCTATCGTACGGAGTCCGGGAATCCTCGGGCAGTTCGGAGTTCGACCGCCTGCGGTCGCGGCTCTGCTCAAACCTGGCATCGCTGCGCCATGGCGCCCGGACCACCTTTCATGCCCGATTCTGCGCTGCCGGCGCAGCCAGGGATCCGGTTTGAAAGAGCTGCTCAGGTTGGATATCATGCGGCCCACAACTGCGATCAGCGACCGATGAGCCGGACCACCGAAACGGGCTGCGGCCCTGCCCTGGAGAGGTTTGAATCATGAATAGGATTCCCTTCATTCTGCTGTTTGTACTTGCGGTCAACGGCACCGCGTGCGGCGGCGCCGAAAAGCCGAGCGCGGGGGCCACCGGCGCGGGCGCCGCGGAAAACGCCTCTCCCCTTGCGGCCGACGCCCCCGGCTCCGATGCAAAGCCGCAGGCGGCGTCCACCCAGCCCCCCGCCGCTGCGCTGGCCCCCGGTGACCGCGGACCGGTCGTCGCGCGGGTCAACGGGACGCCGATCTACAAGGTCGACTATGACAGCGCGCTGGCGAATTTCATGCAGAGCAACCAGCTCGGACCGGACGCGCCTGAAGAGCAGAAGAAGGAAGCGCAGAAAGTGGTCATGGACGGGTTGATCGGCAGCGAGCTGCTCTACCAGAAGGCCAGGTTGATTCCCATCGAGGTTCCGCAGGCGGAAGTCGACAAGGCGATCGCCCAGACCAAGACCGGCATGGGCGAAGAAGGGTTCAAGTCCGAGCTGCAGCGGCGCGGGATGTCGGAAAAGGACCTCGAGAATCTCGTCAAGCAGAACCTGATGGTCCAGAAGATGATCAAGGAGCAGGTGGTCAACACGGTGACGATCTCCGACGCCGACATGAAGACCTTCTACAACGAGCACCAGAAGGACATGGCCAAGCCCGAAAACGTCGAGGCCAGCCACATCCTGGTGCGCTCGAACCCATCCGACCCCGCGGAGAAGAAGACCGCCGCGCGGCAGAAAATCGATCTGGCGCTCAAGCGCCTCAAGGCGGGCGAGGATTTCGCGGCGATGGCGAAGGAGTACTCGGAAGACGGGTCGGCCGCCAACGGCGGCTCCCTCGGTCCGATTCATCGGGGTCAGACCGTCCCCGCGTTCGAGGAGGCGGCGTTCAAGCTGGGAGTCGGCCAGGTGAGCGAGGTGGTGGAATCGCAGTTCGGATTTCACATCATCAAGGTGACCGCCAAGCACCCCTCGGGCGTCGCGGCATTTGAAGAGGTGAAGGATCGAATCGCGGAATTTCTCAAGCAGCAGAAATCGCGTGATGCGATCGAGAAGACGGTCGCCGGCCTGAGATCCGAAGCGAAGATCGAAATCCTGTAACGGGGTGCCGGCAGGCGAGGGGGCTATTCGAATTCGCTGGGATCGAACCCCTTGCGTTCCTTGAGGAACTCCTGCACTTCGCTGTCGTCCGTCCCTTCGGCCTCGTCACGGTTGAGGAAGGCGCTCACTTCCGCGCGCAGCTTGCCCGTGTCGTCGACTTCAGCCGGCTCCGGCTCCAGTTCCGGTGACGCTTTCGGCCGGGTGGCGGAGACACTGATCGTCTCGGCGCGCAGAGGCGGGGCTTTCGGCCGGGCCACGGCCTCCGGGGCGGCTTTCATGGCGCGCGGCTCCGGGGCCTGCGCGCGCAATGCCGCGCGCCGTGCCTCGATGAACCGATCGGTGAACAGATCGCCGCCCACCGGCTCCAGATCGTCGACGATTTTCTTGAGCAGATCCATGCGCTATACCCTTCCGGCCTGCTCCTGCTGGAACATCCGCAGGGCTTTCGTCGCGTTCTCGTTGAGGGGGTTCTGTTCGACCGCTTTCTTCCACGCGTCGACGGCCTCGGAGTATCTGCCCAGCTTGTAGCAGGCGTTGCCGAGATTCGTGTACGCAAGCGAGGAGTCCTGGCCGGTGAGGGTGGATCGCCGGAACATCTCCACGGCCTTTTCGAACTGCATCCCCTGATGGAACAGGAATCCGAGATTGTTCATCGCTTCGGCCATGCCGGGATCCAGCTCGAGGGCCCGCTGGAAGCAGGCTTCCGCCTCGGCGTCGCGCCCCTGCTTGCTCAGGGCCAGGCCCAGGTTGTTCTGCGCCTCCGAGAAACCGGCGTCGAGATCGAGTGCGGCCCGGAACGCCGCCTCGGCGGCCTGCGAGGCGCCCCGGTGGTAGAGCGCGACCCCCCGGGAATTCAGAGCCATCGCCTCGTCGCGTCCCCGTCGGCCCTCCTCGAGCTTTCGTCGCTCGGCCTCCTCGGCCAACGACGCGGAAAGCTCTTCATGGGTGTCCCGCAGCGCCGCCACCTGGGTCGACACGGTCTCGAGGCTTCCCGAAAGCGAGGTGAACCGATCCACGACACCCCCCAGACGGCGCGCGAGCGAAGAGAGCGATTCTTCCAGCTCCTTGAGGTACTCGGGCCGCTGCGTGGACGCATCGGCCATCGCCTGTCTCACCTGGCCGATGCCTTGCTCGAGGCGGGACACGCGTCCCTCCACCGTCGTCGTCATCGAAAGCACCGTCGCATTGAGCGACTCCAGGCGGCCTCCCAGCTCATGCCCCGTGGCTCTGAGCGGTTCCTCGAGCGCGGCGACGCCTTCGAGCAGCTTGAGCCCGGTCTCGCGCATCGCGGTGTTTGCCTTTTCTACGGTCGAAACCATGGCTGACATCTTCTCGGCGTCGATCGAACCCTGGGGAGCCCCGAACAAAGGCTCGCCGGCGGGGACCTGCGAGTCCTGGCCGGGCTGCTGCCCCGCCAGTGCGGCCTTGGCCCGCGTGATGATCAGAAGTCCCGACGCCCTGATTCCGCAGTCATGAATCTCATCGGCCCAGAACGTGCAGGATGTCTCGATGCACTCGTGGTGGTCCCAGGCTACATTTCCATCGTTGTCCCGGGACGACTGGGAAAGAATCGGGCAGATCATCGAACACCTCCCTGAGCGGCCTCGCCGGCCCGGGCGGGTCGCGAGGGGATCTCGTCAATTGTCGTCATCCCACCAAAGTCGAGTGTCGTCTCGCCCATCAGGCGCTGGGCCTTTCCTTCGAGCTCCTGACCAATCAGCCGGTTCAGCAACGAGGCATACTCCGCCCCCGCCTGCGGGTTCTCCAGGATCTCGCTGAGGCAGGCACCCGCCTCCTGAACCCGGCCACATCTTTCCAGCACCCAGGCCTTTCGGAGCGAAGCCGGATCACGCGAGAGAATGTCGGCAGCGCGCGCATAATCGCCCCGCGCGATCGCTTCTGCGACGCCCGGGCGTTCCTCGGTCGCGCGGGCCGCCGGCGATCGAAGCACCTCGCGATGAAGCCGGTCGAGAAACGCGTCGCGGTTCACCGCGACGCTCTCGGCACGAATGAGCAGGCCCGCGGCCGTTGAACCGTCTCCCATCCGAAGGGCCAGCTCGCGACGCCCCAGGAGCAGCTCGAGATCGGAGCTCGCCTCAGGGCTGGCCAGCGCGGTGTCGAGCGCCCTTGCGGCTCCTGGCAGATCCCCCGATGTCATGAGCGCCTCGGCCATGACGCGGGCGGCGGAGGCGAACGACGGCCGTCGTTCGAGAATGTCCTTTGCCAGCGCCACGACGCTGTCGGAGCACGCGGCGTCGAGCTTCAGGGCTTCGGACAAATCCCTCGACGCGCCTTCCAGATCCTGCAGCTTCACGCTGGCCGCCGCCCTTCCCAGACGCGCCACAGCGCTCGAGGGGTTGGACGCCACCAGGGAGTCGAGCTCGCCCCGGACCTCGGCGGCCAGCTCGACGGATGCGTTCAACGTCCGCCGGGCCGCATCGACCGTCTCGTTCACCTCGCCGAGACTGCGACAGGCGCGGGTACGGGCCAGGTGGACGGCGCCCGGCACTTCCCTGCCGGATGCGCAAAGACGCCGCAGCCCTTCGAGCGCCCCGGCGCCGCGGATTCCGCCGAGGCTCGCCGCTTTCTGATACGCCTCGGCCGCCGGCACCAGTTTGCCTTCTGCTTCGTAAATCGCGCCGCGAGCCATGTTGGCCTCGGGTTCGTCCGGGTAATCTCTCTGAATCTCCGCCAATGGCCTGGCGATGAGACCCGCCAGGGCGGCATCGAGCTTGTGCGCGCGCACGAAGCACGCGCAGGCGCGGGCCGCCCAGCGACGCGCGAGGTAGGCGCGGCCGAGCTCGACCTGCGCACGGCCGCACGCGGGATGCCGGCTGGCGATGGTCTCGAGGTGCGTCAGGATCCAGGCCAGTTGATCGGACTCGGCGACGATGTGCCTGCTGAGCGCCTCGGCCGCGCCCACGGGGTCACCCGTCTCCAGCAGGATCTGCGAACGAGCGAAATCGATTGACGGCTCGTCGGGAAACCTGCGCTGGGTGCGCTCGAGGTCCTTTAGGACCATCGGACCCAGCTCGGACTTGATCGACCACGAGGTCAGCAGGGCCGCGATTCCCTCACTCACACGTCCTTCGTTGATCAGCAGCCGGCCCAGCGCCAGGTGCGCCGTCTCGAGCCCCATGTCGACCTGGATGATTTGCTGGAGCCGCTCGATCACTTCGGGCGCGAGCGCCGGATCGCGCTTCACCGAGGCCGCGTAGGCACGTGTCGCTTCGGCGGGTTTTCCCGAGCGCGCCAGGGCGTCTCCGTAGGTCAGTGTGAGCGGGGCGGATGCGGCATCCTCCCGGCCGGACAGCCCGGCCCGGGCGATCTCCAGGGCGCGCCCGAACTGACCCGAAGCCACGCAGATCCCGGCCAGGCCCGTGCTCAGGGCGATGTTCTTCGGATCCGAACGCAGGGCCGCCGTGAACTTCTCGACCAGACGCGAGGCCGCGGCGGCCGGCAGGGCGCCCAGCCCCCGCAGACTCTCGGTGGCCAGGACAAGGTCTCCGGCATCCAGCAGCGCTTCCGCCATCACGGCGCGATCCTGTCCGGTCCGATCACCGGATGAATCCTTCGCCAGGGCCCTGATGGCCGCGTGCGCCACCTCGCTGGTCTCCGGGGCGAGCGCGACGGCCTTTCGGAATCGTTCCACAGCTTCGGTCAACTCCCCGGCGCGCCCGGCCGCCTCGCCCAGGCCGAAGATCACCTCAGGCTGCTCGGACCAGCGCGGCAGCCGGGAGGAGATGTGCGATGCGACCTTGCGAAAGAGATCCGCGGACGCTCCCGCGCACAGGACGACGAGCCGAAGGATGGCCGGGTCTGCGGGTTTGCTCTTCTCGAGCAGTCCCACGAGGTGGCCCCATGCGGTGACGGGGTCGTTTGCCTGGAGGCTCGCCTCGGCCGCGGCCAGCTGAAGGGTCTCGTCGTCAGGCGACGTCATGATCATCGGCTTGAGGCGCGTCAGCACATCCCGGGCCTGCTCGGGTCCCAGTCGCAGGCGGTGCCGCAGAAAGGGGACGGCGCCCTTGAGATCGCCCGATTCGACGCACACCTCTTCGAGCAGGTCGCGGGCCGCCTTGTTGGTCGGGTCGGCGGCCAGCACCGCTTGAAGGCGCGTGGCGATGGCGGCGCCCGATGCGGGGTCGACTCGTCTCAAGGCTCGATAGGTGTCGAGGCACTTGTCGACACGCCCCTCCTTCAGGTGGAAGTCAGCGAGGATCTGATAGGCGCGTGTCTCGTTCGGAAACGCTTCGATCGCCTGCTCCAGCGCCGCGATGCCCCGTGGCCCGGCGTCGTTTCCCAGGGCAGAGACGGTGGCGGCGACGGAGCGCTGCACCTTTCCCAGCGCCAGAGCGACCCTGGCGAGCAGCAGCTGGGTCTCCACGGTCTCCTTGCCGGTCGCCGAGGTCTCCTCCAGCAACTTTTCAATCTCGGCCAGATGGCTCTTCTGGTCGACGAGTCTGCCGCAGACAGCCACGGCAGCATCGATGTTCGCCTCCGCGAGATGCACTTTCACCTGCGCCCAGAGAAGATCCTGGTCGTCGGGAGCTGCCGTGAGCATTTCGGCGAGGTAGCGGCTCACCTGCGGGGCGCACCGGGCATCGACCTCCAGAGACTTGAGATACTCGGCTTGCGCCCGATCGCGGTGGCCCAGACTCTCCAGGAGCTCCGCGTAGATGAGTCGCAGCTGCGTGAGCTTGTAGTGCCGCGCCACGAGCCCCTTGAGACGCTCGTCGACCAGTGCGAAATCGGCGGGAGCGGCGGTCAGGATTCTTCGGTAGCTCTCGACAGCCTTCTGCCAGTCGTCGATCACCTCGTACGACAGCGCCGCCAGGTAGAGTGTCGAAAGCGCCGACTTGGGGACCATCGTCCCCTTCTCCAGGAATCGGTTGAGGTTGACCAGGCGACCTTCGAGCATCGTCTCGAGGGACTTGCGGTTGATCCGTTCCAGGCACTCCACCGCCGCGTTGTGGTTCCGCCTGGCGACATGCCCCTCGGCCAGAGGCTCGTACAGCGCCTCGATGTCCGAGAATTGCATGCGTGCCCACCCGATGAACTCGTCCACCCTGCCGACCTGCGATGGATCGGCCTTCAGCAGCGCGCGAAGGGATTCGGCCGCCTCCTTCGGACGGGAGGAAGACAGCCAGAGCGTCGCCATCTCGAGACGCAGCTCCGGCACCTCACCGAGCCGTCCGATGCCGTCCTTGATGACGGCGATGGCCTGGTCGTTCCTTCCCTTGGCGGAGAGCTTCTGCGCCTTGAGAATCACCCGATCCGGGCTGTTCTCGCCGAACAGGTCCTTGAGATCCTTCGTGGTCAGCATTCCAAGACCTCAGGAAAATGCCCCGCCACACAAGCGTTTTCAGGCGGAGGATCGCGCCGCGAGCGAACCAGCAGACCGGGCGAATATTGTGTGCGAGATGGGTGAATTCAAGGAGGCGCAGGGGGGGTGAAGCCTACTCTCCGCGATCCGGGGTGAGGCCGTAGGCCTTCAGTTTCCGGTGCAGGTGGGTGCGCTCGAGACCGAGGGCCAGGGCGGCTCGGCTGACGTTGTTGCCGCATTCCTGCAGCTTGCGGGCGATGAAGAGCCTCTCGAACCGCTCGCGTCCTTCTTTGAGGGTGGCGCTGGTCGTCAGCTCGGCAAAAGCGTCATCGCCTGCCCTTCCCGGGCGCCCGCCCGGCGGGAGGGTGTCACCGGCCAGCTCCGGGGGCAGGTCGCTTTTCTCGAAGCGGTCGCGAGGTGCCATGATGACCAGCCGCTCGATGATGTTGCGCAGCTCACGCACGTTTCCCGGCCAGGCATAGGCCATCATCGCGGACAGCGCATCGTCGGTCAGCCGGGCAGGCGGCCTGCCGTACTCCGCGGCCAGCTCGGCCATGAAATGACGCGCAAGCTGCGGGATGTCCTCCGTGCGTTCGCGCAGGGGCGGCACGGTGAGCGGGATGACATTGAGCCTGAAGTAGAGGTCCTCCCGAAACGCGTTCTTTCTTATCTCCTCGGTGAGGTCCTTGTTGGTGGCGGCCAGCACGCGCACGTCCACCTTCTGGGAGGTGGCCCCGCCCACCGGCTCGAAGGTCTGCTCCTGAAGGGCGCGCAGCACCTTGGACTGTGTCTTGAGGCTCATGTCACCGATCTCGTCGAGGAACAGCGTGCCGCCGTCGGCGAGCTCGAACTTCCCCTTCTTGTTCTCCACCGCCCCGGTGAACGACCCTTTCAGGTGCCCGAACAGCTCGCTTTCGATCAGCTCCTCGGGAATGGCGGCGCAGTTCATCTCGATGAATGGCTCATCCGCGCGAAGACTCAGCGCATGGACCATTCTCGCGACCAGCTCCTTGCCGGTACCGTTCTCTCCGAAAATCATCACGCGCCCGTTGGTCGGGGCTGCCATCCGGATCTGCTCGCGCAGCTTGACGATGGAAGGGGCGTCTCCGAGGAGCTGGCGCGCGCCCTTGTCCGCCAGCGCGACGCGCAGCGCCCTGTTCCGCTCCTCGAGGCGGCGTTGCTTGAGCGCGTTACGGACGGAGACCGTGACCTTTTCGATGCTGAGCGGCTTCTCGATGAAGTCGAATGCGCCGAGCCGGGTGGCCTTCACCGCCATCTCGATGTTCGCGTGCCCCGAGATAATGATGACCGGGACCTCGCTGCCTTCGGCGCGCAGCTCCTGCAGCACCTCGAGCCCGTCCTTCCTCGGCAGCCAGACATCGAGCAGGACGAGCTGGAACCCTCCGTCACGCAGTCGTGCAAGCGCCTTTTCACCCGTGTCCACCGCCTCGACGTCGTACCCTTCGTCGGCGAGCACCTGGGTCAGGGACGAGCGTATCCCCGCTTCGTCATCCACCAGAAGAATGCGCCCGGAAGACATCCTGTCATTCACCTCGCGCCGATCGCGCCGGAGCGTCCAGCGCGCCGACGACCCGATCCGGGGAGACCGCTCCCCGCAATCCCGTGACACGCCCCACTCTCAACTCCCGCCGCACCCTCAATGCCCGCATGGCCCGCATCGCCCCCGCTGACGCGCTCGCCGGCGACCCGCCCCTCATGCCGCCGGCAGCTCGATGATGAAGCGCGTCCCTCTGGGCCGGTTGTCCTCCACCCGGATGTAACCGTGGTGATCGGAGATGATCCGGTTGACGATGGCCAGGCCAAGCCCGGTGCCGCGTTTCTTGGTGGAGAAGTATGGCAGGAACAGCTTCTCCTTGTCCTCCGGCCGGATTCCGGGGCCGTCGTCGGCCACTTCGACACGCATCATCTGGAGCGGGGCAAGATAGCTTGTCGCGATGGCGATCTCCCCCTTGCTTCCCATCGCTTCGAGCGCATTGTCGATCAGATTCACGAAGACCCGCTTCATCTGCTCGGGGTCGAGGCGCACGCTGGGCAGCGCATCGTCATAGTTTCGCTCGAACTGGACATCCTGGTACGCCCCCTGGTAGAGCCCCAGAGCCGAGTCGATGATTTCGTGAAGGTCGGCGGGGCCGGGATTGGCGGCCGGCATTCTCGCGAAACCCGAAAACTCGTCGACGAGAGTCTTCAGGGTCTTGACTTCCTTGACGATGATGGTGGCGCCCTCCTTCACCACCTCGCCGAGGTCGGGCGCGCCTTCCTTCCACTTCTTGAGCATCCGCTGCGCCGAAAGTTGTATCGGCGTGAGCGGGTTCTTGATCTCGTGAGCGATGCGGCGCGCCACCTCCCGCCACGCCGCCACCTTCTGCGCCTTGATGAGCGATGTGATGTCCTCCACCACGATCAACAGGCCATGACCGGCCCCGCCGCTCATCTCCAGGGGCGAGAAAACCGCCGCGAGCGACAGCGGCTGGCCTCCGATGCTGACATGGAATTCGCGCGAAAGGCTGGCCCCCGGGCTGGCCAGCAGCCGAGGGATGAGCGTGGTGATCTCGGCGAGGCTCTCGCGTCCCAGCAGCTCGTGGTAGAAGAGCCCGCGCACGTCCTGCGACGACTCGATGCGAAGGATGCGCCGCGCCGCCCGGTTGATCGTCGTGGCACGCCCATCCTGGTCGAGCGAGATGACGCCGGTGGGAATGCTCTCGAGCACGGTCTCGATGTAACGGCGGCGCTCTTCGAGCTCGAGGTTTCGCTCCTGGAGCTCGAGGTTGGAGGACTCAATCGCCTGACGGCTCCCCTTCAACTCCCGCGTCATGGTGTTGAAGGACCGGACGAGAATTCCCAGCTCGTCGCCGGCATCGAGTCCAATCTGGTACTCGAGATTGCCCGATGACACCTCGCGCGTCCCCTCGGCGAGCATCTGAATCGGCACGGTGATTCCCCGCGCCAGGTAAAGCCCGACCCAGGTCGCGGAAAAGAGGATGAGCAGGGCGATCAGGCCGAACCCGAGGACGTAGACACGCTTGATGTTGCTCTTCTGGAGCTTGAGCTGGCGATAGTTGTCGACGTTGCGTGCGATCTCGGACGTCATCGCGGCGGTCTCCTTGCCGACGTACGAGCCGGCCACCGCCACCCCGATCACCTCGTGCCGCTGCGACGCGAAGAGCGGAACGCCCGATCGCACCAGCTGGCCCGAGCCGAGCCCATCCTGCCAGGAAAAGGTGCCCCCTTTCAGGCCTTCGGCGAGCACCTCTTCGGGTATCGGCTTGAGGTCGCCGACAGGCATCCGGGGATTGGCGACCGTGAGCGGCTCCTCTCCCCTGAAGTACACCGACACCAGGTCGAGATGCCTCATCTGCAACGCGGCGTCCATGCCGCGCAACAGCTCGGATCGGCCGCCTTCGGGCAGCCGGTGCTGAGTCAGGTCGGCGGCGATGTCGCCCGCGAACCGCTCGCAGCGCTTTTTCTGGTCACTGTAGTAGACATCGACGACGGCCCGGGAATCCTCGCTGATCTTGTCCACATCCGTCGAGAACCACCGTTCGATCGATCGGTCGATGATGCTCACCGCGGTCGTGAACAGGAGGACCGATGGCACCAGGCAGAGTCCGAGAAAGGTGAACACCAGCTTGGTTCGGAAACGCGAGCCGAGGATGTTCCGGTGACGTTCGAGCAGCAGCTTGATGAGGTTCCTGACCAGCATCATCAGCAGCGCCAGGATCAGCAGAACGTTCACGATCCCGAGGAAGGAAAACAGGATCGTGTTGGTGACCCACTGCCAGGAGTACTGGTCGGTTCTTTGCAGGAACGTGTAGATGGCGGTGAGAAGCAGAACCAGGGCCAGGATGCCGAACAGGATGAGCCGGTCGGTCTTTACCCGTCGATCAACGGGCACGGAGAGTCCCGTCCGCCGGAAGGCTCAGCCTGACCTTCTCCCACCCTGTTTCCACGTCCCAGGGGATGAAGAACAGGATGAACCTCTTCTGGAGCCGTGACTTCACCCGGATGTACAGCGAGTCGTTTTCGACTCCACCCAGGATGGTCGGGTCGGCGAGGCGGACGTGCTCGAGGTTTGTCATCCATCGCATCATCTCGGCTTCGTTGATCGCGACGGAGGACTCCGTCACTTCGTCGTTCACCCTCTTCGACAGGCTGTACTGATGGGTCAGCGTGTCGTAGGTGACCGTCGTGGTGACTGTTTTTCGAAGCAGGACCTTGTCGAACCAGAGGGGCCGCCGGTTCGCCACTTCGAGGAAGTAGGTGAACGTGACAGGAAGCCCGGTGCCGATCTTCTCCCGGATCTCCTCGCTGAACGCGTTGTTGAGCGCGAACGAGGCGTAGACGTCGTGGTCGGTGGCGCTCGTCCTGAGCGATGCCACCGAGGCGTCGGCCAGCAGCTTCGAGGAAACGGGAACCGCGAGAACGGTGGCGCCGGCAGACAAACAGACGATCAAGAAGAGGATGACGCCGAGTCGCCGCAAGCCTGCTGCCTCCGCATGTACGGCCAGCCGGCCGGATGGATCGAGGACGCGGGGAGGTCTCCCCTCGCGCTTCGACGGCTCATTCTAGCAAAGGAGCGGCCGGTGTTCCATGCGGACATGACAAATGCAGTTGATTCAGTAGGATGCCGCCCCACGCGCGATTTCGGGCTGGCCCGACGCGGCAAGCGCGGCCGGAGCTTCCACACCGTGCGTGGCGGGGACGCGTGTGGTGACGACCCAGGCGTCCCGGTTGGCCATCAGCTCGATGAGCAGGCGCGAGTTCATCTCGTGGCCGGCCCGGTGAGCCACGACGTGGCCGATGATCGGGTGTCCCATCAGCGCCAGATCGCCGACCAGGTCGAGCGCCTTGTGCCGGACGAACTCGTCGTGGAACCGGAGACTGTTGAGCGGACCGGTGTCCCCCACCACGACGGCGTTGGCAAGCGAGCCGCCCAGGGCAAGACCGCGTTGCCTGAGCATCTGAACATCCTTGAGCAGGCAGAAGGTGCGCGCCGGGGCCAGCTCGTTGACGAACGTGCGCTCGTCGATGCTGCGCGAAAGACTCTGTCGCCCGATGGCCGGATGGGCGAAATCGATCGTGTAGGTGATACGGAAATGATCGGCCGGATAGATGGTGACCTCTCGATCACCGTCCATCACGCTGACGGCCCGGGTCATCCTGATGACCCGTCGCGGAACTCCGAGGTCCCTCAGACCGGCTTCCTTGATAAGATAGACGAACGGGGCGGCGCTGCCGTCCATGATCGGCACTTCGGCGTCCGAGAGCTGCACGATGGCATTGTCCACACCGAGGCCACGAAACGCGGCCATCAGGTGCTCCACCGTGGAGATGCTGAACCCGTTTCCCGACAGCGTGGTGGCGTGGTCGGCGCGGGAAATCCGGGCCGTGCCCTCGGGCCCCATCGTGATGGAGGCGTCGTCGTGCTCGGTGCGAAGGTCGGTTCGAACGAACCGGATGCCCGAATCGGCAGCCGCCGGAAGCACCTGCATGCGGATCTTCCGCCCGGTGTGCAGCCCGACCCCGACCACATCGATGCGCGTTTTGAGCGTGCGTTGTGTCAACTGGAGGTTCCTTGGCTGTATGTGAGGTGTTGTCCGCTCTCGAATCAGGCGATCCTGGGACTTGACGCTTCGTGCGGTATGTACCTAAGCAGGATGCGTGCCACCATCGCCATAATAGGCAGATGACAGTAAACCTTATGCTATGAGTAGCTTAACGGTTTGGGGCTTACCCCGAGGGTCAAGAAACTGCAATTGACTGTGCCGTTCATGCAACAAGTTGTGTGTCGATACCGCCACAGTTGACACCCGGGGGCGCGGTGGTAACATGCGCCGAATCGCCGGCTTGCCCTCGCAGATTTCTCCCCAGATTCACGGTGCGATGAATGCAAAGAGAGAGCGACAAGCCTCCGGGCCGGGCACGCGGACGCCGGGCTCGTCCTGCCACCGGCGACACGAAGCCGGCACAGCCGGCAACCCCATCGATCGCAGGCCGCGCAGAGTCGGTGGAGGCACTGCTCGCCGAGGCACGCCGCAAGCTGGACGCTGGCGATCCGGAAGGGGCTATCGCCAGCTGGGATCTCGCGCTGCGGCTCGAGACCGACAGCCACCGGCTTGCGCTCATCCTCGCACAGATGGGCGACGCGTACGGCGACCTGGGCGAATCCGAAAAGGCGATGGAAGCCCTCTCGCGCGCCGTAAAGCTCGATCCCGGGTTGGCGGTGGCCTGGATCGGACTCGGCATGGCGCGCCAGCGCTCCGGCAATCTCGATGCAGCGGCCGTCTGCTTCGGCCGCGCAGCCGAAATCGATCCCAAGCTGCCCGAGGCCTGGAACAACCTCGGCGTCGCCTATGACATGATGGGGCGACACACCGACGCGCTCGATTGCTTCGCCCGGGCCTGCGAGTCGGCGCCGGAGTCGCCCCAGATCTGGTTCAACCGCGGAAACGCCTGCATCGGGCTGGGGGACAACGACGCGGCCGTCGCGTCATTCAAGAAGGCGCTGCAGGGTCAGCCGGACGACGCCCGCATCTGGTACAACCTCGCCTATGCGTTTGCGCGCAGGGGCGACAGCGATTCGGCAATTGCCGCGTACCGCGAGTCGCTGCGAATCGTCCCGGCGGATGCCCCGACCTGGTACAACCTCGCGAACGTCTATTTCGACACGGGACGCCATCCAGCCGCTATCGCCTGTTACCAGCAGGCGCTGACCCTCTCGCCGGATGATTTCGACTCCTGGAACAACCTCGGCAACTGCTGGTTGCAGGAAGAGCAGGTCGACGAGGCGATCCGCTGCTACTCCCGCGCGGTGGAGGTTCGCCCCAGCTCGGCCGCTTCATGGAACAACCTGGGCCACGCGTGGTCGCGCACCGGGGACCAGGAACGAGCGCTGTCCTGTTACAAGGAGGCGATCCGTCTCGAGGAAGAACAGGCGGCCTACTACCTCAACCGCGCGCTTGCCTACGCGCGGCTCGGTTATGTCGAGGAGGTGTTCAGCGACCTTCGGCATGCCGTGACGCTCAATCCCCTGCTGAGCGACATCCTTCCCACGCTCAAGCCGCTGGATGCCCTTGCTGAAGACCCACGGTTTCAGGATCTTATTGGCGGGTTTTCGCATCCTTGACGCCTCGCGATCAGGGCATCATCATTCGGCTCCGATAACCGCCCGTCGATCCTTCCAGAGGAGCCTGGCGTCCAGATGAGCGTCGATCCACGCACCGAAGCCGAAAACCGCCTACAGTCCCTGATTGATGATCGGTTCGATGGCCTGTCCCGGCGCATCCGGGAATGGCTCGAAGAGTCGCACGTCCGGGCCGGATCACTCACCGAGATCATCGAGCAGGCGCGGCGCGAGCCGCTGCTGGTGGACACGGAACTCATTGCGCCACGGCCCGGCCCGGCCTCCGCCGGGATGAGCGATCTGGCCCGGTTCGCCCGCGAGGTGGAACGCTCGGCGGATCAGGTCGTGATTCTCGGACAGCTCCTGAGCGCGGCCGGCTCGTTCGCCTCGCGCGCGGCCCTTTTCGTCGTGCGCAACGAGAGTCTTGTCGGATGGACGGCGCACGGGTTTGCGGAGGAATTCAACCCTCGGAAAGTCGTGCTGCGATTGCCCGACGGCTGCCTGCTGGGGCGCGCCCACGGCGCCAGCGCGCAGATGGTCGAGTCCGCGGCGGACGGCGTCGACGCCGATCGTCTCGCCGGCCTGCTGGGCGGCGAGCCCCCCGCGGTGATGATGGCGTCACCTCTCTGGGTGCGGGACCGGGTTGTCGCCCTGCTCTACGCCGACACGTTCGACACGTCTGGCTCCTGGTCCCCCGAAGCGATCGGCGTGATGGCCACGCTGGCGGCGCTGAGCCTCGAGGCGATTCCCGCGCGAACGAAGTTTCCGCGCCCGCCGGTTTCACCTGCCGCATCGGAGATCCGGGATTCCGCCATGACGACCCCGCAGCCGGGCACGGCCTCCGGGCCGAAGCGGCCGGCGGCACGCGATCAGGAACCAGCGGTTTCGCCCACCGAGGAAATCGACCCGGAAGTCGCGCAAGCCCAACAGGACGCGCAGCGGTTCGCCCGCCTGCTGGTCTCAGAGATTCTTCTGTATAATGAGAAGGAGATCGAGGAAGGGCGCCGCGACAAGGATCTCTATGAGCGCCTGAAGGAAGACATCGAGAGGAGCCGGCAGATGTATCAGCGACGTGCATCGCCCCATCTTTCGGATGGCCCTGATTACTTCCTGCAGGAGCTGGTGCGAACCCTGGCCGATGGAGACGAGAGCGCCCTCACTGTTCCGTGGGATTGAACCGCAGACTGCAGGCCGATCTCTGCATCATCGGGCTGAGCGCCATCTGGGGTTGCACGTTCGTCGTCGTGAAGAGCGCCCTCGCCGACATCTCGCCGATGCTCTTCATCACCATCAGGTTCTGCGCCGCCGCGCTGCCGCTCTATTTTCTGGTTCCTCGCGGAGCGTTTTCGACGGCCCCGGTCCTGCCGACGCTGGCGGGCGGCTTCGTAACCGGCCTGATGCTGTTCGCGGGATTCGCGTTCCAGACGGTCGGCATCCAGTTCACCACGCCCGCCCGCGCCGCCTTCATCACGGCGATGTACATCATCTTCACGCCATTGATGTCGATCGCGCTGCGGTTGCGCCCGCCCACGGCCGCTTCGTTCTGCGGTGCGGTCCTTGCGATCACCGGCCTGTATTTTCTCACCGGAGTCGGGCGCTCCGGTGGCGGGTTCGGCTACGGAGAACTTCTCATCCTGCTCGCGGCGCTCGCCTTCTCAGCTCACCTGCTCGCCGTGGACCACTACACTCGCCGCCACGACAAGCGCACCATCGCCTTTCTCCAGGTGGCGGTGGTCGGCGTCCTGGGGATCGGCCCGACCGCGTTGTTCGAGCAGCCGCGCTTCGTCCCGACACCGGGGTTGTTCGGCGCGCTGGCCGTCACGTCGATCCTCGCGACCGCCGTGGCCTTCTTCGTGCTCAACATCGTCCAGTCATGGACCACCCCCACCCGGGCTGCCGTGATCTTCGCCGCCGAGCCGGTCTTTGCCGCGGTGACGTCATGGCTGGTCGAACGCGAGGTGCTCACCGGCGGCGCCCTGTTCGGAGCGCTGCTGATTCTCGCCGGCGTGCTGACAACCGAGCTTGGCCCTCCCGGCCGACGTGAGACGGAGCCTGCCCTGTGACCGAGCCAGACACAGTCAGATTCATCGAGGGCGGGCTGACCGGTGCGACGATGCTGTTGCTCGCGGCGCTCATCGCCGCGTGTCTCGCGGCGGAGGCGTTTTTCTCGGGCTCCGAGGTGGCGCTCGTTTCGGTGGACCGCAACCGCATCCGCCGCCGAGCGGAGGCGGGCTCCGTTACGGCGCGGCATGTCCAGAACCTGATCGACCGTCCGGACCGACTCCTGTCGACCACGCTCATCGGCACGAACCTCGCCGTCGTGACGGCGTCGTTTCTTGCCAACGAGCTGTTCGCCCGCAGGTTTGGCCCCGGCGCATCAGCCTGGGGAATCGTCCTGATGATCCCGCTCATCCTGCTGTTCGGGGAAATCCTGCCCAAGACGTTCTCCCGCCGGCATCCCGAGACCATCGCGCTGAAGGTGATCCTTCCGCTGCGTTTCGCCATGCTGCTGATGACGCCGCTGGTGGCGATCACCTCCGGGGCGGCGCGCCTCTTCGTCCGCCCTTTTCACGCGCGCGGGGGCCGGCTGCCGTTCGTCACGAAGGAAGAGCTGCGGATGATTCTCCACGCGGAGCACCGGCTCGCACTGGAGCGCGACGAGACCAGCCTCATCAAGCACCTGGTGGATTTTGCCGATGCCAAGGCGGGCGAGCACATGACGCCGCTGGTGGACGTCGCCTCGCTGCCCCACACGGCCGGCCTGTCCCAGGCGGTGCGCCTCATCCATGAGCGCGGCTTCTCCCGGATTCCGATCTTCGCAGATCGCGTCGACAACATCACCGGCATCGTCGAGGCGATGGACCTGATCGACGCCTCGCCGGAAGAAGCCTCCCTGGCCCGATTCATCAAGCTCCCGTTCTACGTGCCCGTCACGGCCCGGATCGACGGCCTGCTCGAGGAGTTCCGCCGCACGCACCAGGAGATGGCCGTCGTGGTGGACGAGTACGGTTCCGCCGTCGGCGTCCTGACGCTCGAGGACATCGTCGAGGAGATCGTGGGGGATGTCTTCGACGAATTCGACCGCCCGGGAAAGGCCGGTTTCGAACGCTCCGGTGACGGAGCGTTTCTCGTCGACGGCAAGTACAAGCTCGACGAGCTGGAGGAAAAACTCGGTGTGCGTCTGCCGCGCGCCGGTTACGAGACGGTCGCCGGGCTCACGTCACACCTGTTCCAGAAGGTGCCCAAGGCCGGTGAGACCCTCGAGCAGGATGGGATTCGAATCACCATCATCGACGCCAGCCAGCGCACGGTGCGCAGGATCAGGCTCGAAATCGTCGGTCAGGTCGGCTCCGGCGCCAGACCTGCCTGACGCCCTGACGTCATGACGCTCGCTATTTTCTGTCGAAGATCTCCTTGGCGATGATCAATCGCTGGATCTGCGATGTCCCTTCGTAGATCTGGAATACCTTCGCGTCCCGCATCAGTTTTTCGACGGGATACTCCGACGAGAAGCCGTATCCGCCGAACACCTGCACCGCATCGAGCGCGCTCTTCATCGCCATGTCCGCGGCGAATGCCTTGGCCATGGCCGCCTGCCTCGTGTTGCGTTCACCCCGGTCGATCGTGCTGGCGCATTGCCAGACGAGCAGCCTGGCCGCCTCGATGTTCATCGCCATCTCCGCGATCATGAACGACACGGCCTGATGGGCGGAGATCGGCACGCCGAAACTCCGGCGCTCCTGCGCGTAGCGGATCGAATGCTCCATCGCGCATCGCGCCAGTCCCACCGCGGCGGCCGAGACGATCGGCCGGGTATGGTCGAAGGCCGACATCGCGATCTTGAAGCCGTCGCCTTCCTTGCCGAGAAGGTTGGATGCGGGCACCTTCACGTCGGTGAAGGTCAGCGCGCGGGTGTCCGAGGCGTGCTGTCCCATGTTCCACTCTTTCTTGCCAACCTCGATGCCGGTCGCGGAACGGTCCACGATGAACGCGCTCATTCCCCTGTGTTTCTTCTCCGGGTCGGTGTAGACCAGCACGAAGTACCAGTCGGCCACGCTGCCATTCGTGATCCACATCTTGGCGCCGTTGAGCACGTAGTCGTTGCCCACTTTCCTGGCGACGGTCTTGATGCCCGCGACATCCGAACCGGCGTCCGGCTCGGTGACGCAATAGGCGGCGAACTTGAACTCCTTCGTCATCGGCGCCAGGTATCTCTTCTTCTGGTCCTCGTTGCCTGCGACGATGACCGGTGCCTCGGCGAGGGTGTTGGCTTCCATGGCCGTGCCGATGCCCGTGCAGCCCGCCGCCACCTCCTCGGCGATGAGACAGCCTTCGAACACGCCGAGCCCGGCGCCACCGTAGGCGTCCGGGATATGCGTGTTCATCAGGCCGAGCTCCCAGGCCTTTCTGCATATCTCCCTGGGAAACTCGCCCGTCTTGTCGTGATGCGGGGCCACGGGCACGATTTCCTGCAGGGCGAACTCGCGCGCCAGGTCGCGGATCTGTCGCTGCTCTTCGGTCAGGGTGAAATCAGGCATCGCGGTGTCTCCTCCGGTGAGTCGGAATCAGCGGCTTGGGCTGCGTCAAGCGTCGTCGCTTCGAACAGGCTCGGGGCATCACACAGGCTCGGGGCATCACACAGGCTCGGGGCGCTGCGAAAGCTCGGGCCGGAACGCCGGTGAGCAGACCGAATAGCAGACGAGAGGCTCGCGGCCCGTGTTCTCGAGACGCCAGAGCGCGCCCTTCGGGACATGGATTGCATGTCCGGCGCCCACCTCCGAGGCCGCGCCATCGAGCCAGGCTTTTCCTTTGCCTGAAAGCACGATGACCGCTTCATCGAATCCATTGCGTTCGTCCACGCCACCGCAGCCCGCCGGCAGCATCAGCCAGGCCACGCTCATGCCCGGCAGCCCGTCGGCGGCCCCGAACACCTCGCAGATCTTCCGCCCGGTCTTGTCGGTCACGGTTCGCTCGGGCATCAGCCGGTAAGCTGTCATCGCGCTATTCCCCTTCTCACTCCAGTCTTCTTGATCGACTCCACGCCGAGTGGCAATCACCTGCCGGAATTCCACGACATGATCCCACACGCGACACGAGGATGAAAGTGAGGTTCCCGAATCAGCGGCCGGTCGGCACTCACGGAATCCCCAGGCCCCGTGAATCGATCCCCGGACTGAAGTAATGCCGTGACTCCATCGGCCTGTTCGCCGTAGAATCGCACACCCTTTCGAAACACACTTTCAAAGGAGTCGAGAATGACGAAATGCCGCTGGATGCTTTGCCGCCTCGTGTTGTGTGGAATTCTCGGATGCTGCGTCGCCGGCACGGCCATGGCGATTGCCGCTCCCGCCGAGACGAAGGCGAAGTCGGCAAAGGCCGCACCGGCCAAAATGACCGATGAACAGATGATGGCCGAGATGATGAAGCTGGGCACTCCGGGCCCGAACCACGAGATGCTCAAGAAGTTCGTCGGCTCCTGGAAGACCGTCACGAAGATGTGGATGGGCCCGGGCGAACCGCAATCCTCCGACGGCTCCGCGGAGTACTCGATGATCCTGGGAGGCCGCCTCCTCAAGGATGAGTACAAAGGCACCTTCATGGGCGGCCCTTTCGAGGGGTTCGGTCTGACCGGGTATGACAACAAGAAGGGCAGGTTCATCACGGTCTGGGGCGACACCATGATGACCGGGCTGATCGAGGTGGACGGCACCTACAACGCCGCCACCAGGGAAATGACCTTCAAGGGGATGATGAACATGGTCGGCCCGCCCACTCCCTACCGGATGGTCACGAAGTTCGTCGACGACAACCACTTCGTGTTCAGCTGGTACGAGCGGCGCGAGGGCAAGGAAACAAAGACGATGGAGATCGACTACACCCGGCAGTAGGGGCATGCGTGCTGCTTGATCCGCGGCTCTATCTTGGGACCTCCTCCTGGTCGAGCAAGGACTGGGAGGGGGTTTTCTATCCCGAGGGCACTCCACCCGGCGAGTACCTCGCGTACTACGCGACGCGCCATCGCACCGTCGAGGTCGATGCGACGTTCTACCGCGCCCCATCCGCCGCCATGACGAGGAAGTGGCGTGATGCGCTGCCCGAGGGTTTCGTTCTCGCAGCCAAGGTCCCCCGGACGATCACCCATGACAAGACGCTCACCGGCTGCGAGGAGGAGATGGAGGAGTTCCTTTCGGCGATGGACAACCTGGGTGACCGGCTCGGCCCGATGTTGTTCCAGTTTCCCTACCACAACAAGGCGTCAGAAATCACCCGGAAGGTATTCACGACGCGTCTGCGGTCGTTTCTGCCAAAGCTGCCGAAGGACCACCGGTTCGCGATCGAAATCCGCAACAAGGGATGGGTGGTCCCGGAGCTTCTCGATCTGCTGCGCGAGCACGAAGTCGCTTTCGCGCTGATCGATCATCCATGGATGCCGCGAGTGGATCAGCTGATGGCCGACGTGGATCCGATCACGACCGGCTTCGCCTACGTGCGGTGGCTCGGAGACCGCAAGGGAATCGAGGAGCGCACGAAGAGCTGGGACAAGGTGATCGTCGATCGCACTTCAGAGATGGAGAGATGGGTCCCGGCGATCCGCGAGCTGCTCAAACGCAACGTGACCGTCTACGGCTACTTCAACAACCACTACGCGGGTCACGCACCGGACTCGATCGCACTGTTCGAAAAAGTGTGGCAGGACGCGATCTAGCAGGTTGATGCGTCCGAGGGAACCTGGATCGCCCCCTCGAGCACCGTCACGGCCCGTCCGGCGATCGTGATCGATCGGATCCGACCACCCTGATGGGCGACCTCCACCTCGATGCGTCCGGGTCGACCCACCTCATCCCCCTGTTCGGCGACGTAGAGCAGTCGCCCGGCGTCTGGCCGCGTGGCCCGCTCCTCGAGCAGAGAATTGGCCAGCAGGTACGCGCCCACGGGCCCCTGGGCCGCACCGGTCACGGGGTCCTCGTCTATCCCGCACGCCGGCGCGAACATCCTGACATGCACCGCCGAACCTGCCTCCAGGGTCTCGGTCGTGATGACGATGATCTCCCCCACCCCCTCCTGGGACTCCAGCGCGAGCAGAGCCTTGAAGTCCGGACGCATGCGACGCATCGCCTCAAGACCGGTCAGCGGCACCACGGCCCACTGCGCCGCCTTCATCACCGGCAGACGCGCGTGCAGATCGTCGGTCTCGAGTCCGAGCGGCTCGGCGATGCGGCAGGTGGCGATGTCCCATGGAAGAAGATCCGCCACCGGAAGTCCCAGCCGGACTCTTGGGCCCACGTCGTCCCGGTCGAGATCGAGCGCCAGCACACCGGAGAGACACTCGAGCCGGTAGGAACCCGCGCCGACTCTTCCTGTCTCCATCGCGGCGTGGAAGCAGGCCACCGTTGCATGGCCGCAGAGGTCCACTTCGACCTTCGGCGTGAACCATCTCACCCGGAAATCGGCCCCGGGGCCCGACGGCGGGAGCAGATAGGCTGTCTCCGACACGTTCATCTCGCGGGCGATGATCTGCATCTGGCTGTCCGAGAGACCTGCGGCGTCCAGCACGACCCCGGCCGAATTGCCGGAGAACGGCCGCGTGGTGAAGGCGTCCACCTGCTTGACGACGATCGTGGGCGTCACGGCCTGGCCCCCTGATCGTCGTCGGGCTCCTTGTGCCGGATGTGGAATTTCTTCTTCGTCCAGATCAGCAGCGACTTTGCCCATCGACTGTGCGGGCTCAGCATGGCGAGGCCCGCCAGGATCACGAGCACGCCCGGTCCCGGCGTGACCAGCATCACCAGACCGAGCAGCAGGAGCAGCGAGCCGATCGAGATGCTGGCAATCTTGAGGGCGAGCACGAGGGAAGGATGTCTTGGCGGCGGAGCCGTCACAAGCTGAATCCCGCGAGCGCCTCGGCGTTGAGAACGCCGGTGTAGACGACACGCGCGTCGCCCGAAAGCTGCGCGGTGATCGCGCCGTCATCGCCCCGCTCAACGGTGACGATGTTGACGAAGCCCGCCCGCGAGCGGCACGACACCGGTGACACGGCGCGACCCGAGGCGGAGGCCACAAGGACCGCGGAGATGCACCCGCTGCCGGAGGAAAGGGTCTCGCCCTCGACTCCCCGTTCGTAGCAGCGGATGTCGAGGGAGTGTTCGTCGCGCAGGGTGATGAAGTTCACGTTCGCCCCCTCCGGTCCGAGATCGGGATGGGCGCGCAGCCTGGGCGAAATCGAGAGGAACTCGCGGGCGCTCATGCCATGCGCGTCGCGCGTCTCGATGACAAGGTGCGGAACGCCGGGGTTGACGAGCGTGGCCTCGAAGGTGCGCGACACCTCGTCGAGCGACCCTTCCAGCATGAGCGTCATGGCCCGGGTCTCGAGGCGGCCGAGCTCGAGGCGGAACCAGGGCCTGTCGGCCTCCACGGCGGCGTCTAGGATTCCGATATCGGTCTCGATCGTCATGCCGTCGGAGGGGGCCAGCCGCTTGATCGCCAGGATGCGCGCGACGCACCGCACCCCGTTGCCGCAAAGCGCCGAGCGGCCGCCATCCGAGTTGTAGTGAATCATCTTCGCGTGAGGACCGGTGGCCGGCTCGATCAGGATGACCCCGTCGGCGCCGACCGAACGCGCGCGCGCACACACGCGGCGCACGAACTCCGCGTCCGGCCGGACGATTTCATGCTCCGCGGCGGTGATGTTGTCGATGATGATGAAATCGTTGCCCCCGGCCGACATCTTCGTGAACTTGATGACTGGTGCGCTCACTTGCCGGCCTCCGTCTGCTCGATCGCCGGGTCCGAGTAAAGGCTTTCATTGGGCGGCGAGGCGCCATCACGCGCCGTGACGACATAACTGTATACGACTCCCGGCATCACATCCTCATCCGTGTAGCTGGTCGCGGTGAGATCATCGGGCGTCAGCATCCTCCATGGCTTGTCGGGCCCGTCGGCGCGGTAGATGCGATATCCGCGCAGGTCCGTCTCGCGGTTCGGCCGCCAGAAAAGCCTGATGGTGCGCTTGTCGTCCACCTTTTCCGCCACGGCGACGAGTCCCTGGGGCGCCGCGGGGGGGAACAGATCGAGCCGCGTGGCCACCGCCGCCGGCGTCTCGGCGCTTTCGCACCGGGTCGCCGTGGAAACGGCCCGCACCGTGTACCGGTAGGATGTCCCGATGACGGCGGTCGTATCGAGGTACGAGAGAGTCTGAGGTGTCACGCTGCGCAGCGGCGATTCGGATCGCACACCGCCCTCCTCCTGTCTGTAGATGTTGAACGCGCCACCCTTGTCGGCCCCCTCGGGGGCCGTCGCGTTCGTCGTGCCCGGCGTGCCTGCTGTGGCCACCTTACCCGGTGCCCCCGCGACTCCCGCTACTCCTGTTGCCCCCATGGCTCCGGGCTCCCCCGGGGTCCAGGCAAGCAGCAGTCCGTCCTCGACGATGCGCACCGCGATGGCTGCCGGCGCCGGGGGCGGTTCGCAAATCTCGAATGTCTCGATCTCGGAAGGAAGCGAACGCTTGTTCCTGGCTTCCACGATCGTCACGACGAAGGAAAGCTTGCGGTGCTTCATCGCGTCGCCGCCCTGGGGCTGGTCGAGCGCCGCGGCCAGACTTCCAAGACTGAGGCCCACCTCCATCCGCCGGCCCTGGGTGTAGGCGTCCCACTGCGATCGCGGAACGGTCCAGCTGAGGTCGGGGCTCAGCTCGATCTCGGCGGCCCGTTTCGGGGCCGGGTACCGCGCGGTCATCAGCACCTCCAGGCTCGCGTCCGGGCCGAGCGGGGTTCCATCCGTGCGTGAGGCCGGCCGCGGAAAGGTCATCACCAGTCGATCGCCGACCTGCCGGATGCTGGCGCGCGCGACCCGCTCGGGGACGCTCCTCAAGGGAGGCAGCGGCGGCCCCTTCTTGCCGCACCCGGGCGCGGAAGCCATCACCACGAGAAGCGCCACGACGTACAGCAGAAGCGACGCGACGCGGTGGACGGGAGTGCGGGCCGCGTGACCTTCTCGTCGCATCCGCACGTCAGAGGATGTACCTGCTGAGATCCTGATCGGCGACGATGTCGTCGAGCCGATCCTTCACATAGGCGGCGTCGATGACCTGTCGCCGATCGTGAAGGTCTGGCCCTTCGAAGAGGATTTCGTCGAGCACCTTTTCGAGAATCGTGTGCAGCCGCCGCGCCCCGATGTTCTCGGTCTTCTCGTTCACCATCACCGCGAAATCCGCCAGCGCCGCGACGCCCTCGGGCGTGAACTGCAGCGTCACCCCTTCGGCCTTCATCAGGGCGACATATTGTTTCACCAGCGCGTTTTCCGGCTCGGTGAGGATGCGTACGAAGTCGTCGCGCGTCAGCGCGTCCAGCTCCACCCGGATCGGAAACCGGCCCTGCAGCTCGGGCATCAGATCGGAGGGCTTGGACATGTGGAAGGCGCCCGAGGCGATGAACAGGATGTGGTCGGTCCTGACCATCCCGTGCTTTGTGTTGACGGTGGTGCCTTCGATGATCGGAAGCAGATCGCGCTGCACCCCTTCGCGAGAGACGTCCGGTCCGCCCTGGCCGCCGCCGCGGCCGGCCACCTTGTCGATCTCGTCGATGAAGATGATGCCCGACTGTTCGACCCTCGTCACGGCATCGCGCACGGCCTGGTCCATGTCGATCAGCTTGTCGGCCTCTTCCTTGAGCAGGTGCTCGCGTGCCTCGGCGATCGTCATCCGCCGCCGCTTCAGCCGGCCGCCGGGGAAAAGCCCGGGCATCATCTCGCGCAGGTTGAAATTGATCTCCTCCATTCCCTGCCCCGTGAATATCTGCATCGGCGCGCCTCCGGCGCCGGCCTGGACTTCCAGCTCCACCGTCCGGTCATCGAGCCTGCCCTCGGCAAGCTGGCGCCGAAGCGTCTCCCTGGTCTTTTCGCGCTGCTCGCGCAGGATCTCCGATTCGGCGCCGCCCGACGGATTCGCCGGGTCGGCGGCGCCGAATCGGAGATCCTGCGCGAGC
>DASROJ010000118.1:0-2535 GCA_035646975.1 Patescibacteria group bacterium
TACCGATGGAGATGAAGGAGGTCCTCTGGTCCCGGAGGCGGCTCCTAGGGGGAGCGCAGCCGCCTCCGGGACCAGAGGACCTCCTTCATCTCCATCGGTATCGGGTAACGCAGCTGCTCGGCCTTCGTCAGGTACTTCCACGACGATTCGTAGTCATGCGCGTAGAAGTAGATGACGGCGAGATCGAACGAGCGGCCGGCCTCGCGCGGATTTTCATCGTACGCCTTGAGAAACAGCTCGATGAGGCGGAGGAACTGGGCCTGCTGCTCGCGCACGCCGATGAGCTGATTGGCCGAGTGGGGATCGATCTGGAGGGCCTCCTTCAGCTCGTCGAGCGCATCGACATAATGACCGAGATGGTTCTGGGAGAGCCCCAGGAATACGTGAGAGCGGAGATCGTGGGGAGACAGCTCGATCGCCTTGCGCAATTCACGGCTGGCATCCTCGTAGCCTCCGAGCTTGAAGAGGACCGCGCCCAGGCTGCTTCGCGCGCGGACGAAATTGGGGTCGAGGCCCAGCGCGGTCCTGTACGCCTCGGCGGCCGGCTGCCATTGTTCCCGGCGTTCGTAGATGCTGCCGATCGAAACCAGCGTCTTGACGTTGCCGGGATCGAGCTCGAGGACGTGACGGTAAACGCCCAGCGCGTCATCCAGACGATCGTTGCGACGGATGAGCAGATCTCCGATACTGGTCAGCAGCTCGATGTTGCCGGGGGCCAGTGACGAGGCGCGGGTCCATGACTCGAGCGCCCCATCCAGATCGGCCTGCCGCAGGGAAAGGTCGCCCTTCAGTCTCCAGGCGTCGAAATTGTTGGGATCGGCCGCCAGCGCCTTCTGGATTTCCTTGAGGGCCCTGTCGAGACGGAGATTCGACATGTACTCGCGGGCCAGCGCAAGATGATCCTCGGGACCTTGCGCGAGCGCCGGGGCGGAGACACACGCGCAGATGACGCCTGCCACCGGCAAGGCGAAGAGGGCGGCAACGGCCACCATTTTTCGGTACCTGACAAGCCTCTCGCGCGGCATCCGGTGGCGGCCCTTCGGCAGGTGGGGCCCGGAGCCCCTGATCACATCATCGGCATCATACCCCAGTCACCGAGTCATTTCAGCAGACCGGCGCACGGCCCGGCCTTGAATATACGCCGAGTTGTCGCAGGGCACACCCGTCGGCGGGACCCCGCGTGCGGCTGAGCGCTCTTTCAGGTGTCCTGGTGGCCGCACTGTGCCTGTCTGGCACGATGTCGGCGAGGACGCAGTTGCCGGTGCCGGATGGCCGACCGGTCAACAGGACATTCGACCCGGCGCGTCCTCCCCGGATCGATCGCTGGCCTGACGCCACTCACGGAACCCGTGGCCTGAGGGCCTGGTTTGGAACGGGCGGGTGCACCGCGATCGTGCAGCCAGGCGTCGCGGGAGAACTCGACAGGTACCGGGGGCTGCTCGATCCGTCTGACAAGGGGCCCGATGCGAGGTGGCGGCCATCGGTTCGGGTGGTCGAGGCGGAAAAGGCCACGCGAGCCGACCTTGCCGGGCCCCTGCTCGTTGTGGGGCCGGTCGGTCCCCTGGTGAGCGCCTATCTCGACCGCACACCTTTCCCGCAGGCCGGCGCGATCCTGACGTCCATGCGTTCGGACGACACGATACGGGTGACGGGAGTGAATCCCTGGGCGCCCGAGTCGCCGATGATCGTGATCAGCGGCTCGAGCGATGCGGCGGTTCTTGGCTTTCTCGAGCGATCGGAATGGCTGCGCGCGCCCGATTACGAGCTGGTGCGCAACGGGATGCGTGTCCGTTACGGCCGTTACACCGCGGCAAAGGAGGGCGCCTGGGGCGTGGATGCCTCGACCGATGTGGATCTCCGCTCGAGACTCGCGTGGGTGGAGGATTCGGGCGTGCGCGCGGTCTATGTCGAAGGAGAGATCGAGGAGGCGCGGGCGCGGGTCGTCGCCTCCCGCGCGGCGGTGGACCTGGAGTCGTACCTCAGGCGGCTTGGCGGCACAAGCGAGGCGGCTCACGTCGAGCTGGTGCTGTATCCGGACCTCGAGGCGAAATCGGTTCGGAGCGACGACCCTCGTTGGAGCCATCTTGAAGCGGCAACGAGTCGAATGCCACGGGTGCACCGGGTACACATGGTGGCGCCCACCGGTAACGAGGAGCCGGACCGGATCGGTCTGGCGCGCGCAGCGCTGCGTCTTGCAGCGGGTGACGTGTCTCCGCGGGCACTGGCGGACGGCGCCGCGGTCTGGCTGGCGGGCGGCATGATGGGGCACTCTCTGGACTGGTGGGCCGGGCGACTCACGGCCTCCGGCGTGCTGCCCTCCGCCGACGATCTGTTCGACGAATCGCGGTATCGTGATCGAACCTACCTGGTCGGCATTCCCGCCGCGGCGATGATGATGACCCGGCTGAGCGCCGGCCGCTCGCCCTCGGAGATTTCGACCCTGCTGCGCGATCCGGTCAGGGCGAGGACGCTGGCCCGTGCGACCGAGCAGAGAGTGCCATCACCGCCGCCGGGCCCGGGCAATCCTTCGACGCG
>DASROJ010000119.1:0-12412 GCA_035646975.1 Patescibacteria group bacterium
GTGTCGTACTCGTCCATCCGGATCGAGGTGTAGCCCTGCCGCGCCAGCTCGATCACGCGGACGATGTAATTCTCCGGGATGCAGGCGGCGCGCGCCTCTCGGATGGCGCGGCGCAGGGCGCGGTTGACCTTCGGGTCGAACCTCTCGCCATTGAGCGGCACCGCCGCGCTGATCTGTTGGACCCCTTCGTGGCAGGCCTTGATGATGGCGTTGAGATGCCTGCCGGCGATGCGGCTGCCGATCACCAGGGCTGCGACCTTCTGCTCTTCGATCACCTTCCAGTTGATGAACTCCTCGATGTCGGGATGATCGATGTCGAGGCAGACCATCTTGGCGGCGCGGCGCGTGGTGCCGCCGCTCTTGATCGATCCGGCCGCCCGATCGCCAATCTTGAGAAACGACATCAGCCCGGAGGATCGGCCGCCACCCGAAAGCGGCTCGCCTTCTCCGCGAAGCTGCGAGAAGTTCGACCCGGTGCCCGAGCCATACTTGAACAGGCGCGCCTCGCGGGTCCACAGATCCATGATGCCGCCTTCGTTCACCAGATCATCGGCCACCGATTGAATGAAACAGGCATGTGGCTGAGGATGCTCGTACGACGAAGCCGACTTCTTCATCTCGCCGGTGGACGGCTCGACATAGAAGTGACCCTGCGAGGGCCCGTCGATGCCGTAGGCCCAATGGAGCCCCGTGTTGAACCACTGCGGCGAGTTGGGCGAGGCCATCTGAGAGGCGAGCATGAAAAGCATCTCGTCGTAATAGGCCAGCGCGTCGTCTTCGGTGTCGAAGTAGCCGAACCGGTAGCCCCAGTAGGTCCAGCAGCCGGCCAGCCGCCGGAACACCTGGCGCGCGTCGCGCTCCATGCCGGTGCGCTCCGTCTCGTCGAGAGCCTCGAGCGCGGTGGTGTCGGGCACCGACCGGCGCAGCCATGAGGGAACCCCGTACTCTTCCACCGTCTTCACCGCGCGCGGCACACCCGCCTTGCGGAAATACTTCTGCGCGAGGATGTCCACCGCCATCTGCGACCAGGCGGCCGGCACCAGGATCTCCTTTGCCTCGAAGACGAGCGACCCGTCGGGGTTTGTGATGCGCGAATCCCTGGTAGCGAACTCTATCCCGGTGAAGGGATCCTGCCCGGCGCGGGTGAATCGTCGCTCGATCCTCATGTTGAATTTCCTCCTGCTGATGTCGTTACTCAAACCGGCCCGCAGGGAAAAGAAATCCGCGCGGCGAGCGCCGCGTTGAGCCCTGAGGGCCGGACTTCGTGTCGGATTTCCCGGCAGGATGGGGGGCTTCGTCAAAGCCCGTTAGCGCGTTTTGCCTGTTACAGATACCCGTTTCCGATGACCCGCCCGCGTCGGGTTTTGTCACCGGCTGGCGTCCGCATCCTGAGGCTGCAAACTGCAACATCTTGGATGCAGGCCGGCACTCTACCACGACATGTTGTGCTGTCAATAGGGAAAATTATACATCATGGAACGCAGTTCTGGCGTGGGTTTCGTGGGATTTTTCTCTCTGCGAGCCGGCTCTTTCCCGCGCCCGGCGCGGCCCTGCGCGGGGGCCGATCGCGGCCCTTCCGAAGTCACTCCTGAGCGGCGCTCCATTGCTGCTCGAAGACGTCGTGGAGGCTCGTGTACAGGGCGCTTTCCGCCGCCAGCTTGATCAGCGTCTGGCCCGATCCTCCGGGCGCCGACAATCTCAGGTTCAGGACGTCGGGCAGAAAGAGCATCCTGAAACGCCACAACGGAGCTTCGGGTGACAGCCGCGCGCCGAAACGCGGGCGCGCCTGTTCTGGAAGCGCGGCGCGGATCTCGCTCATGTGCGAAAGCGTCGCGCGTATCCGATCCCTCAGGCCGCCCTGCATCGGCCACTCCTTCCGCTCGAGACCTTCGAGTCGTTGCGCGGCGGAAGACGCCGGATCGAGCAGCAGCACGCGCACCCGTGACTCGGCGTGCTGCAGATTGCGTGTGAGCATCGCGCGGAACTCGGGGTTGCCGAAAAACGATTCGAACGATGGCGCCATCATGTCGAGCCGGCTCGGGCGCATCTCGGTCACCAGCTCGTACAGCTCCCGCGTGATGCCGCCCGCGCGCTCCTCGGTTGTGGCGTAGAAGCGGACGCCACTGAGCTTGCGCACCTCGAAGAAATCCTGAAGGGAATAGGAGGGTCTCGAGGTTTCTTCCGCATGGACGTGGATGCGAAACATCTCTTCGAGCAGCCGAACGTCGCGCGCGAGAAAAAAGAATGTGCCGAGCTTTGTGTTGATCGCCTCGACGGCCTGGGCAATCGCCTTGCGCCGCGCGGTGTCGTCCAGCCGGTCGCTGCGCAGCACGCCGCGCCCTCGCAGGTGATCGTGCAGCTCATCGAAAGCCAGAGGGCGATCGGCGGCCCGAAGGCACCGAAGGATCTCCACCTGCCGGGCCGGCTCGCCGCGGAAGTGACCCCCCGCCGGGCGGATGACCGCCTGCCTGAGGATGTTCTCGAACGCGTCGTCGGGGATGTGCGGGATCCGCGAATGCCCGGGGTTGCTCGGTGGCTTGATCACGTTGCGCTGTGCCCTTCCGTCATGATGGCTGCGTGCCGCGTGCCGGGACCCGACGCTCGGAACCGGCCTGCCGGCGCCGGCCTGGACAGCAGGCGCGACAACGCGCCGACCGGGCGCCGCTGCACGGCGTGGAGCTAACCTGCCGTGCCGACAGGCTGTTTCGGGGCGCCGCGTCGGCAGAAAGCATAGACGACAAGAGGTCGACGCACAATCGATATTTGGATTTAATCAAGACGACAATTGACTGACAAACGGTCCATGCCTGCAACCGGCATCACGTGAATAACTTAGCTTGCGCTACGAGCGGTCAGCCCGTAATATTACGGCATGCAGAACAGCTCGGTAGCCATGGCCAGCACCTTGAGTCCCCTGAAGAGCCACCATTACAACGCGGCATCGGCGGCGCTGCGCAGCAAGCTGACCGCAGCCATCCCCCGGGACCAGCTCAAGGAGCTGCACGTCCGCAAGCCGTGGCGCCACTTCCTGGTGACGTTTCGTCAGCTCGTGCTGCTGGCGATCTCGAGCTACATGCTGGTGAGCTTCAGCAACCCGCTGATCTGGATCCCGTTTGCCTTCGTGCAGGGGTTCACGATTTTCAACTTCACGGTGCTGCTGCACGAGGTGGTTCATGAGACGGTGGTGAACAGGTACCGGCCCTGGCTCACCCGCACCATTGGAATCCTCTATTCGTTTCCCAGCGGCATCTCGCATCTTCAGTTCACCCGGTGGCACCTCGATCATCATGACAACCTCGGGTCGTCCACCGAGGACCCGAAGCGGTTTCACTTGTCGCCCAAGCGCAACGCGCGGTGGTACAAGGCGCTCTATTTCACACCGGCGCTGTTTCCCATCTACTTCCGGGCGGCGCGCAAGGAAGCCGCCACCTACGCGCCCGAGCTGCAGTCGCGCATCGCCCGGGAGCGCAACCTGACGATCCTGGGGCACCTCTGCATCCTGACGCTGCTCTGGCTCACGCTCGGCGGAGCGACGATGGCGCGTGTGTACGCCATTCCCTACTTCTTCATCTTTCCCATCGCCTTTGCAATGAATCGTCTCGGCCAGCATTACTACATCCACCCGGACAACCCGGCGCAGTGGAGCACGCTGGTGAAGTCGTCGCTGTTCTGGAACTTCGCCTTTCTCTGGTCCAACTTCCATCTCGAGCACCATTACTTTCCGCGCGTGCCTTTCTACAACCTGCCTCGGTTGAACCGCATGCTCAGGAACTTCTACCGCAGCGAAGGGATGAGGCCGGTCGGCTACGCCACGCTGCTGTATGGCTGGCTGATCAGGAACGGCGCGCCCCACACCGACTGGTCGCTGGTCTGACGCCGCCCGAATCGATTCCCGGCATCACCCTTCTCGCCAAACTGTCCGCCGCCCGCGTGGTGTCGCCGCGACGGCTGGATGACCCGATGGAGCATCTCGCCTGGGTGGAAAGCGGCGCGCCGTTCGAAGAGGCCGGAGTCGTCGGCTTTCTCGACGGCATGGCGCCGGATCGGGACGTCGTCTCGGGCGACGACGTGACGCGCGTGCTTTCGCGGCTGGAGGCCGGCGACGTCCCGGTGGGCGATCTCTACATGATGACCGTGCCGCGCTCGCGCCGTCACGCGGCCGGGGAGTACTACACGCCGGAGTGGCTGGTGGCCAGGGTGCTGGAGCGGGCCGGGTTCGGCGGCAACGACCGCCTGATCGATCCGATGTGCGGCGCCGGCGCCTTCCTGGTGGCGGCGATCTCGAGGCTGCGCGGCGAGCGGCCCGGGTTGCCGGCGTCGGAGATCGCGCATCGGGTGCAGGGCATGGACATCAATCCGGCCGCCGTGATGATGGCGCGCGCCGAGTACCTGCGCGCGCTGGGCCCGCGTCTCGACCGCCCTCTCAGAGTGCCCGTGTTCCCCGGCGACGCGATTCTCGCGCCCCCGCTCGACGACGCGGGGCGCTTCGAGGTCGTGGCCGGCAATCCACCATGGGTTGGCTGGGAGAGCCTCACGCCGGAATACCGCGCGGCCACCAGGGAGCTCTGGCGCCACCATGGATTGTTTCCCGACGGTGGAGCCGGCATGACGGCGATGCTCGGCCGCGGCCGCAAGGACCTGTCGATGCTGGCGACCTTCGCCGCCGCCGACGGGCTGCTGGCCACCGGCGGCCGGCTCTGCTTCGTGATCGCGCAAAGTGTCTTCAAGAGCGTGGGTGGCGCCGCGGGGTTCCGCCGGTTCATGCTCGGTGATGGAACACCCTTGAAGGTGACCGCGGTGGATGATTTCGGCGCGCGGCCGGTGTTCCCTGGCGCCGCCTCGCGCGCGGCGGTCATCACGCTGATCAAGGGGGAGCCGACACGCTATCCGGTCGAGTATCGTGTCTGGGGTTCCGGCGAGGCGCAACCCAGGCAGGAATGGGCCGAGCCGGTCGACGCTGAGGACACCGCGTCGTCATGGCTCACCGGGTCGCGCCGGAGTCTGGCGGCGATGCGCGGCCGGATTGGCGCGTCAGACTATCGCGCGCGCGCCGGGGCCTATACCGGTGGCGCCAACGGCGTCTACTGGTTGCGCGCTGTCGGCTCGCGGATGCTTCACGGCGCCGGCCGCTTCGTCAACATGCCGGAGACGGGCAAACGCGAGACACCGGCCGTCGAGACGGTCCTCGAAGACGAGCTGATCTTTCCGCTGCTGCGCGCTTCGGACATCACGCGGTTCGAGGCGCGCCCCACCGCGTTCATCCTGCTGCCGCAGGACCCGGTGCTGCGCCGGGGGATCGACGAAACAGTCTTGGCGGCCCGATGCCCCCGCGCGCTGGAATACCTCGGCAGATTCCGGCCGCAGCTGGCCGCGCGAAAGGATCGGGGTTCTCGCAGCCTCATCGACGCGGGCGCCCCTTTCTATACCATCTTCTCAGTCACCACCGACACGATGGCCGCATGGAAGGTGGTCTGGCCGCGAATCGCCTCGCGGGTGGTTGCGGCGGTGGTGGGACCCTGCGACGCAAAGCCGGTCATCCCGCAGGAGACCTGCACCTTCATCGCCTGTCATGGCGACCAGGCCGAAATCGAGGCCCACTATCTTGCCGGCATGCTCAACTCCAGCCCGTTCAACGAACTGGCGGCGGGATTCTCGCAGACCGGCGGCAAGAGCTTTGGCGCGCCTCACCTGCTCAGGCAGATCGCCGTGCCGAGGTTCGACCCGGGCCGGGCCGGCCACCGCGCGCTGGCCGATCTGGTGAGACGGAACGGAGCCTCGGTCGCCCAGACCGACCTGGATGCTGCCGTCTCGATCGCCTGGCCCTCCGAACATCGGGCCGACTCATCCGTATAGCCCCCGGGAGGTTCACATGACCGGGAAAAGCTGCGCTGTCGTCTTCTTGTTGATGCCCCTGTTGTCAGCCGAGCCGCTGCCCATCATCGCGGGGCCGGCCGCCGGGCCGGCCACCACCGCACCGGAGCCGCCTCGCGAATCGGCGGCCACGGCGATTCGAAAGGAGGCCGCGGCCCTCGAGCCGCTGGCGAAATCGGACCTGGTGCGTCGGTTCCTCGGGGCGACCGCGTCGCTGCCCGACATCGCGCCGCGCCGGCTGCTGCGCGACCAGGCGAAGACTCATTACTACACGCCGGCGGAAGCCGCCGCGCTGCCAGAGGCGCAGCGCAAAGCGCTCGACGAGGTGACGCTCGACGACGCCTATTACTACAACACGCGATACGGCACCCCGCTGGCTTACGCGCGCCCGCTCGATCTGCTCGTGGAAGCGGGAGTGACCGATGTCTCCGGGAAGAAGCTCCTGGATTTCGGCTACGGCGGCATCGGACACCTCCGGCTGCTCGCGTCGCTGGGGGCCGATGTCGTGGGTGTGGAGGTCGATCCGCTGCTGCGCGCGCTTTACTCGGAGCCCGGCGACACGGGCGAAATCATCGGCAGCCAGCCCCGTCACGGGAGCTTGAGACTGGTCGACGGACAGTTCCCGGCCACAGATGAGGTCAAACGCGCGGTGGGAGGCGGATACGACGTCATCCTCTCGAAGAACGTCCTGAAGAACGGTTACCTCCATCCTGCCGAGCCTGTCGACCCCCGCCGTCTCGTCCACCTGGGCGTCGACGAGGAGGCTTTTCTTCGGGTGCTCAACGCGAGCCTGAATCCCGGCGGCTTCGTCTTGATCTACAACCTCTGCCCGGCGCCGGCGCCCGCCGGCAAGCCCTACATCCCCTGGGCCGACGGCCGTTCGCCGTTTTCGAAGAGCCAGTGGGAGGCGGCCGGGTTCAACGTCGTGGCGTTCGACAAGGACGACGGCGCGGCCGCCCGGGCGATGGCCCACGCGCTGGGATGGGACGCGGGGGAGCGGCCGATGGACCTCGAAAAGGACCTGTTCGCCACCTGGACGCTGGCGCGGAAGGCACGTTGACACACGGTATATCACGTAGTATATTGTACGGCGTGATGGCGGAGGCGAAGGGAGGTCCGGGGTCAGCGCGAAACGTCCGAGCGATGCGTGGTACCGGGTCGTCAGCCGGGCGGCCGTCGCCCGCAGGCAGCTGCTGGGCAGCCTGCGCGGGAGATTTCATTCGGACCCGGTGGCCGAGCCGACGACCTACATCGCCGACAGTCCCGAGACCGCCTGGCTGGAAGTCGGCGCCCGGTTCGGGCAGGTCCGGGCCGATCCCGACGCGTTCCGGCTGTACCGGGTCCTGCTGCCCGAGACCCGGCTGGCGGACCTGACGCACTCGAAGCATCGCGCGGAGTTGATGAGGGACCCGGCGCCTCCCGTCTGCCTGGAGATCGCCCGTGGCCTCAGGCGCAAGGATTCCGGTTATGACGGGCTGAAATACCCGTCGCTCAGGAATCGTCCGCAGGGGATATGCGCGGCGATCTTCCTCGAGCGGGTCAGGAAGATCACGCTGGAGCCGGCCGAAGAGGAATGGGCCGCGCTCAAGGAGAGAATCCGTTGAGAAAGCCGCACACGAAGACGACCACCAGGACCGCCAGAAAGCATGAGCGGGGGGCGCTGTCGCCGGCAGACCAGGTCTACGAGTTGAGGTGCCACCTTTCGGCCGACCCGCGCCGGCCGCTTTCGCAGCAGCGGCTCAGCCACCTGCTCGGCGTTTCGTGGAGCACGGTGGCCCGGTGGGAAGGCGGGGGTCAGCCTGACGTCCAGATGACGCGCAAGCTGACCCGCATCGACCGCGTGCTCGAGCTGATCGGCGACATGGTGAAGCCAGAGGACCGTGTCGAGTTCCTCGAGCAGCACCATCCGCTTCTGCTCAACCTGCGTCCCATCGACCTGCTCGACTCGGACAACGGCGAAAAAGCGGTGGTCGAGCTGCTCGAAGGGGCCGCCACCGGCTCGTTCGCCTGACGGCCCGTCGGCCTGACAGCCTGCCTACATCCCCCCGACCATCGACCCGCTGGTGGCGTCGCCCTTGAGGTACTTGTCGAGGAACTTGAGCACGGCACCATACCCCTCGATCTGGTTCTTCTTCTTGGTGAAGCCGTGCCCCTCATCGGGAAACACGACGTACTCCACCGGCAGCCCCTTCTTGCGTATCGCATCGACGATGTCGTCGGACTCGGGCTTGATGACGCGAGGGTCGTTGGCGCCCTGCAGCACCATGAGCGGCTTCTTGATCTGGTCGGCATGAAACAGCGGTGAGATGTCCGACAGCATCTGCTTGTCCTTCACCGGGTCGCCGATCTCCTGGTACAGAGCCGTCCGGAACGACTCCCAGTAGGGAGGGATGCTCTCCAGGGTGCGCACCCAGTTCGCCACGCCGAACAGATCGACACCGACGTTGAAGACGTCGGGCTGGAAGGCCAGCGCCGCCAGCACCATGTAGCCGCCGTAGCTGCCGCCGATGATCCCGATCCGGTCTCCATCCACGTAGGGCAGCGTCGCCAGGTACTTTTTCGCCTCCACGCAGTCCCACAGCGGCTCGCGGCCATGCTTGCGGTCGTCCGCCAGGAAGAACGTCTGCCCGTAGCCTGAGCTGCCGCGGTTGTTGATCCCCATCACGACATATCCGTGATTCACCAGGTACTGGATCAGCGCCGAATAGCCACGCCGCGTCTGGCCGCCGGGCCCGCCATGCACCCAGACCAGCGCGGGCGCCTTGGCCTTCGGCGCCGCCTGCAGCGGCTTGTAGAAGATGTTCGGGATGGCCGTGCCATCGAACGACTTGAACCGCACCACCTCGGCCTCGGCCAGATCGTCGGGGTCGATGTCCTTGTTGAGCGAGTTGGTCAGCTTGGATGCCGACTTGTCACCGAACTTGAAGACGTAGAGATCGTTGGGGGAGCGGTCGCCGTTCACGTAGAAGGCCATCTGCTTTTCGCTGCGCGCGATGGTCACCGCGGTGATCTCGCCGTCGGGCAGCTTGGGCAGCGGCACGGAAGCGCCGGTGGCCGCGTCGTACATCTTGATCACCGTGGTGCCGTCGGCGTTGATGGCGGTGATCCGGTACTTGCCGTTGAAAGAAAAGCGGGTGAACGCGATGTCCCAATCCGCCTTTTCGACTTCCTGCTGGGCGCCGTCCGCCATCGCGTAGCGTTTCACCCGGGTGAACTCGCTGCCATCGTTGGTGAGGTAGTAGAGCCATTTCGAGTCGATGTCGAACTGCGCCACCTGGTACTGCTTCTGCCCGTCGTGCTTCGAGATCAGCTTCATGTCGCCCGAAGCCGTGTTGAGCAGGTAGATGTCGCTGTTGGCCGAGCCCTCGGTCTTGGAAAACGCGATCCACTTGCCGTCGTCCGAGATGTCGCCGAGGTCGTAGCCGCTTTCGTTCTTGTAGAGCAGCTTCCTGTCGTAGGTCTTGGCGTCGAATTTGTAGACGTCGAAGAACTTGGGATCCCTGTCGTTGATCGTCGCGTAGAAGGAGGCGCCGTCGTGCGTGAAGCCTTCGAACTGGGCCTTGAGTTTGTCGCCCGGCGTCACATCCCGCTCTTTTCCGTCGGGTGTCATCACGTAGAGATGATTCAGCTCGTTGCCGCCCTGATCCCGCGTGAAGAGCACCCGGGCATCGTTTGGAAAGTAGCCCACCGCGAAAGTGGAATCGGTGGTGGAGGCCGTCACCGGTGTTGGCTTGCCACCGCCCACCGGCATCGAGTAAACGTTGAAGATGCCGGTCTCGTTGGACGAAAAGAGGATCCTGTCTTCGCCGGGCGAAAACGACGCCCCGGAAATGCTGGTGGTCGCCATGAACTGCTCGATGGTGTATTGCCGCGGCGCGTGTGCCGGCGCCGAAGAGGCGAATGTCGCGGTCATCGCGGTCATCGCGACTAGGGCGAATAACGTCGTGGGTCGGGCCAATCGATTCATGAGTCCTCCTCCGATGGAAAAGTCGTGCCTCAATTCTGGTGCGCCGGGTACAGCGCCGTCAGCATCTTGTCGAGATGGGCGCGCCAGACGATCCAGCCGAAACCGTCGGGCTGCTCGCCGCCCGTGGGGCGGTATCCCTTCGAACGCATCAGCGCCCACAACTCGCGGTTGCCCTTTGCCATGTCCCACGCTTCGTGCGGACTGCGCAGGTCGTAGGTTCCCCAGGCAAGATAGGTGACCATCGGCTGTGCTTCGGCGCCCGGAAGCTGCTTGTTATACTCGGCCGCCGTCATGATTGTTGCAGATTGGGCGCCCAGCCGGCCGAATGTCTCGGGGTGCCCCAGCACGCTGAACAGCGCCGCGTTGGCCCCGTCGGCCGCGCCGAACGCGGCGCGCGAGGACGGTTCCTTGATCGTCCGGTATTTCGCATCGAGCTTCGGAATCAGCTCGGTGACGAGCATCTCGGTGTACTTGTCGAACTGTCCCTGGTTGAGCTCCTTGTCGTTCGGATCGGGGATCATGAACACCGCGATGAGTGGCTGCACCGTGACGCCGACAAGCTGGTCGAGCGCGTTCTTCATCGATCCCTGATCGAGGGCATCCTGGCCGTCGTGAACGAAGAGCAGCGGATAACGCTTCGCCGGCTGCTTGTCGTAATCCGCGGGCAGGTAGACCTGCGTGAGGCATTTCCTTCCTTCGCGAACGTGGCTGTCGAACTCGAGCGGCTCGAGCCGGCCCTGTCGGCCGCGGGCCGCCGAAGCCAGCCAGCCCGGCTCGCGCCAGGCGGGCATCGTGAGCAGCGACACGTCTCCGAAGAGTCCCTTGCCGGGGCGCGGGTTGCGCGGGTCGGCGATCGGCTTTGCATAGTCGACGAGGAATCCATAGGTAACCGCGGCGTCCGGCTCGAGCTGCGTCGTGTAATAGAAAAGATCGGTGTCGGCGAGCCGCTTCATCGGGTCTTCGCGCCGAAATCCGATCATGTCGCCCACGATGCCGACATCTTTTGCATTGCCGCGGTACAGGAAGTGGACCCGGCCCGTCTCCTCGATGATGGGAAACGCTTTCTGCCGGGCAAGGTAGGCGTCGATGACGGCGTTCTTGTCGGAGGCCTTGCCCGCCGCCTCCAGGAAGGTGTCGAACTCGGAATTCACGCGCGCCCGCACCACGGAGCCCGCATTCGGCGCCACGGCGGCCAGATCGATCCGCGCCAGGTGCGACCGGCTGCGCGCGTAGAGGTGGCCGTCGGCGAACGCCACCGCGGACCAGGTGTTCTCCTCGAAGAGATTGAGCCGCGCCAGCTCGTGGTAACCGGCCGGCGACGCCTCGGCGATGTGCAGCGTGCCGGGTTTCGTGATGATGACGAGCTGGTCGCCGACCAGCGTCGGAAAGCCGTCGCCCGGCTCGCGCGAGCGCCACTTGGCCACGCCGGTCTGCGCGTCCACGCAGGTCATGATGTGCCCGGTCATCCCGTAGACGTGCCCTTCGTGGTAAACCGGGATGACGTAGGTGCCGCGAATCGCGTTGTTGGTCCACAGCTCGGTGATCTTGAACGCTCCGGCCTCGCCGGGCGCCACCTGGATCATCGTCGAGCTGTCGGCCTTGTTCAGCAGCAGCAGCCGGCCGTCTCCTGCCGGCACCGGGACGATCGTCTGACCGCCGGTGGCCGACTCGTCTCCCTTGTGCTCGTAGCTCCAGATCACCTTGCCCGAAGCGGCGTCCAGTCCATAGAGGACCTTCTGGTCGGCGGCCACCACCTGCTGGCGCCCGCCCAGGGTGATCGCGATCGGCGAGTGATAGTTGATCGCAGCGTCGCCCACCGACCAGAGCAGGCTGCCATCTTCGGGTTTGAATCCCGCGATCGCCTTGCCTGCGCCGGCGCCGATCTCCACCACCAGCACCCCATCGACGAGGATCGGCGACGACGTGAAGCCGTAATAGGGACTCACCGCGCCATGCTCCTTGACGAGATCCTTCGACCAGATCGCGTTGCCGGTGGCCGCGTCCAGCGCGAACAGGTTGCCGCGCGGGCCCAGACCGTACACCCGTCCGCCCGCCAGAAGCGGAGACGAGATTGGGCCATCGTCGGAGCCGTCGTGTCCGATGTAGACGTCGGCGATCCGGTAGCGCCACAGCTCCCGGCCGGTGGCCGGGTCGAAGGCCGCGGCCACGTCGGCGCCCCCGGAGGCGAACATCGTCACAAGACGCGCGTCGTCGGCGGCGACGATCGAGTAGCCGGGGCCCAGATCCCTTTTCCAGCCGAGCACGAGCGCCGGACTGGCGCCCGGGGCGAACAGCCGCGCGTCGCGCACCGCGCCATCGCCATTGGGGCCCCGAAGCCCTGGCCAGCCGCTGCCGGCCTCCGCCCCGCCGCCGGCCAGACATGCAAGGACGCCCATCCACAACCCCAACGCGAGAAAGGACCTGCCGCTACGCATGATGACACTCCACGATTCTCTGGTTCGTTGTTCGCGTGCACTCAAGCTCTTGATGTACCCGCAGCGCGGGGTCCGGCCGGAGAGCCAGATTCTCGCACATGCCGGGGGCCGGCGGGGCACATATAATAAGGAGGGGGAG
>DASROJ010000120.1:0-23990 GCA_035646975.1 Patescibacteria group bacterium
TGCCCCCGAGGCTTACGCACGGGCGCTCGAGGAAGCCATCCGGAGCGTCGACGCCGACCTCGTGCTGATGGCCGCATCGGCGATGGGACGCGATCTGGGGGCGAGGATCGCGGCGCGGTTCCGCACGGGCCTGGCCTCGGACTGCACCGGCATCATGGTGGAGGGAGGCGCGCTGACGATGCGGCGGCCTGTTTACTCGGGCAAGGCGTTCGCCACGGTGACCGTCTCCGGCGCGAGACCTGCGATGGCCACGCTGCGCCCCAACGTCTTCGCGGTGCTCAGCGAGCCGCGGGAAGGGAAGGGGGAAAGCGTCGAGCTGAAGGTCCCGTTCGAAGAAAAGCACTTCAGGTGCCGCGCCACCTCGGTCGAGGCGGAGCAGGGCGGGACGCTCGACGTGTCCGAGGCCGACATCGTGGTCTCCGGCGGCCGCGCGATGAAGGGTTCTGAGAATTTCAAGTACATCAAGATGCTGGCGGACGTTCTTGGCGGCGCCGTAGGCGCGTCGCGCGCCGCCGTGGACGCTGGCTGGATCGATCACCAGCACCAGGTGGGCCAGACGGGCAAAGTCGTCTCGCCGACGCTCTACATCGCATGCGGGATCTCCGGGGCCATCCAGCATCTCGCCGGGATGTCCTCATCCAAGGTGATCGTGGCCATCAACAAGGATGCCGACGCGCCGATATTCAAGCTCGTCGACTACGGGATCGTGGGGGACCTCTATGAGGTCATCCCCAGGATGGTCGAGGAGATCAAGAAGGTGAAGGGAAGCTGAGTCTTGCTCAGACTTCCTCGAAGAAATACGGCTTCATGCACTGGATCTTCTCTTCGTACGTCTTCGGGTAGAGAAACCAGGTCGCCGCGGCAACCGATGACAGCAGCGGGTTGCCATCCTGAGGAGTGAAGCAGACCCCCACGACCTCCGTGCCGTCCTTCACCGTGAGACTCGGCACCGCCACGACCGTCTGGTTGAGAATGCGACCGTAGTGCCCGTAGTCCCTTCCGAACGAGAAGATCGAATTGGCCGACATCTTGTTGGACAAGGCGACGCGATCGTTGGCCTTCAGACGCCTGATGACCTCGGCGGTCGTCACCTTGTTCTTCAGCCGGATGTCGAACCAGATGGTATGCATGTACTGTGTGTTGACCTTCAGGGCGGAGGAGAAGATGTTCTTGAGGTCGACGCCCATCGTGTTGAACAGGTGCCACACGTCTCGCGCATGGTGTGTGCCGAACTTTTCGTCCTTGTGCTTGCCGGCCTGCGGCGAGGGGCAGAACGAGCCGTCCTGCGAGATATCGTTGGCCCGCCGGATGCAGAGGAATCTGGCTTCGACCAGGTTGTCCGGGCCGCCGTCGGCAAGCGCGATGTTGTCGATGAGCACGGCGAGGTTGTGGGTGTTGCACGAGACGACCTGGAGAAATTGATCTTCGCCCTGCCTGAGAGCCTTGTCGTTGATTCCGCGGGCGTACGGCTTGCCGAAACCGAATTCGCTGCCCTGGGCGATGAAGCCGAGGGTGCTCTTCTTGAAGTTGTCGTAGAGCTCCACCTTGTTCTGGTTTCCCACCGGCGTGCAGTCGATGACGACCGACGCGCGCTCCAGCGCTTCGTGAGACTCGAAGCTGGGCTCGATGCCGATCTCCTTGAACCCCTCCAGCGCGTCGGCGTCCACCGCAAGTTTTGCCCCACGGCGTTTGAGTTCCTTGACCTTGGAGCGATCCGTCAGCAGGGGAGTACGTTTGTGAAAGGTGACCTCGTCGATACCGAGGGCCTCCTGCATGTTGACGAGAAGCCCGATGAGCGGCTCGCCGATGGTTCCCGTACCCACCACATGGACGATTTTCTTGGCTGTCATGAGTGACTCCCCGGTACCCTCGAGGGATGAATGGGCCCCCGTGAGGAGGCGGGATGACTCTTCAAGTAACGCTTAAAGGAATTGATCCAAGCTGTCAGTGGGCAACGGCGTAAATCTATCGTGATCACCGCGACCTGTCAACGGGCGATTTCCCCTCCGGATGCAGTGCAAACTCGCGTCGATGCTGAACTTACTCTTGACAGCGAGGGCGCCCCCACCTATCCTTTGACTTTATCTGGTGGTGGTTTTCGACTCATATCCTAAAGTATCACGATAGCGCGCGAGGTGATGGATGCTCCCGACCGACGTGCCGGTCATGACCCCGAAGATACGTGTTCGAGACCTGCTGCTGGGGGATGCCTCCCACCTCGGGTTCGAGCTGATCGCCGGCAAGTCGGGAATCGAAAAAGAAATCACGGTGCCTCGCATCCAGAAACCGGGTCTTTCGCTGGCAGGGTTCATCGAGTACATCCACCCGGGCCGGGTGCAGATCCTGGGGCAGAGCGAGATCACCTTTCTCAAGGGGCAGACACCCGATCGGCGGCGCGACATTGTCGACCAGGTGTGCGCCTGCGGCGTGACCTGCTTCGTCATCACGAAGGGTCTCGACCCGTCCGAGGAGCTGCGTTCCGCCGCGGAGCAGTACGGGATCCCGTTGCTGGGGACGCGTCTGGTCTCGTCGGCGACCATCGACGGGCTGACCAGGTTTCTCGAGGAGCGGCTGGCCCCGCGCATCAGCGTGCATGGTGTTCTGCTCGACATCTATGGCGTGGGCGTTCTGCTGCTCGGCGACAGCGGCGTGGGCAAGAGCGAATGCGCCCTGGATCTGATCGTCCGGGGTCATCGTCTCGTCTCTGACGACATCGTCGAGATCAAGCGGAAGGGCCATGTGCTCAACGGGAGCGGGCCCGAGCTGACCCGTTATCACATGGAAGTCCGCGGCCTCGGGATCATCAACATCAAGGACCTGTTCGGTGTCGCGGCCGTTCGCTATCTCAAGGATGTCGACATGGTCGTGCGGCTGGATCCGTGGCAGGAAGACAAGGAGTACGAGCGGCTGGGACTCGACCAGCGCAGCTATGAGATTCTCGGTGTGAGCGTGCCGTTCATCGAGATGCCGGTGGCGCCGGGGCGGCACCTGTCGGTGCTGGTGGAGGTGGCCGCCCGCAATCACCTGCTCAAGACCAAGGGGTACGACCCCGCGCGCGAACTGGCCAGCCGGCTCGAGGCAAAGCTGGCCGAAGGTCCTATCGGCGGCTGAACGCAATGGCTCCAGGGGTTCTCAGGCCCATGAAATTCGACAGGATCGTCATCATCACGGGATTGTCAGGCTCGGGCAAGAGTCTGGCGGCGAACTGCTTCGAAGACATGGGTTACTACTGCGTCGACAATCTCCCCATCCGTCTCATCCCCGTATTCATCGATCTGATCTCCCGGTCGCCCGGCGAGATCCGCCAGGTGGCTCTGGTCATCGACATCCGCGAGGGGGCGTTTCTGAAGGATTTTCCGGAGATGCTCGACCAGATCCGGAGGCATGACCTCGATGTCCAGGTGCTTTTCTTCGAGGCGACCAACGAGACGCTCATCCGACGGTTCTCCGAGACCCGTCGACCGCACCCCCTGGCCGGCTCGGCTTCGCTCGAGGACGGTATCAGGAAGGAGCGTGAGATCCTTCGGCCGATCCGCGAGCGGGCGGACAAGATCATCGAGTCGTCCTCCTTCAACGTGCACGAGATGCGCACGTACCTGCTCGACAACTTTTCAGAACCGAGCCGGACCGGCTCGCTGTTCGTCGCCGTGGTGAGCTTCGGATACAAGTACGGCGTGCCGCCCGAATCCGATCTGCTCTTTGACGTGCGGTTCCTTCCGAATCCACATTTCGTGGAGGCGCTCAGGCCCAAGACGGGTCTGGACGCGGACGTCGCGGCCTACATCGAAGCCATCGACGACTACCGTGAGTACTTTCGGATGGTGCTGGAGCAGCTTGTGTTTCTCATCCCACGATTCATCAAGGAAGGCAAGACCTATCTCACGATTTCGATCGGATGCACCGGAGGACGGCATCGCTCGGTCACCATGGCCCAGAACCTGGGGGCGGAGCTTGCACGACAGGGCTACCGCGTCAAGACAACTCATCGCGATCTCTGGAAAACCTAGGAGGCCTGACGCAGCATGGTTGGAGCCCTTGTGGTCACGCACGGGGACGTCGCAAAGGAGCTGGTCAACGCCGCTCACCGCATCATCGGAGAGCATCAGAGACTTGAGGCTGTCTGCATCGCGTGGGATGAGGACGTCGCCTCGGCGCGACGCAAGATCGAAGAGGCGATTGCGAAGGTCGAGGATGGATCAGGAGTCCTGGTCATGACCGACATGTTCGGAGGAACGGCGTCCAATCTGAGTCTCACGCTGCTCGAGGCCGGCCGGGTGGAGGTCGTGACCGGTGTCAACCTCTCGATGCTCCTGAAACTGGGAAACGCCGCGTGCGCGCGCCTGGGCCTGGCGGAGCTCGCGGAGATGGTCTGCATCCGGGGACGCGAGTCGATACAGATTCCTTCTCGCGCGCTCAAGACGCGTCCGGCGGAAGGGGGGGGCGTTCCCGTCGTGAAAGAGGGCAACCGGTGATGGAAGCGCAAATCACCATCGTCAACCAGCTCGGTCTGCACATGCGGGCCGCCGGCAAGTTCGCGAAACTTGCCGGGCAATTCCGTTCCCGCGTGCACCTGATGCGCGATGGCGTGTCGGTGGACGGAAAGTCGATCGTCGGCCTGCTGACGCTTGCGGCCGCCCAGGGCTCCACGCTCACTCTGAGAACCGAGGGAGAGGACGAGCAGCAGGCGTTCCAGGCGCTCCAGGACCTCGTGGCGGGAAAGTTCGGAGAGGATCAATGAGCGAAGACTCCCAGAAGCCGGGAACGAAACCCAGCCGGACCCTGCGCGGCATCGGCGCTTCGCCCGGGATCGTCGTGGCCCCCTGCCTCGTGCTCGAGGCGGCGGAGTCGACCGTGTTCCGCGTTTCGGTGAAGAGCGCCGATGTCGAAAAAGAAGTGGCGCGATTTCGCGACGCCGTGGAAACCGCCAAGACCCAGCTTCGCGAGCTGCAGGAGATCTTCGAGAAAGAGCACCGGGAGACCGCAGGTTCGATCTTCGACGCGCAGCGGGCGGTTCTGGAGGACGAGACGCTGATGGGAGGGACGGCCAGGGCGATTCGTGGCCAGAAGATCAACGCCGAATGGGCCCTGAGGATGGAGCTGCATCATCTGACTCAATCGTTCGCCGACGTTGCCGATCGCGAACGGTTGCTCGAAAACATCGAGGACATCGAAAACCGCATCCAGAAAATTCTCGCGGGAAGCGACCATCACGATCTCTCCGAGCTGACCGAAAACGTGGTCATCGTGGCCTCGAAGCTGTCGCCATCCGAAACGGCCCTGCTTCGCGTGCCGCACGTCATCGGGATGGCCACCGACAAGGGCGGGCCCTCATCGCACACCGCGATCGTGGCCAAGGCGCTCGGCATCCCCGCGGCCGTCGGTCTGCACGATCTGAGCGAGAGGGTATCCTCGGGAGAGCAGATCGTCGTGGATGGCTCGCGCGGGATCGTCATCATGAACCCGACACCGGCTGATGTCGCCAGGTACGAGGGCATGAGCCTCGAGTTCCGCCGCGGCGAGGAGGAACGGCTGCGGACGCTGCGCCACCTGAAGGCCGAGACGCTCGACGGCTTCCGCGTGGAGATCCATGCCAACATCGAGCTGCGCGAGCAGGTCGAGGCGGTCATCAAGTACGGCGCCGAGGGGATCGGGCTGTATCGTTCCGAGTTCCTGTTCCTGCACCGCTCGCCCTACCTGCCCACGGAGGAGGACCATTTCGAGATTTACAAGGACCTCGCGCAGAGGCTGGCGCCGCGGGTCGTGACCATTCGCACGCTCGATCTTGGCGGCGAGAAATACTTCCACACGGTCCTGAAGAAGGACGAGAACAACCCGGTGCTCGGCATGCGGGCCATCCGGTTCTGCCTCGCGCACAAGGAGATATTCAAGACCCAGCTTCGCGGCATCCTCCGGGCGACGGTTCACGGCAACGTGCGCGTGATGTTCCCGCTCATCTCGGGTCTGGAGGAGTTCAGGGCTGCCAGGGCCATGCTGGCCGAGGCGATGGACGAGCTGACCGCGGAGGGCAAGCCCTTCAAGTCTGACATCCCGGTGGGTCTGATGATCGAGGTTCCCTCCGCGGCGGCGGTGGCCGACCTGCTGGCGCGGGAAGCCGACTTCTTCAGCATCGGCACGAACGACCTGATCCAGTACACGCTGGCCATCGACCGCAGCAACGAGTCGGTGGCGTATCTTTATCGTCCGATGCATCCGGCGATCATCCGCACCATCAAGTTCACCGCCGACGCCGCCAGGGAAGCGGGCATCCCGGTGGCAATGTGCGGCGAGATGGCCTCCGACCCGCTCATCGTCCCCATCCTGCTCGGCCTGGGGCTGACCGAGCTGTCGATGGACTCCGTTTACATCCCCTCGGTGAAGGCGGCGCTGCGCGCGCTGACCGTCGTGGAGGCCCGGGAGATGGTGGCCGACATCCTGAAGCTTGCGACATCCACCGAGGTCGAGGAGTACGCGAACAACAGGATCCTGCCGCGGCTGCGGCAGGCGGTGCCCATGCTCGTGGAAAGCAGCGGGACATGGTCGATGTAATGGTCGATGAAATGGTCGATGCAATGGTTCCTGAAGTGGCCGGCCTGACGGAGTCATCATGAAGCAGATCGTCGAGAAGCCGTGGGGGCACGAGGTGATCTGGGCCCGTACGGGAGATTACGTTGGCAAGATGCTCTTCATCCGCAAGGGACACAAGCTCAGCCTCCAGTATCACAACCGGAAGGAGGAGACGATCTACCTCCATTCCGGGGAGATGCTTTTCACGGTCGAGGAGGGCGGGGCGCTCGTGGTCAAGACGCTGCGCGCGGGAGATGCTCACCATATCCCGCCCGGCACGAAGCATCGGATGGAAGCGGTGCAGGACTGCGAAGTCTTCGAGGCCTCGACACCGCAGCTCGACGATGTCGTCAGGCTCGAGGATGCCTACGGCCGCGCAAAGCCCGATGACGCCCCGGGCAGGGATGGGAGGTCATGACCAAGGCCGATCTGGTCGAAGTCGTGTACAGGATCCACGGGGGGCTGTCCCGGAAGGAATCGGCCGATGTCGTGGAGCATCTGATCCAATCGATCAAGCAGGTGCTTTTGCGGGGCCACAAGGTGCAGATCTCGGGGTTCGGCTGCTTCGAGGTCGTCACGCGGCGCGCGCGCAAGGGGCGCAATCCACAGACAGGCGATGTGATCGCCATCAACTCGCGCCACAGCCTGGTCTTCAGGCCCTCGAAAATCCTGGTCGATACGCTGAACTAAGGGGGAGGACGAACCGTGGCCAAGGCAGCTCCAGAGATCCCCAACAAGCTCTTCTACAAGATCGGAGAGGTCTGCGAGATCACCGACACGCAGCCGTACGTTCTGCGCTTCTGGGAGTCGGAGTTCCCGCAGCTCGCGCCGAGGAAGAATCGTTCGGGGCAGAGAGTCTATCAGCGCAAGGACATCGATACGGTCATACGGATCAAGAAGCTTCTTTACGAAGAGGAGTACACCATCGCGGGAGCCAGGAGAAAGCTGGATGATGACCCGGTCAGCGCCGGGGATTCCTCCCGCGCGGAGGCGCAGGTCGCCGATGCACCCGATGCGCCCATTGGCACGGAAGACCAGGTCATCGCGGACGATGAGGTGAGGACCTCTGACCCGCCGACGGCGCGGAGTCAACGCGCGAGCGCGGAGCAGGATCACCCGGTGGATCTGCTGACGGCCCGTGTTGAAAAGCATCCCGTTCGCGCTTCATCGACGGCGCCGTCGGCGCAGGCAACCGGCGATCCGGATCGGGAGGCAAGACTCGAAAAAGCGCTCACCGAGCTGAAAAAGGCGCTCAAGGAGACGCTCGGGCTGCTCAGGAAGAGCTGACTCCCCGGGGGGGCGGACTGTTCTGCCATTCCGACGGCGTCATGGTGCGCAGCGCCAGAGCATGAATCTCGCGGTTCACCATCCCGGCCAATGCCTTGTAGACCAGCCGGTGTCGATGGGCCAGACCCATCTGCTCGAAGGCGGCCGAGACGATCGACACGGTGTAATGACCGCCTCCCGACCCCGCCCCTTCGTGCCCCGAGTGAAGGTGGCTCTCGTCGACGATTTCCAGGTGCGCGGGAGACAACTCGCTCGTCAGCCGCTGCTTGATGAGGCCCACGATCTTGCCCGACGTGCTGCTGTCCAATGTCACCCTTCCTTTCGCAGCCTTCGCATCGGCTGATGTGAGGCGTCCATTATAGCCCTCCGGCAGAGAACCGACCTGCTGATCGTCGGCGCGGGAATCGTCGGGCTCGCCGTGGCCGCCGAATTCCTCCGCCGCCGCCCCGATCTTCGGCTCCTGGTGCTGGAAAAGGAGACACGGGTCGGATCGCACCAGAGCACCCGCAACAGCGGTGTCATCCACTCCGGTGTCTATTACCGTCCGGGCACACTGAAGGCGCGCCTGTGCCTCGAGGGGAGCGCCGCGATGAGGGAGTTCTGCCGACGGGAGTCACTGCCGTTGCTGGTGTGCGGGAAACTGATCCTCGCGAGCGAGACCTTCCAGCTGCCGCGGCTGGAAGATCTTCACCAGCGCTCGGTGGCCAACGGCCTCACCGATGCGGCGATCGTCGGTCCGGAGCGCCTGCGGGAGATAGAGCCTCATGCCACCGGCCTCGCCGCGCTGCATGTGCCCACCGCCGCGGTGACCGACTATGGCGCGGTCACCCGGCGTCTTGCTGAAATCGTGGCCACCACCGGCGGCGAGATCGCCACCGGCGCGCGGCTGCTGGGACTGGAGGTTCGTGGCGCGGCGATCGTCGCGAAGACCACGGCGGGCGACGTGAGCGCCGGCTGCCTGGTCAACTGCGCGGGGCTTCACGCCGACACGGTGGCTGAAATGGCCGGGGCGCGCACCGGTCTGCGCATCGTTCCGTTCCGGGGTGAGTACCACCAGCTGCGTGCCGAACGGCGCCACCTGGTGCGTGGACTGATTTATCCGGTGCCGGATCCCGACCTGCCTTTTCTTGGCGCCCATCTCACCACGAGGGTCGACGGCGCGGTGCTGGGAGGACCCAACGCCGTGCTGGCGTTGGGCAAGGAAGGGTACCGATGGGTCGATGTCCATCCCGGCGAGACGATGCGGATGCTCGGCTTCGGCGGCTTCTGGCGCATGGCGCGACAACACTGGGCCACGGGTGTCGGCGAAGCCGTCCGCTCCGTCAGCCGGCGCCTCTTCGCGCGGGAGCTGCAACGACTCGTGCCCGAGCTGAGCCCGGCCGATCTGGTCGACGCGGCGGCCGGTGTGCGGGCGCAGGCTCTCGACGCCGCGGGGCGACTGGTGGATGATTTCGTCTTCGTCGAATCGGCGCACATGACGCACGTGCTCAACGTGCCCTCTCCCGCGGCCACCGCATCGCTGGCGATCGCGAAGATGATCGTCGATCGGATCGAGCCGCGCTTGCCATCGTCACCTCGCAGCCCGTAGAATCGACCGACGTCTTCGGCGCGGTGGGCGCCGAAAAACCAGAGGGGAGGACTCGGATGCCGACCAAGAAGCTCCTTGGTGTCGTTCTGCTGGTCGCGGGAATCCTTGCACTCGCGTACCGGGGTTTCACCTACACGAAGGAGACACACGAGGCCAACCTGGGACCATTGCACATGGAAATGAAGGAAAAGGAGCATGTCGACATCCCGGTCTGGGCGGGTGTCGCGCTGGCGGCCGCCGGCGGCGCATTGCTGGTGATGGGCAGGAAGTAGCCGCAAGGAGCGCGCGTGTTGTAGACTGGCGCTCCTCAATAACACGACGAGATCACGAGACGGTCGGGACGTGGCGCAGCCTGGTAGCGCACTTGACTGGGGGTCAAGGGGTCGCTGGTTCAAATCCAGTCGTCCCGACCAGCAGAGGCCTTGAAGTGATTTCAAGCACCACGCAAACGCGCGAGCAGGCCTCGCGCCAGTTCATGGAGGGATGAGGGGTGACCTTGGTCTCGATCCTGCTCAGTCTTCTGTCCTTGCTGCATACCGGTCGGGCGTTCGAGAGGAGATGCTACCAGCAGGCCTTCCAGTGCACCGTGACCTGCGCCGGCCAGCAGAACGCGGCCGCGCAGAACAGCTGCCTGAACACCTGCGAATCAAGGCTTTCCTCCTGCCTGGATTGAGCCTCCTGAGCGCGGCCACTTCTGCGTGATAAGGGGTGGCCTGCCTGATGGCCGCGTCCGGCACCGACCCTCCTGGCATATACTCGACCTGCTGTACAGCCACAGCATCGGAGGTGAAGATGCCCTACTGTCCTGCCTGCCGTCTCGAGTACGAGAAGGGATTTGACGCCTGCACCGACTGCGGGTCGACGCTGGTGGCGGGCACGATGCCCGAAGCAGCGGGGGAGAAGGCATCCAGCGAAGAGAGATGGACCGCTCTGATGCGGGTGCGCAACCAGGAGAATGCCGAGATCGTCAGGGGGCTTCTGCAGAGCCAGGGCTTCGACTGCGAGGTGATCGACAAGAGACTCAGCGAGATGCCGATGCCGGTGGAGGCGATAGCCTACCTGGAGATCTGGGTGCCCGAGTCGCAGGCGCCCGAGGCACGCGCCCTGCTGAACGAAGCGCGAGAGGGAACCGTGGCGTGCAAGGCGTGCGGCCACATGTCCGCCGCCGATGAACCTGTCTGCGAGTATTGCGGCGCACTTTCGTGAGAGGCTGATGCCCCCGACGATTTTCCTCACCAACGATGACGGCATGGGCGCCCCCGGCCTTTCGGTCCTGGCGCGCGCGCTGGCGCAGATCGGACGCGTGGTCGTGGTGGCGCCGGATCGCGATCAGAGCGCCGTGAGTCACGCGCTCACGCTCAAGCAGCCGCTGCGCGTGAGGCAGCATGCCGAGGACGTCTACTCGGTCGACGGGACACCGACGGATTGCGTCAACCTCGGCATCTTCAACCTGCTGGAAAAGAAGGTCGACCTGGTGGTCTCCGGCATCAATCGCGGCTACAACCTGGGCGACGACGTCACCTACTCCGGCACGGTGGCGGCGGCTTTCGAGGGCACGCTGCTCGGGTATCCCTCGTTTGCCATCTCCCGCGCGGCGACGCACGAATCGGGGTTTTCATCGAACAACTGGCCCCAGGAGCCCGAGCACACCTACGAAGAAGCCGCCGCGTTCGCCGCGGGGCTGGCCCGCCAGGTTCTCGAACGAGGGATGCCGGAGGACACCCTGCTGAACGTCAATGTCCCGCTGCCGCCTCTTCGCGGCGTGCGCACCACGCGGCTGGGCAAGCGGACATACAAGGAGGGGGTCATCGAGCGGGTCGATCCGTCCGGGCGGCAGTACTACTGGATCGGCGGGACGCCGCCCGAATGGGTCGCGGATCCGCGAAGCGACTACGCGGCGGTGAGCGACGGATGCGTCTCGGTCACGCCGCTGCACCTGGATCTGACCAACGACAAGGTGCTCGGCGCCATCGAATCCTGGCAGCTCTCGGTGCCCGCGCCGGCAGGAAGGTTTTCCACCAGGTGAGGTCCCCGCGTGAGCGCTGACGAGTACGCGATACGGCGGCGCCAGATGGTCGAGCGGCAACTCGTGCCGCGCGGCATCACCGACCAGCGCGTGCTCGAGGCGATTGGCCTCCTGCCGAGGCATCTTTTCGTCGAAGAGGCACTGCAGGGGAAAGCCTATTCGGACAACGCGCTGCCGATCGGCTCGCGGCAGACGATCTCGCAGCCCTACATCGTCGGTCTGATGACGCAGCTGCTGAAGGTCGGCCCTGAGGATCGCGTGCTCGAGATCGGCACCGGCTCGGGATATCAGACGGGCCTGCTGTCGAAACTCGCCAAGACCGTCCACACGATCGAGCGGCTCAGGGCGCTTTCCACGCGCGCAAAGCAGATCCTGCGCAGTATCGGGTGCGACAATGTCCACTTCCGGGTCGGCGACGGGACGGCCGGGTGGCCGGAGGAGGCCCCTTTTTCCCGCATCCTGGTGACCGCAGGCGCGCCCGCGGTGCCGGCTCCGCTGCTCGCCCAGCTCGACACCGGCGGACGCCTGGTGATCCCCGTGGGAGAGGAAAAACAGCAGGTGCTTCATGTGGTCATCCGGGGCCGAGCCGGATTCCGGACGGAGCAGTACGATGCCTGCGTCTTCGTGAAGCTGATCGGGCAGGAGGGCTGGGCCGACACCGGGGATTCTTGACAGGTCCGGCCCCATCGGTTATCGTCCCCGCCTGCATTTCAAGAGGCGGTGGCCACTCAGCAGAGTCGGGACGTAGCGCAGCCTGGTAGCGCACCTGCTTCGGGAGCAGGGGGCCGGAGGTTCAAATCCTCTCGTCCCGACCAACCGTTCTCCGGCACCTCCACCGTCGCGTTGGTTGCTCCGGCACTGTGGTAGAATCCCCGCCGCCATATGACTACCGCGAAAATCCTGCTCGTCGATGACGTCAAGGTCTTTCTCGAGTTCGAGCGACCGTTCTTCGAACGCTCCGGCTGCGAGATTCTCACCGCCTCCTCCGGCGCGGAAGCGTTGCGCCTCGTCAAGGAAAAGAAGCCTCATATCGTCCTGCTCGATTACGAAATGCCGTTCATGAACGGCGACGAGGTATGCCGGAAGATCAAAGAAGATGTGTCCACACGGCACATCCCGGTTCTCATCGTGACATCGCACCACGAGCCGGCCGTGCTCGAGAAGTGCAGGAAGGCCGGCTGCACCGACCTGGTGACCAAGCCGGTCACCGGGCGAGAGCTGCTCGAAAAGGTCGTCCGGATACTCCAGATGCCCTATCGGGTTCATCTGCGCACGCGGGTCAACATCGATGTTGCGCTCGGCGTCGGGCGGGATGCCGTCTCGGTGCTGGGCTACTCCAGCGACCTGAGCGAAGGCGGGTTGATGGTCGAGACGATCGAGCCCATCGAGCTCGGGGTCAAGGTCGGCGTCGCGTTCACACTTCCGGGTTCGGACCGGGAGATCAGGACGACGGCCGAGGTCATCCGGGTGACGCACCTCCGATCGCAGGAGATGTTCGGCATCGCCTTGAAGTTCACTTCCGATGACCCCGATTTCAGGAAGTCCATCGAGACCTTCGTCGCGCAGGAGGTCGGCCGCTAGCTCATTCGCCAGGAGGCGGTTGTGGAGACGGAGGCCCGGCGCATCGTCGTGAGCGGCCGCGTGCAGGGGGTCGGGTTCCGCTGGTTTGTCATCGAGGCCGCCAGAAAGCTGCACCTCACCGGATGGGCGCGAAACCTGTCCGATGGAGCCGTGGAGGTGGTCGCGCAGGGCACGCGCGAGGCGCTCGATGCGCTGGCCGCCAAGCTGGCGGTGGGTCCGGGTATGGCACGCGTCGAATCGGTGGAGTCGAGCCGGGCCGAGCCGGATCGGGGGCTCGACGGGTTCCATGTCAGGTACTGAGGTCTGATGGAGCAGGTACTGCGGTCTGATGGAGATGGTGGGACACATGCAGAACATGGCCGGCCTGGAGAGTTTCATCCGCGACATCCCGGACTTTCCGAAGAAGGGAATCCTCTTCAAGGACATCACACCATTGCTGCGCGACGCCGGAGCGCTGGCGCAAACCATCGAGGCGCTCGCGGAACACCACCGCGGTGATCGGATCGATGCGGTGGCGGCGGTGGAGTCCCGGGGGTTCATCTTCGGCTGCGCTCTTGCCCTGGAGCTGAAGGCCGGCTTCATCCCCATGCGCAAGCCCGGCAAGCTGCCCTACAGGACCGTGAGCGAGAGCTACAGTCTCGAGTACGGCGCCGACAGCATCCATGTCCATGACGATGCCATCCAGAAAGGAGACAGAATCCTGGTCGTGGACGACTTGCTGGCCACCGGCGGCACATCCAGCGCGGCCATCAACCTGGTGGCGCGGCTGGGCGGCGAGGTGGTGGGAGCCTCCTTCATCATCGAGCTGTCGTTTCTCGGAGGCAGGGCCAGACTGGGAAGCGTTCCGGTCTTTGCGCTGATCAACTACGAGTGAGCCTCCACCGGGCCTCGAGATCGGCGGTGTTCCTGGCGCTTGCCCTAATTCTCGCGGCCTGCGCCCGGCCTCTCACGCCGGAGCAGCGCGCCAAGACCCTCGAGCAAGGCGACGCGGCGCTCGAGTCGGGTGATCTTCAGGCGGCGGAGCGCTGGTTCTCCTCGGCGGCCGACTCCGATCCGAACGATTCTCGCGCGTTGTTCGGCCTCGGCCTGACACGGCTCAGACTGCAAGGGGCGGCACAGGCACTCCCGCTGTTCGAGAAAGCCGCGAAGCTGGACACCGGGGACTTCAACTACGGCTATCTGCACGCGCACACGCTGGCGCTCGTGGGCCGGCGCGAGGATGCGATCCAGGCGTATCGCGCGTTGATCGACAAGCACCCGACGCAGCTTCGACCGCTGCTCGAGATGCTGGACCAGCTGGTTGAAGCCAGGCGTCTGGACGAGGCCGGCCAAATCGTCGCGCAGGCCCTCGAGAGATCTCCGCGTGAGTTCAGCCTGCTGGTGATGGCGGGCAAGATACAGGGGCTGAAAGGAGATCAGCCGGCCTCCGCGGCCGAGTATCAGAAGGCCAGGGAGATTCGCCCCTACGCGACCCAGCCGGTCTACGGACTGATCGAGGCGTACCGGGGGATGGGGCGGATCAAGGAGAGCGCCGAGTTGATCAAGGTGTTCGAGGATCTCTCGTCACGGCAGAAGGAGCTCGACGCGATGGAGGCACTGGCCGCCGGAGACCCCTCCAACGCGGAGCCGGCGCTTCGATTCATCCAGCGCCTGTTCGAGCTGAATCGCCTCGATGACGCCGTCGAGAAGACACAGGACTTCCTCGGACAGTTTCCAGGGCGCAGCGAGAACGACGCACTCGCGCTGAAGGCTGCCCACGCCGCCACGAGAATCGGCAACCTCGACGCCGCGCGCGCGCTGCTTCGTTCGGCCGAGGCGGTGGACTCGAGGAGGAGTCCGGAAGACCTGATCGTCCTGGCGAATCTTCACGAAGGGGTTGGAGAGTTCGAGCAGGCCCTCGAGATCTATGATCGTCTTCTGCAGGAGCGGCCCGACGATCCGCGCGCGCTGACCGGGATGGGAAAGGCGGCGATGCACGACGGTCGACTCGACCTGGCCGAGCCGCCGCTGCGGCGCGCGCTCGCGTTGAGTCCCCGTGACGCGGGCGCCCACGCTGCGCTGGGGCTGCTGCTCATCAAGAAAGGAAATGCCAGGGACGCCGCCTCGGAGCTGAACTCGGCCCTCGGTCTCGACGCGGAAGAGGCCGACGCACTGTTCGGGCTCGGCTTCCTGGCGCACCAGCGTCGCGACAACGATCAGGCGGAGAAGTTCCTGCGGCGTGCCCTTGCCAGGCGGCCGGGCGACGGCAACGCGCAGGTGGTGCTGGCGCTCGTCCTGTCGGAAAAAGGACGTTGCCCGGAGGCGATCCCGTTGTTCACCAGCGCTCTGGCGTCCGATTACCGGAACATGACATCGCACATGGGTCTGGTGCGTTGCCTCGAGCAGGCTGGCCGGACGGCGGAGGCCGCGCAGCAGCGGAAGATCGCCGAGGAAATCCTTGGCAGGCACCCCGCAGACAAGACTCCCTGATCTTGTCAGCCCGTCCTATTGATCGTACCCTCACGCCCGGTCGGGCCCGTAGCTCAGTCGGATAGAGCACCGGTTTCCTAAACCGGGGGTCGTGAGTTCGAATCTCGCCGGGCCCACCATATTACTTGTCGTGCTCCCGCCCCCCGTCATCCGATGACAGCACGACCAGCCCGCGCGCGTTGATTGACAGCCCGGATGCCATGCCTTAGGATGCCCCGCGATACCCGGTTGTTCCATCCTCATCCATTCAAGCGGAGTCTCGACCGTGGCTGGAGTCAGGATCACACGCAAGGAGATCAAGCGGGACGAGCTCGCCACGACGATCGGAGATCTTCGCTCGGCTGTCCAGGACCATTCGCGAAGCGTGGCCATCGCGGCCGGCGCCCTGATCCTGCTCTCGGTGGCAATCGCCGGTGGCATCTGGTTCTCCAGGAGCCGCGAGACCGCGTCGCAGGTGAAGCTGGCGGCTGTCTACCGGGCGGCCGGAGCCCCCGTGACCGAAGAGGACACGCTGGCGGGACAGGCCGCGAAGGCCTACCCGACCCGACGCCAGAAGTACGAGGACGTCGAGCGGCTGGCCTCGGAGGTGCTCAGCGCCTATCCCAGCTCGAAATCCGCGAAGTGGGCCACCTACTACAAGGCGGTGGCCCAGAAGGAGTTGGGAAACTATCCCGAGGCTCTCCACACGCTCGAGCCGCTGGCCGCAGACACGTCCGATGATTTCCTTTCGGCCTCGTCGAAGTTCATGCAGGCGCAGGTCCACGAGGCCCAGGGAGACGCGGCGGGCGCCCTGGAGATCTATGCGAGCCTTGCGGCCACCGCGTCGGAGCGATTTCCGGCGGACATGGTCCTGATGAACCAGGCGCGGGTACTCGAAGGGCAGGGCAAGATCGACGAGGCCCGTGAAATCTACCGGCGGATCATGCAGGAGTATCCCGACTCGCCCTTCACGAGGGAAGCCACCGAGAGGGCCAACCCTGCAAAGGGCTGAGCCGATCTCTAGAACGGGATGTCGTCCTCGCTCACCTGGGGTTCCGCGCCAGCGTCGATTTCGCCGCCGCGACTCATGCCGGAGGCTTCGGATCGCCCCTCGCCCCGGCCGAGCATGATCAGGCGCTGCGCCTTGACTTCGGTGGTCTGGCGCTTGTTGCCTTCCTTGTCGTTCCACTCCCGTGTCTGAAGCGAGCCTTCGACGAAGATCTGCTTTCCCTTGGTCAGGTACTCGCCGGCGATCTCAGCCTGTTTGCCCCACACGACGATGCGGTGCCATTCGGTGCGTTCCTGTTTCTCACCCGCCTTGTCGGTCCAGGCATCGTTGGTTGCCAGGGTGAAATTCGCCACAGCGGTCCCGCTGGGCGTGTAACGAAGCTCGGGGTCGCGGCCGAGGTGACCCACGAGGATGACCTTGTTGACGCTTGCCATGCGATGTCCCTTTCAGAGGTGACGGAGCGATGCGCCTAGACTATCATGAGCGCCCGCTTAGTCAAGAGAATCGCCTGACGAGCGGAGTCGAGGTCCACGATTGATGCCCCCGATGGACGAAGAAAGAAGACTGGTCAGATCCGCAGGAGTCATGTCGTTCATGACCCTGCTGTCTCGCGTGTTCGGTTATGTGCGCGACAACCTGCAGGCGCAGGTGCTCGGCGCGTCGCGCTCGGCGGACGCCTTCATCATCGCGTTCCGCATTCCGAACCTGCTTCGCCGCCTCGTGGGAGAAGGCGCCTTCACCGCCGCCTTCGTGCCGACCCTGTCAGACTACATGAAGCCCGAGAACCGAAAGGAGATGTGGCGCTTCGCGGCGATCACCTTCTGGACGATGGCCTGCGTGCTGATGGTCCTGACCGCCCTCGGCGTCATCTTTTCTCCCACGCTGGTCAAGCTGATGGCATACGGCTTCAGCGGCATCGAAGGCAAGTGGGACCTCACCGTCAGCCTGAACCGGCTGATGTTCCCGTATCTTCTCTTCATCGGGCTGGCGGCACTGGTGCAGGGGATCCTGAACGTCAACGGCTCGTTCGCCGTGCCGGCGTTCACGCCGGTGCTGCTGAACCTGAGCATCATCGGCGCTGCTCTCGGATTGTCACCCTGGATGAAGGAGCCGGCCTACGCCTTTGCCTGGGGGGTCCTGTTCGGCGGGCTGCTGCAGATCGCATTCCAGATCCCCTTCGTGATGAAGATGGGGATGCGGTTTCCCCTCATGACCGGATTTCGCGACCCGGGTGTCCGGCAGATCGGCCGGCTGATGCTGCCCGGACTCTTCGGGATGGGCATCACGCAGATCATGCTGCTCGTCGACTCGTTCTTCGCGTCGCTGCTCAAGGAGGGGAGCGTCTCGGCGCTCTATTACTCGGGCCGCGTCAACGAGCTGGCGCTGGGCTCGTTTGCGATCTCCGTGTCGACGGTGATCCTTCCCACGCTGTCCAAGCAGGCCGCCGCAGGGCGCATCGACGAGATGAGGAGGACGCTTCTGTACGGTCTGCGCGTGGTGGCGTTCATCACGCTGCCGGCCTCCGTGGGCCTGATACTCTTTCGTGACCGGATCATCGGCGTGCTGTTCCAGCACGGCCGGTTCACCGCGGAGGACACCGCCTACACGGCTCATGCGCTGATGTTCTATGCCGTCGGGCTGCTGCCGTTCGGCGCCGTGAAAATCCTGGCGCCGGCGTTCTATTCACAGAAGGACACGCGCACCCCGGCAATCCTGGCGGCCTGGACGCTTGGCGCGCATCTGTGTTTCTGCGCGTCGTTGAGCTACCTGATGAAGCAGGGTGGCATCGCGCTGGCCGATTCGCTGTCGGCCACACTCAACATGTCGCTCCTCATGGGGGTGTTTGCGAGGCGCCACGGATTGCCCTGGGTCAAGGGGCTGGCGATTCCCGCGTTGAGGCTGTTGGGCGCGTCCGTGTTGATGGGGGGAGTCGCGGTCGTCGTGTTACGATGCCTCGACGCGGCCCTGGCAGGCGTGCCTCTGGGGCGCGGGCTGGCGTTGTTCGGCACGCTGGGCGTGGCCACCGCGACCTACTTTCTGATCTGCCGACTGATGGGGGTCAAAGAGATGCACGATGTCCTGTCGGCGATGCCGCTGAGGCGGTCGTCACGCAAGTGATCTGTGGCCCATGAGAATCGTCATCCAGCGGGTTTCGCGCGCCTCGGTCCGGGTGGCGGGCGCGCAGAGAGCCGCCATCGGGGCGGGGCTGCTGCTTCTGGTGGGTGTCGAGCGGGATGACGACGCGGCGGTTGCCGACAAGGCGGCCGAGAAGATCGTCCATCTGAGGATCTTTGCCGCGCAGGATACCCGGGATGAACGGATGGAACGCTCGGTGCTCGACATCGGGGGAGAAATTCTCGTCGTGTCCCAATTCACCCTGGCGGGCACGCTGCGGAAGGGGAGAAGACCCGGCTTCGACGGAGCAGCGCCCCCCGATCAGGCCGAGCCGATCTATGAACGCCTCGTCAGCGCGCTTTCCGGGCAGGGCGCCAGGGTCGCCAAAGGGGTCTTCCGCGCCATGATGGAGATCGAGCTGGTCAACGACGGACCGGTCACGTTCATCCTCGAGCCGGCGGAATGAGAGTCCTGCGCACGACCGGGCATCTCACCGCGCTCGACTCCGAAGTCGCCCGTTTCCTCGATCACATCCGGACCGAGCGGGGCCTGTCGCCCAACACCGTGATGGCCTACGGATCGGACCTTGCGTGCTTTGTCGCGTGGGCAACGCGGCGAAAGTTGAAATCGGCGGCCGACGTGACCAGGGCATCCATTCTCGAGTACCGCAGGGCGCTGAGCCTGGGAGTGGAGAAGGAGACGAAGACCGCCGGCGACCGGGCGATCAGATCGCCGCGCTCCGTGCGCCGCGCCCAGGCGACCTTGCGCGCGTTCTTTCGCTTTCTTCGCTCCGAAGGACTGCTCTCGGAGAATCCGATCGACGGGGTGGAGACGCTGCGCGTGGAAAAACGCCTTCCGCGATCCTTGAGCATGGCCGAGGTGGAACGACTGCTGCGGGCCCCGGATCGCGGCGAGCCCATGGGGCTGCGCGACGGCGCCATGATCGAGCTGCTCTACGCCACGGGCATCCGTGTCTCCGAGTTGATCACGCTGAGGACGGAGAGCCTGAATCTCGAGATGGGATACCTCGTGTGCATGGGAAAGCGTTCCAAGGAACGGATCGTGCCGTTCGGCAAGGAGGCTGGCAAAGCCGTCAAGCTCTACCTGGAGCATGCGCGAGAGCGACTGTTGAAGGGTCGAGGCGCCGACGTGCTGTTCGTCTCGTCGCGCGGCGGGCGGCTCACCCGGCAGGCTTTCTGGAAGACGCTGAAGTCCTATGGAAGGCAGGTGAGCATCCCTTCGTCGAGGCTGAGCCCGCACGTCATCCGGCACAGCTTCGCGACGCACCTGCTCGAGCATGGCGCCGATCTGCGGTCGGTGCAGAAGATGCTGGGACATGCGGACATCTCGACCACGCAGATTTACACGCACGTCGATCGCGAGCGGCTCAAGAAACTGTACCGCCGGTTCCATCCGCGCGCCTGATCGATTGTCGGGGAGGTGAGCCTGGCCCGCGTAAAACCGAGCCCTCTTGCCCGGAACCTGATGGAACCCTTGCGCGTCGTCGTCGGGGCGAGGGAGACCATTGCTGGGGCGGCACGCCGGCTGCGCGCGCACCAGGCGTCGGCCGCCCCGGTCGTCGCGGCCGGCAAGCCTGTCGGCATGCTCACGCGTGCGCTTGGTGAAAACGCGCTGCGGCACGGCCTGGGCGATGAACGCGTGGCGGACATCGCCGCCGGCGGGGCGCCGCGCGTGAGTCCGTCTGCCGATCTCCGTGCCATGAAGAAGGCTTCCGTCGGAATCGCCGCGGGTCTTGTGGTCGGAGCGTCACGCGGATCGCTGCAGGGAGTCGTGACCCGTCACCGTCTGGAGGAGGCGGTTCGCAGGCATGTGCCTCGGTTCGCTCCTCCAGGCTGGCTCCTGGGCAGGGATCTCGGCGCCAGGATGCACAGGACGCTGGGCGCGGACCACGCCGGCATCCTGAGGAAGGCCGGTGGCCTGGCCGGAGCGCAGGGGGTGGGGCTCTACCTGGCGGGCGGTGTCGTCAGGGACGTCCTTCTTGGAACGCCATCGAAGGACATCGATCTGGTCGTGGAGGGAGACGGCGTCATGTTCGCCGAGGAACTCGGCGAAATCCTGGATGCGAGGGTGACGCGGCACGAGATGTTCGGCACCGCGGTCATCGAGCCGGCCGGCGGTGGAAGGATCGACGTGGCCAGCGCGCGGAGGGAGACCTACGACACCGTGTCGGCCCTTCCGCGCGTGACACCCGGCACGCTGCTCGAGGACCTGCTCAGGCGGGATGTGACGATCAACAGCATGGCGATTCATCTGGACGGGGCCCGGTACGGACGATTGACCGACGAGCTGGGCGGCGAACGGGATCTGCGCGCCCGCCTGCTGCGCGTCAACCACTCGCTGAGCATCACGGAGGACCCCACGCGGGCGTTTCGCATCGCGAGGCTCGCGGCGAGGCTCGGATTCTCACCGGCCGGCGAATCCATCGCGAGTCTTTCGCTTGCGCGGGATGTCAGGGCGTTCGATGCGTTGAGTGGAGAGCGATTGTTCCGCGAGTTCAGCCTCATCGCCGCAGAGCCGGAGCCGGCCCTCGCGCTTCGACAGATCGCGAGGATGGGGCTTCTCGAACAGATGGGCACGGGACTTCGGTTCGACGCGGCCGCCGCGACGTCGGTCGGACGGCTGATGGAAGGACTCCGGGCGGGCGTGCTCCCGCTGGAGCAATCCTCGAGCCTTGCGGAGCGATCGTTGCTGCTCCTGATGGTCCTCTCGCTGCGCGCGCGCCAGGCCCAGCGCGAGGCGCTCGCTGCGCGATTGCGCATCACCGGTCAGGCCGCCGAGCGGCTCGTGCTCAGCGGTGTCGAATTGCCACCGCTCGTTCGAGCTCTTTGCTCCGCGACACGGCCCAGCCGGATCGCGAAGAGCATCGAGGAATCATCCCCGGATCTGCTGGCGCTGGCCTGGGCGACCGGTCCTGCCCGGGCCCGACGCGCGATCGAGATCTACCATCGCAGGCTGCGCGCGGTCAGCGTCAACGTGACAGGAGAGGCGTTGCTGCGGATGGGGCTGGCGCCTGGACGGGAATTCGCCAAAGTGCTTGGCCGCCTCAGGCAGGCACGCCTGGACGGCGAGGTGACCGATGACGCCGCCGAAAGTGCGCTTGCCGCCTCACTGGTGAGGCGGATGAGCAGGCGGCCGCGCGGTCGCGATTGACATCCCGCGTCACACGCTGATAGATTTCACCTCCGCATCCGAGGGGAGAAGCCTTCAATGCCCCGATTCCCAGGTCAGAGCACGAGCAACGAAGACGCATTCGAGGCGCCGATCGTCGAAGTCGAGAGGCGCATCGAGGAGTTGTCCGCGTTTCCGGCGAGCCGCGACACACAGGCGGAGATCGACCGTCTCAAGGCGAGACTCGACGGACTGCGTCAGGATATTTTCGGCCGGCTTTCTCCCTGGCAGAAGACCCTGGTCGCCCGCCACCAGCAGCGGCCTTATACCCTCGATTACATTCGCTACCTGATCGAGGATTTCGTCGAGCTGCACGGCGATCGCAAGTTCAAGGAAGACCCGGCCATCGTCGCGGGATTCGGGCTCTTCAAGGGGACCCCGGTCTGTGTGATCGGCCACCAGAAGGGGAGGGACACCAAGGAGAAGCTCACGCGCAACTTCGGCATGCCGCGGCCGGAGGGGTATCGAAAGTCGCTTCGTATCATGAAACTCGCCGAGAAATTCGGCAGACCGATCATCAGTTTCATCGACACGCCCGGCGCCTACCCGGGCATCGGTGCCGAGGAGCGCGGCCAGGCCGAGGCGATCGCGATGAACCTCCGGGAGATGGCCGGTCTTCGCGTGCCGTTCATCGCCACGGTGACCGGAGAAGGGGGCAGCGGCGGCGCCCTGGCGCTGGGCATGGGAGACGTGGTCAACATCCTCGAGCATGCGATTTACTCGGTGATAAGCCCCGAAGGGTGCGCCGCGATTCTCTGGAAGGACCAGGAGAAGTGGAAGAAGGAAGCCGCCAGGGCGCTCAAGCTCACCGCGCAGGATCTTCGCGGGCTTGGAGTGGTCGACGAGATCATTCCCGAGGTCCGCGGCGGCGCCCACACCGATCACCAGGCGAGCGCGCAGATCCTCGGCGAGGTCCTGGAACGGCAGTTGCGCGAGATCTCGCCTCTCGATCCGGAAGAGCGGAAGGAACGCCGGAATCTCAAGTTTCGCCGGATGGGCAGCTATCTCGAGCTGGTCGACTGATCCGGCGGTTCCCGCTTTTCGAGTGACTTGGCCTCCTCCCAGAGCAGTTCCATCTGATCGAAGGCACTCTTTCCGGGCTCAATTCCTTTCGCTTTCAGGCCGCTTTCGACATGATGAAACCGCGCGATGAACTTCCGGTTGGCCGCCTGCAGCGCAAGCTCAGGATCGATTCCCGAGAAACGGCCGAGGTTGGCGGTGATGAAGAGGAGATCTCCCAGCTCCTCCTCCATCGCCGGGCGATCGCCCTCATCGGCGGCCTGCCTGAACTCCGCCAGCTCCTCGAACAGTTTCTCGTAGAGGTCGGCCAGCTGCTTCCAGTCGAAGCCGGCCAATGCCGCCTTGGTCGACAGACGATGCGCTCGCAACAGCGCTGGCATGTGGGCGGGCACACCGGAAAGCAGGGAATGGCCGGCGTCGCCTGAGGAGGCCCGCTCCTCGTTCTTGATGTCTTCCCACCGCCGGATGGCCTCGTGAGCGTTTTCCGCCTTGCGATCGCCGAACACGTGCGGGTGTCGCCGCACGAGCTTGTCCCGGATTCCACCCACGACCTCGTCGATGCCGAAAAGACCCTGCTCGGAACAGACCTGGGCCAGGAAAACGACCTCCAGCAGCAGGTCTCCAAGCTCCTCCCGGAGCATCAGGGGGTCCTTCGCCTCGATCGCCTCGATCAGCTCGTATGTTTCCTCGACCAGGTAGGTTCGGAGGGTCTGAAGGGTCTGCTCCCTGTCCCACGGACAGCCCTCCGGTCCCCGCAAACGGGCCATCACCGCGACCAACTCCTCAAAGGGGCTCGATTCTCTCAAAAAGTTGCCTCCCACTCGAAAAGAAACCATTGTATGCCGGTGTTCAGCGACCCTTCAAGAATCGGGCCACCGGCCGGGGCTTGTTCCATTGATCGGGCCGCCATTCAAGTGATAGCATCGCGCCGCACACCACATGCAGGCGGCGCCGAGGATGAGATGCCGCCCAGTTCCGCGCCTGAGGTCTCGAATGTCGAAGAACGACGAGCACGAGGGCAAGAAAGACCCTATAAAGGTCACGGACAGGCGCGCCTTCACGCTCGATGGCGAACGACGCAGGCCCGAGGCGGAGGCCGAGCCGGAGCCGCCCAGCTCCCAGGTGCTCAAGGGAGAGGGGTTCGAGCTGCGTCCCTCCCAGCC
>DASROJ010000121.1:0-3713 GCA_035646975.1 Patescibacteria group bacterium
CGGGAAGATCGTCGATTCGCCGTTGAAGGATCGGCCGGCACGGGTTGTACTGAACGGGTTCTACTGAATGTTCTGCTGAATAAGGATTCACATTCGATGGACGGCAGCACTGGCAGTCACGGCACGAGGGAAGGCTCGCGAGTCAAGGTCCGGGTGGCGCCCATACCGCCGACGTAGCGTGCGCGCACCCGCCGTCCCGCTCCGTCTCTTCCTCCGCCGCACCGCAATCCGTCTCGAACCAGACACAGCAACGGTGAGTTCATGAATGACGTGACCGCTGTCATCCTGCCCGAGATCCAGGAGATCCTCGAAAAGGACGATCGTGAGGCGCTGCGTCGCGCGCTGGCGCAGGTGCACCCGGCCGACATCGCGGACGTCATCGCCAATCTCGCGCAGGCGCAGGCCGCCATCGTCTTCGAATCCCTCACGGAGAAGAAGCGGGTCCTGACCTTCGAGCATCTCGAAGAGCAGGACCAGCTCCGGCTGCTCGAGGCCCTGGGACGCGGCAAGATGATCCACATCATCGAAGAGATGTCGGCCGACGACCGGGCCGACTTCATCCAGTCCGTTCCGGAGCGCACCGCCGAGAGCATCCTGCCCCTGCTGGCGCAGGCCGAACGCAACGAGGTCAGGAAGCTCGTCGCATATAAAGAGGATACGGCCGGGGCTCTCATGACCACCGAGTACGCCTCGCTTCCGGCCGACATCTCGGTCGGCGATGCGTTGCAACGGCTTCGGCGAATCGCCCCCGACAGCGAAACCATCTACTACGTCTACATCACCGACGCGGACCGGAAGCTTCTCGGCTATACCACGCTGCGAGAGCTGGTGCTCGCGCGCCCCGACCAGGGGATCATGGAGGTTCGGCGACAACCGCTCATCAGCGCCTCGGTGGACACCGACCAGGAGGAGGTGGCACGCCAGATCCAGAAATACGACTTCCTCGCCCTGCCCATCGTCGACGCGGAAAACCGTCTCGTGGGCATCGTGACGCATGACGACGTCATCGACGTCCTGGAAGAGGAGGCGACCGAGGACGTGCAGCGCATGGGCGGTGTGCAGCCGTTCGACACGCCCTATCTTCGCGCGGGGTTCTGGCACCTTGCCTGGCGCCGGGGCGGATGGCTGACCCTGCTGTTCATCGAGGAGATGGCCACGGGCACCGCGCTGCGCCACTATCAGGCGACCCTCGAGCGCGTCGTGACCCTCATGTTCTTCGTGCCTCTCATCATCTCGGCCGGCGGCAACTCCGGCTCCCAGTCGGCCACTCTCGTGATCAGAGGTCTTGCCGTCGGCGACGTGCGGTTGCGCGACTGGCTGCGGGTGTTCTACCGCGAGACGGGGATGGGTCTTGCGCTGGGCCTGTTTCTGGGCACCATCGGTTACTTCCGGGCGCTGATGTGGGGAAACGGCAGCGCCGTCGGGCTCGCCGTGGGCCTGTCGCTGGTCCTCATCGTCATGGCCGGATCGGTGGTGGGGGCGATGCTACCGCTGCTTTTCAAGATTCTCAGACTCGACCCGGGGGTCGCGTCATCCCCCTTCGTCGCTTCGCTCGTGGACGTCGTGGGCATCGTGGTCTACTTCAACATTGCGCGGATGCTGATTCCGCTGCCAGGGCCCTGAGGAGGAGTGAGATGCCGGAAACGCGAGTGCCGATCATCACGCTGACCACCGATTTCGGAAACTCCGATCACTACGTCGCGGCAGTCAAGGCGGCGATGCTCACGGTTTCAACGCAGATCGCCATCGTGGACATCACCCATGAGATCCCCGCCCACGATGTTCTGGAAGCAGGCTGGGTGCTGCGCAACACCTACGCGGCGTTTCCCAAGTGGACCGTGCATCTGGCCGTTGTCGACCCCGGCGTCGGCACGTCCCGCCGCCCGATTATCGCGGTAACCGAAACCTCGTACTTCATCGGGCCCGACAACGGAATCTTCTCGTACGTGTTCGAGGTCGAGCCGCCGGTCAAGGTCATCGAGCTGACCGCGGCGCACTACTTCCGCGCCGGTGTCAGCCCCACCTTTCACGCCAGGGACATCTTCGGTCCCGTCGCGGCCCACCTCGCCCGTGGCATCGACTCGTCGAACTTCGGTGACGCGGTGGAGAACATCGTGCGGCTCGACCTGCCGCGGCCGAAGGTGACGCCTGAAGGAGCGATACGCGCGACGGTCGCTCATGTCGATCGGTTCGGCAATGTCATCCTCAACGTGACACGCTCGTCAATGGAGTCGATGGCACAGCGGATGAAGGCATCCGGGTTCACCGCGGTGGTCGGCACGCACCGCGTCACGCAATCGTTCAACACCTACGCGGAGGCGCCTGCCGGCACGCCGTTCCTTCTCTACAATTCCTCGAACATGCTGGAGATCGCGGCGAACCAGGTTCGCGCCGCCGATCTGCTCGGGACGCGCAAAGGCGACGTGGTCGAGCTGACGCTCGTGCAGCAAGCGGCCCAGTGACACCGATGGTTCCGGGCAGTCGCCGCGAACGGTGGAAGGATGTCGACCGCAAGAGACCGGGCATGGGCGCCTGGATCCGGCGGCTGGGCGCCGCGGCCATCGTCGTCTACACCGCCTTGTTCGCCTGGACCGGCCGTCACGTCGGCAGGGCCGATGCGGCCTACCGGGACGGCAGGTTCGACGAGGCCCACGCGATACTCACCCGGGCGGCCTTCTGGCACGTCCGTTCGGGCCGGGTCAACGACGCGCTCGGGGTGGTCGACCTGGCGCGCGGGCGCCTGGACGAGGCAGGCACACATCTGCTCGCGGCGCGCGGAGGGTTCTTCCATCCGCCGGCGTTCGGCGAAGAATCGGTCCTGCTCTCGTTCCTCCGCGAAGGAAAGATCGAAGCGGCCCGGACATACGCCGCGCATCGTCTGACCATTGCCAGCACCCCGGCCACCGCCTTCTATCTCGGGGCGGCCGAAAACGGGTTGAACCGCCTGGACGATTCCGAAAAACATCTGGGCGAGGCCACCGGCGAATCCTCGCTCAAGGAACGGATCGACGCACAGCGGGCGATCATCGCGGCGAAACGGAAAACCGGGCGAGCCGACTACCTGTTCGACGCCCGGGGCGCTCCGCTGGCGGGTCTCGACATGACGACCGGGCATCCGGCGTTGCTCGTTCCCGAACTGGGGCCGCTGCTGAGCGGACCCTATGCCATCCACCTGGATCCACGCGACAACACGGGACACGTTCGTCTGAGCCTCGATCTCGAGATGCAGCGCGCCGCGCAGGCGGCGCTGGGGGCACGATCTGGCTCTCTCGTGGTGGTCGATGTGGCCACCGGCGGGCTGCTGGCCGCCGCCTCGCAGCCTGCCTCATGGCTCTCGCCCGACGGAGCCGCGCTGCCCGCGCTCACCAGGACCTACGAGCCCGGTTCGATCATCAAGATGATCACGCTGACCGCCGCGCTGAGAAAGGGGCTGGATGTCGAAGGGCTTTTTCCGCTGGACTGCCCCGGGTGGATAGCGATCGATGGCGTCGCGTTCCGGGACTGGATGCCGCACCGGCGTGTCGAGTCGATTGACCAGGCGGTGGCCGTGTCGTGCAACATCGCCTTCGGCAGGATCGGCGGTGAGGTGGGCCGCGACGCTCTGGATGCGGAGCTGCGCCGTTTCGGATTCGACTTTCGATCGGAGCGCGGCGCCGGCGCCACCGACTTCAGGCTTCTCACCGGCGCTCTGCTGACCGAGGATGGCGCGCACC
>DASROJ010000122.1:0-9083 GCA_035646975.1 Patescibacteria group bacterium
GCCGTCCATTATATATGTCCGCGCGACGCGTCAGTAGGTCGCCGCGGTGAGCTTCTCCGTGACGCCGACCACCGCCTTGTCTCCCTCGAACCAGTCGCGGGTGATGTCGCACCAGAGCGCGAGCCCGCGCCAGGCGCCGAACGGCTCGTAGAAACTCTCGATGCGACGGTCCTTCACCGCGCGCCCCTTGTGGTACATCCCGGAGAATTTCCGGCGGCACCAGGAGTCGATGCCGAGTCCGTCGTAGCGTCCAAGAAGTTTGAGCATGTTGTCCGCCACGTAGGGGCCTGCCCCATCGATCGAGAGGATCTCCTCGCGTATCCCGGGTGTGGGCCGGGCCGGGTCGTTCCACGAGACCAGGTCGAGCCCGCCGCCGGCGACCCGGCGCGCGAGGCCCCGCAGGGAAGAAGCGCGGTAGCCGGCGCGCACCACGTCCCGGTAGAAGCGCTCGGGTCTGCCGGCCATCGCCGCGGCGTCGGGAAAGAGCCTGCCTCCTTCCGGCGCTTCCAGGCCCAGCCGATCCACCAGCGCCGTGACCATCACGCGTGTCAGCGACCAGCTGCAGTTGGTGGTGCAGATCATCTTGACCAGATCCTCGAACACGTCCGGCGAGCGCAGCAGCCGTCCGGCGCCGACCGATCCGGTCCAGCGAAGGTCGGGGCGCCGCACTTCGTCCGCGCGCCGGTAGAAGCTCCCGAGGTTCTCGTCGAGCCGGAAGATGTGCGCGATGTCCCGTCGTGCGGTCTTCAGGTCGCCCGGCGTGATCGGGGCGTTGGCGACGATGCGGGATTCGATCGCTCCGACGCCGCCTCGTGCGAGGAACCGGACACGGGCGATCGCGGCGCCGGCGCCGGGAAGACGCAGCGGTCTCCACAGATATCCCGTGGCCGCGTCCCATCGAAACGGCGGCAGGTCGTACCAACCGTGGCTCAGGACGGTCCGGTGGAAATTGAACTCGGATGGCGCGCTCAGAGAGAAGCTGCGCGTCGAGGTCCTGTTGCCTGCGACCGAAGCCACGGTCTAGAATCCTCCATCCGGTCAATTTGAACGGGCAGACAGGAGCGTATCATGCCAGAGTTCGTCAAGGCGGCGAAGGTCTCGGATATCAAGCCGGGCGAAGCCCGGGTGGTGGAATGCGGCGGGAAAACACTCGCGCTGTGTCACGTGGAGGGGAAGTTCTACGCGCTGGACAACACCTGCCTGCATCGCGGCGGGCCGATCGGCGAGGGATTCATCGACGGCGAGACGGTCACCTGCCCGTGGCATGGATGGCAGTATGACGTCAAGACGGGCGAGGCGAAGATGAACGCCAGCGCGAAGCTGGCCACCTTCGAGACGAAGGTCGAGGGCGAAGACGTCCTGATCTCGGTCTGAGTCTCGTCTTGGGCGCGCACGACCCGGCTGCGCGGCCTGCGGAAGTTTCTCAGCCTCGTGCCAGATCGCCCGCTGTCATCACGCGCAAGAGCATCGCGGGCGGTCCGGGTGGCCAGGCGGCCACTTCGAGGCAGACCAGTGTGCCTCTGTCGAGGTGCAGCGTCTCCCGGTCTCCGATCAGATCGGAGGCGATCCTGCCCAGGTCGGGCTGATGGCCCACCAGGAGAATCGAGAGATCGTCGCCGTTGTCCCGGAAGAGCCGCCCCAATCCGCCCAGGCGGCATCCCGGAGACAGCGCCTTGTGGACGGTCAACCGGGCCGAGAGGCCGAGCGCCTCGGCGACGATGCCGGCGGTCTGCCGCGCCCTTCTCATCGGACTCGAGAAAATAGTGTCGAGCCGCAGGCCGAGAGCCGCGATGCCGCGCGCCTCGGCCTCCATCAAGGCAACCCCTTCCTCCGTGAGGGACGGATCGTCCCCCTGGGGTTCGGGGATTCCATGTCTGAGCAGATAGAGTGCAGGCACCTTGCGTCAGCGCGACCGGACCGTGTCCATCGCGCCCGACGACCGGGCCGCGTCGAACTGTGTCTCGTATCCGGGCGGCGCCGTGGGGAGGTTCCCCCTCACCTCGCGGGAAAGCGCGGTGCCCAGCGCGACGCTGTCGATGCCTTCCGACGACGCGGCGAATTCGAGATCCTTGGCCTCGATCCGATCGACCCGATACTCGCTCTGCATCGAGCAGAAACGCGGCCCGCACATCGAGCAGAATTCCGCGGACTTGAAGTACTCCGACGGAAGGCTCTCGTCGTGCATCGCCCGCGCGCGCTCCGGGTCGAGGCTCAATTCGAACTGGCGGTTCCAGTCGAAGGAGAACCGCGCGCGCGACAGCTCGTCGTCGCGGTCGCGGGCGCCGGGTCTGCCTCGCGCGATGTCGGCCGCGTGTGCCGCGATCTTGTACGCGATGACTCCCTGGCGCACGTCCTCGGCTTCCGGCAGGCCGAGATGCTCCTTCGGTGTCACGTAGCACAGCAGCGACGCCCCGGCCCATCCGGCCATCGTCGCGCCGATCGCCGAGGTGACATGGTCGTAGCCTGGAGCGATGTCGGTGACCAGCGGGCCGAGAACATAGAACGGCGCTTCCCCGCAGATCTGCTGCTGCAGCTTCACGTTGACCGCGATCTGATTCAGCGGGACATGTCCAGGCCCCTCGATCATCACCTGCACGTCCTTCTCCCATGCCCTGCGGGTCAGCTCGCCCAGCGTGTACAGCTCGGCGAACTGCGCGGCGTCGGACGCGTCGTGGGTGCAGCCGGGTCTGAGTCCGTCGCCCGCGCTGATCGTGACGTCATATCGGCGGCAGATGTCGAGGATGTCGTCCCATCGGGTGTAGAGAGGGTTTTCCTTCCTGTGGTAGAGCATCCAGTGCGCCAGCAGAGACCCGCCGCGGCTGACGATGCCGGTGATGCGCCCCCTCACCAGCGCCAGGTGCCGCAGCAGCACGCCCGCATGCAGCGTCATGTAATCGACGCCCTGCTTTGCCTGGTGCTCGATCATGCCGAGCAGGTCGTCCTCGGTCATCTCTTCCATTTTGCTCAGGCCGACCACCGCCTGGTAGATCGGCACGGTGCCAATCGGCACGGGGCTGTGCTCGATGATCGCCTCGCGGATCCGATCGATATCGCCGCCCGTGGAAAGGTCCATCACCGTGTCGGAGCCGAGCTTGACCGACAGCGCCAGTTTCTCGAGCTCCTTGTCGACGTCCGATGTGACGGCGGAGTTGCCGATGTTCGCGTTGATCTTGCAGCTCACCGCCAGTCCGATGCCCATCGGCTCGAGCTGGTGGTGGTTGATGTTCGCCGGGATGATCAGCCGCCCCCGCGCCACCTCGGACCGGATCAGCTCCGGCTCCACCTTCTCGATGCGGGCGACTTGTCTCATGGCGTCGGTCACGATGCCCTGGCGGGCGTAATGCATCTGCGTGACGACGTTTCCGTTACTCGGCATTGAGGTCCACCTCCCGAAATCCCCGAAAACTATGACACATCCTGAGGCGAGGTGAAATGCAGACGTTCGCGTACGAACGACGCCCCTTCAGTCTCGCGGCCGAGAATGCCACGCAGCACTTCGTCGGGCTTCACGGAACCCTCGGTCTGGTCGAGCATGACCGGAAACCTGAGGGCCGCCCCGATTCCTTCTTCGTGCACCAGGTCCACTCCGCCGACGAACCGCTTCAAATCGAGACTCACCGACTTCTCCTTGCGCACCTTGTCGACGAACCGCTCGCTGGCTCCGTTGAAGGCGTCGACCGCCTCGCGCAGCGCGTCCGCCTCCACACCCGGCACCGTCGCCAGGTAGGTGGCCGCGGTGATCGCCCTGGACAGGCCGGGGGCGCCATCCGCCAGCGGCACGACCCGGACGAACGAGAGACCTTCGGGAAGCACGCCGTTGAGCCGCACGACCACCTGGGTGTCGAGCGGAACGCCGACCTGGAAGTCGACGTACTCTTCCCGGCTCTCGATGCCTACCGCAAGCGCCGGAGAGAAGGCCATCACCGGCCTGGGATTGAATCCCTGCGAGTATTTCAGCGGAATGCCCGCGCGCCTGAAGGCCCGGCTCATGGTCCGCAGCAAATCGAGGTGCGACAGGAATCTCATCTGCCCCAGCTTGCAAAACGCCGCGCGGTAACGGAACGACGGTCCGTCGACGGGCGGCGGTGACAGCGGCTTGCGCGCCGGCTGCAGCTGCAGCAGACCCTGGTAGCCGTCCACCCGCTCCTTCTTGATGTGATCGAGATCGCAGGCGCAGCCGCAGTCATAGCAGATCAGCTTGTCGCCCATCTCCGGCGGCATGTTGTGCTTGCGGTAAGGCTTCTCGCAGGCGGGAGACAGCAGCCCCTTGCGGGCGCGTTCGTACTCCCGGAGCAGGAACTTCTTTTCCACCAGACAGTCGATGTGATCCCATGGCAGCGTCGACTCGATCGGCAGCTCGGCGAGATAGATGGTGAAGTCGAGGCCCGCCTCCCGGAACGCGTCGAGCCAGAGATCGTACCTGAAATACTCCGTCCAGCCGTCGAACCGGCAACCCTTCCGATAGGCGATCTCGATGGCCGCCGCCACGCGCCGATCTCCCCGGGACATCACCCCTTCGAGCTGCGACACCTCCACATGATGCCGCTTGAACTTGATCCCCTTGCGGTGTACCCGCTCGGCGATGAACTGCTGCTTGGCATACAGCGTCTCCACCGTCTCCATGGCCATCCACTGGAATGGCGCGAAAGGCTTCGGGATGTGCGAGGAGGCCGACAGGTTGATGCGTGGCTGCAGACGGCCTTTGGCCTTCCTGAGCTCGGCGCGCTGCACATCGTAGATCTTGTGTCCGAGGTCGACGATCGCCTGCAGATCGTCGTCGGTCTCGCCGATGACCCCGATCATCATGTACAGCTTGATCAGATCCCAGCCCTGACGCGACGCGTTGCGCGCGGCCATCAGGATGTTCTCCTCGGTGATTCCCTTGTTGAGCACGTCGCGCATGCGCTGGCTGCCTGCTTCGGGGGCGATGGTGAACCCGGTCTTCTTCACGCGGCCGATCTGTTCGGCGAGGTGCTCGGTCAGACCGTACGGGCGCAGCGAGGAGACGGAGACCCCGACACGCGCGTCGGCCACACGGTCCATGATCTTCTCCACCAACGTCGGAAAACAGGAATAGTCGGCCGGCGAGAGGGATGTGATGGAGATCTCGTCGTAGCCGGTCTTCTCGAGCCCCGAAAGGGCCGAGTCGATGATCGATTCGGGCGTGCGTTCCCTGACAGGCCGATAGATGATGCCGGCCTGGCAGAATCGGCATCCCTCGGTGCAGCCTCTGGCGATTTCCACCGACACGCGGTCGTGAACGATCTCGGCGTGAGGCACCACGGTGTTCGCCGGAAAAGGAAACCGGTTGATATCGTCGAGCACGGCGCGCTTGACGGGAAAGGGCGGGGCCCAGCCCAGATCCTCGCGCGGCACGACATGATCGAGCCCGCAGTGCGGGTCGCGTCGCGTCGCGTAGAACTGCGGGACATAGACACCCGGGATCTCCGCCAGCTCGCGCAGGATCTTCTCACGCCGCTGACGGGGCGAGCCGGTGACTTCCCCCTTGAGCCGGACGTATCGCTCGGCGAGCAGAGGAAAGCATTCTTCGCCGTCGCCGATGTGAAACAGATCGAAGAACGGCGCGATCGGTTCGGGGCTGAAGGCAACGGGCCCACCCCCGACGATCAGCGGCCAGTCATCTCCGCGCTGTTCGGCATGAAACGGAATGCCCGCCAGGTCCAGCATCTGGAGGATGTTCGTGTAGCACATCTCGAACTGGAGGGTGAACCCGATGATGTCGAACGCCGTGAGCGGCGAGCGGGTCTCGAGGGTGAAAAGCGGCAGGCCGTTGGCGCGCAGCTCCTGCTCGAGGTCGGGCCAGGGGGCGAACACACGCTCCATCAGCATGTCTTCACGCTTGTTGAACAGATCATAAAGGATGCGCAGGCCCAGGTGGGACATGCCTATCTCGTAGGTGTCGGGGAACGCCAGCGCCACCTTCACGGCGGTGGTGGAGTGATCCTTGACGACTGAGTTGAATTCCCCACCCATGTAGCGGGCCGGCTTTTCGACTCGCTCGAGTATCGCTTCGATGCGGTTCATGGCCCGCGCATTATACGATAAGCCGCCCACAGCGCACCGACTGCCTGAAAACCCTTGCATAGTCTGTGTTTTCAGCGAGTTATCTTTCGCTTGCGGATTCATGACCGATTCGATAAAGTAACGCGCGTTTGGAACCGGAGGCGCACAACGCCGTGCGAACCAGGGCATGAGAATCAGCCGACGCGGGGAATACGGGCTGGCCGCCATCCTCTATCTGGCGATGCAGCCCGACGGCAAGCTGAGTCTTCGCGACGAGATCGCGGGACGCTGCGGCATACCGCGAACATTCCTCGCCCAGATCCTGGCGAAGCTCAGGAGCCGGGGCATTCTCGGATCCGTCCGGGGAAAGAAGGGCGGCTACTATCTGAAGGCTGAGCCGCATTGTCTCTCGCTGGCCGACGTGCTCGAAGCGCTCGAAGGACCCATCACGTTGATCCGGAGCATCAAAGAGGAGGATCCCGGACAGACGGATTTCGTCAATTCGACCATGAACGATTTCCGCGGCCGTCTCCAGACCAGGGGCTACGAGCTGCTCAAGTCGTTGAAAATCTCAGAGATCCCGGCGACGCACGACGCAACCGCCGACAAGTAGGAGCCCGTCCCGCAGCTCGATCCCGCAGCATTGATAGTACGGGCATCAAAGTCGCGAACAACCTGGAGGGCTCGACTCAATGTCTATGAAGTCAATCGTTGGCAAAGGCCTGTCAGCTGCCGCCACGGGCGCATGGCACACGTTTCAGGCGGTCAATCAGCGGGTCCCGTTCCGCAGCTTCCAGCCGAAGTGGGCCCCCGCCCCGCTGCTCAAGAGCCACGAGAGGAGCTTTCCCGAGCTCGGATTCCCCCGGGAGACCGATTCGCTCTGCCCCAGGTGCGTCAAGGAGGTCCGCGAGTCGATCATTGCCGGCGAGGTCGACTGGCACGTCCTCATCGACGGGCGCCCCGGCGAGGTGAAGGCGCGCATCGTCGAGGAGAACGGCGGCATCTACATGAAGAAGGACTGCCCGAAGCATGGCGAGTTCGTCGACCTGATGGCGATCGACGCCGACTTCCTCAAGAGGATGGAGAAGCTGTACCCGGGACGCGACTTCCGCATGGCCCCCGACCCCTACCACAACCACGGCACCTCCACCATCAAGTATGGCCGGGGTGCGGTGCTCACGGTCGATCTCACCAATCGCTGCAACATGATGTGCAACCCCTGCTTCATGGATGCGAACCAGGTCGGGTACGTGCACGAGCTGACCTGGGAGGAGATCAAGGAGATCCTCGACCACTCGATTCAGATCAAGCCGCGCCGGCAGATGTCGGTGCAGTTCAGCGGCGGCGAGCCGACGATCAGCCCGTACTTCCTCGACGCGGTGGCCTATGCGCGCAAGGTGGGTTACGAGTCGGTGCAGTGCGCCACGAACGGAATCCGCTTCGCGCAGGACTTCGAGTTCGCGAGCAAGGCAAAGCAGGCCGGCCTCAGGCTGGCCTACCTGCAGTTCGACGGCGTCACCAACGAGGCGAACATGCACCGGGGCGTCGGCAACCTGTTCGAGGTCAAGCAGCGCGCCATCGAGAATCTCAACGGCGCGGGCGTCGACATCACGCTGGTGGTCACCATCGTGAACAGCATCAACAACGAGCAGGTGGGGCCGATCATCCGGTTCGCCATCGACAACGTCGACAAGATCAACGCCGTGTCGTTCCAGCCGGTGTCATTCACCGGACGCGACGAGGACATCGACGATGACACGCGGGTGAAACAGCGATACACGCTGTCGCACCTGGCGCGCGACGTGAAAGATCAGCTCGGTGTCACCGAGCCGATGAGAGACTGGTACCCGCTGTCGGCCTCGGGCCCGTTCTCCGACCTGAAGGACCTGATGGACGGAGAGAACTCCGAGTGGGGTTCGCTCAAGTGCGGATGCCATCCCAACTGCGGCATCGGCACGATGCTGCTGGTCAATCAGAAGACCAAGCAGGCGATCCCCTTCCCGCAGATCCTCAACATCGATCAGTTCCTCGAGGACCTCAAGCGGATCAACGACTCGGCCCGCGGCAAGGCGCTCACCGTGACCCAGGTCGTGTTGTCGATGATGAGAAACTTCAACCATGACGCCGCCCCCGAGGGGCTGTCGTTCTGGGACGTCGCGAAGATCATCGATGGTCACAACGGCCAGCGGCTCGGCCTCGCCGAGAAGGGCCGTTACGACTGGCGCGTCATCCTGGTCGCCGGCATGTGGTTCCAGGACCTGTTCAACTACGATTTCCGCCGCACCGAGATGTGCATCATCCCGTACGGCACGCAGGTCGGCGAGGTCTCCTTCTGCGCGTACAACACCGGCGTGGGCTGGAGGAACATCGTCGAGAACATGTTCCAGGTCGCCAGCACGAAGGAATGGTACGCCAGCAAGGGCCGCCACAAGGTCTACGCCGCGGGCAAGAAGGTCGAGCTGCCGGTTGTGGCCGACAGCGAGCCGGCCCGCAAGCGTGTCAAGCTGCCCGTGGTCAGCTCCGATGCCATCGAGGTGACCTCGCCGGTGCTGGCCATGGCCGGAGTGAAGATCACCGGACTCGCCGAAAGCGCCGAGCATGGCGGCTGCGGCTCGGGGTGCGGCGGGCACTGACCGGGTCGCGTTTCGGTTCGGGCAGCAACAACGTCGAGACAAAAAAAGCCGCCGGTAATCTCGCAGTATCACGTCGCGAGATCGCCGGCGGCTTTTGTGTTTTCAGTTACCTTCGGGGAACGTTCAGCGACTGGTCCAGCCGAATCGTCAGCCCCGCGCCGGCAGGCAGATTGACCTGCGAGCCTTCCTTGGACATCACCACGCCGGTGCCGATGCCGCCACCCACGATGGCACCCACGACCGCACCCTTCGTGTTCTTGCCGATCAGCCGCCCGAGCAGTGCGCCGCCCGCCGCGCTGCCGCCGATGATCGCGCCATTGCGTCCCTTCTTGCTGGCGGAGGCCTTCGACAGGCTGGCCACGACGTTGGTCGAGTAGCCGCCCGGCAGATCGAGTCGGTTGAAGCCGATCGTCATCTGCGCGTTGC
>DASROJ010000123.1:0-4088 GCA_035646975.1 Patescibacteria group bacterium
CTCCTGGACAGCCTGGTGGAATTCGGGCTCTGCCGGATTCTTGGCTTTCACGTTCTCCATGAGCCCCGTCACGTACGGATGCATTCGATGAGCCTCCTCGAAGGCGCGCGCACCGCGCGCCGTGAAACTGGGGAACTTCGACTGGAACTGTCACACCAGCGATGAGCAAACAGCTTACCACTTGCGGCCGCGGAATCCTCGTCCCGGGCCGCCGTGCCGCCCCGCGCCGGCTGCGTGATTCAACGCATACCTGTGGTCGTATCACCCATGGCTTGCGTGCACGAGGGACCCTGGCGAGGCGCCCGGTCGGCGCGCCCAAGGCATCGTCCTTGCAAAGCCGTGGATGGGAGATGGTCCCGTCGGGAGGAGGACACGCCGTGGAATCGATGTCTGGAATGCAGGGGAAGGGTCGGATGCCGATGTTGCCGCAGCTCGATTACAAGCAAGCGCCATTCCTGATCATCTGGGAGACCACGCAGGCCTGCGACCTGGCCTGCCGCCACTGCCGCGCCTCGGCCCAGCCGGAGCAGGACAGCCTCGAGCTGTCCACGGAGGAGGGCAAGCACCTGCTGCGGCAGGCTTCCCGCATGGGCACCCCGATATTCATCCTCAGCGGCGGAGATCCTCTCAAACGAAAGGATCTCTTTCAGCTGATCCGCTACGGCGCCGACCTCGGACTGCGGATGGCCACCATCCCGGCGGCCACCGATCGCCTCACCGAGGAGGTCGTGATTCGCCTGAAGGAAGCCGGCTGCAGCCAGATGGCGCAGAGTCTCGACTTTCCCACCGCGGAGCTGCACGACGCCTTCCGCGGTGTGCCCGGTGCGTTCGCCCGGACGATGAAGGCGATCGAATGGGCCCACAAGCACCAGCTTCCGCTGCAGATCAACACCACCCTGTGCGAAGAGTCGGCGCGTCACATCGACCGGATGATCGATCTGGTCGAGACGCTCGGTGTCGTTTTCTGGGAGGTGTTCTTTCTCGTCCCGATGGGCCGCGGTCAGAAGCTTGGCGGGCTGACGGCCGTCGAGTGCGAGCGGTTGTTCGAAAAGCTGTACCAGGTGCAGAAGCGCAACGATTTTCTCGTCAAGGTGACCGAGGCCCCTCACTACCGGCGCTACGCGGTGCAGCGCGAGGCAAAGCTTGCCGCGGGAGGCATCGCGCCAGGGGGTGTGGGCAAACTGGAATTGCCCGAACGGCTCACGCGAACCGAAGGTCCCGGACACACCATCGGACTGGCTTCCCAGGGGGTCAACTCGGGCAACGGTTTTCTCTTCGTCTCTCACCGCGGAGAGGTGTTCCCCAGCGGTTTTCTGCCTCTTGCCGCGGGCAACATCCGCCATCAACGGCTCGATTACATCTACCGGCATTCGCCGATCTTCCGCCAGCTCAGGACACCGGAGGATTTTCACGGAGTCTGCGGCGACTGCGAGTACCGGAGTCTGTGTGGCGGTTCGCGGTCGCGGGCCTACGCCTTGACGGGAGACTACCTCGCCAGCGACCCCTGGTGCGTCTACCGCCCGAAACCACGGGAATCTGCCGCCTGATCTTCAGCCGTGGCACTCGGCGCAATGCTCCTGCTTGAGCCCGACCGGTTTGCCGGGGGCCAGGTCATGGCAGTCCTTGCAGGTCTGGCCCGCCTCGTCCAGGTGAAACGCATGGCTGAACTGGCCCAGCTTCGTCTTGATCGTCCCGGTCCGGATACCCCGATGACAGGCGAGACAGTCCGCGATCGGCTCGCGGTGGTGGCACGACTCGCAGCCTGACTCCTCGAACTTCAGGAGCTGGTGCTTGTCGGCCGCCGGGCGCTCGTCGTGGGGAAGGTGGCAGGTCACGCACTGGAGCTTCGCTTCGACCACGTGCGGCGCATGCAGGTAGCGTCTCGAGAACACTCGACCCTCCTGCTGCTCGATCCCCTGGTGGCATCGCAGACACGGCGTCTCGTACGGCGCCTCGCTCCACGGCGGCGGCAGCGCGGCCAGACCCTGGCTCGACCGGGCCGAGTTGAGATCCTTGTGCGCCTGCGTCAGCAGCGCGAGGGCATAGTCGACGTTGTGGATTCCGTGGCCGCGCGACACCAGGTCGAGATTGAACCTGGCGTCGGCGAGCGGCCCTGGCATCGCCCCCTGCGTCGCCCCCTTCATGGCAACGACGGTCTGCCTCATCTGGCCTTCCATGGCCGCGGTGCGCGTCTCCAGTCTCGACTTCCAGTCGAGGAAGATCCTCCTGTAGGAAGGTCCGTGGCAGGACATGCAGGAGACCTCCGAGGCGCGCCGTGTCTCCGAGGTGTGGCCGGGGATATCCAGATGGCATCCCTCGCACCTGACACCGGCGAGAAACATCGGGCTCGGCATCGGCCCGACCCCCTTGCCGCCAATCCCGGTGTAGAGGCTCATCTGCGGCGAATGCCCGCTCAGATGACAGCTGCCGCAGGCGGTGGCGGCGGCCTCGATCTTCGCCGGTCCGACATGCTGGATCTCGAGATGGCAGTAGGTGCAGTTCACCTTGTGCTCGGTGACATGCTTCTGATGGAGAAGCTCGGTGTTTGCGTACTCCTGGAGTCGTGCCGGCTCGTTGTGGCAGGTGGTGCAGCGCTCGCGCGGCACATCCCCGTTGCTGCCCGCCGGGCGGGCGTGGCACCAGGTGCATTCCATCCCGAACCGCGACACGTCGCCGTGGTTGAACGTCAGGGTTCCTTGATGGATCACCTTGTCGGGCACCTGGTGGCAGAGCGTGCACCGCGCGGTCCCGGTGCCGGAGGGCTGGTCCTTGAAGTGGCACAGGATGCATGTCGAAGCGGTGACGGCGATGTGGCTGCCCTGCACGATCTGCGAATGGCAGGAGGTGCAGCGAAGGCTCTTGCCGCGCCGCATGCCGGCGAGATGCGCCGAGTGATCGAACAGGATGTCGCCGAACAGCTCCTTGCCCGAGAGGAGTCGCCGCTCGTGACAGACCAGGCAGGCGGCATCGTCGATCTCGGTCCAGGGATTGGTGCCGTACGTGCCGGTGAAATAGCTCGCGACCATCGAGAGGGCTTCGTACTTCTTTCGGAACTCGTTCTTGAAGCCGGGCGGGATATGGCACTCGACGCAGGCGACGTTGTGATGCGTCGACTTCGTCCAGGATTCGAAATACGGCTTCATGATATGGCACGAGCCGCAGAAGTCGGGCCGGCTGGTCACCTCCACGGCGGTGCCGGTGGCCACGATTCCCAGGGCGAGCATCAGCCCGCCCGCGAGCAGGAGGACCTGGAGACGGATCCTGCCCGACATCAGGCGACCCCGGTGCCGGAGCGTTGGCGCTGACGCAGGAGCAGGGCCAGGGTCAGGATGAGGTAGAACCAGAAGACACCCAGACCGAGGCGGCGCCACTTGCGCGCCTCGAGCTTGCCGTGCACCTCCGACTCGATCTCGCTGCCTATCGATCGGGCGCGGTGAGTGAGCCGATCGACACGGGCCAGATCGAGCGCGTGCATCGCGGGCAGCACTTCCACCAGCGAGGTGCGCGCCTCCTCGAGCCGCGCCTGGTAGTCCTCCATGTACAGGGGAACCGCGGCGGCCTGCTCCATCAGCCGGCCGGCCTTGTCGATCTCGTCGCGGGCGCCCGTGTAGAGGGTCTTCATCTGGTGGCCCAGCATGACGGGCGGAGAGGAAGCCTCATGGCAGGTGGAGCAGACTGTATCGAGCATCGAGACATCGGTCTTCAGGATGCGGTGGTTCGAATGGCACGAGGCGCACTCCGGCAGTCCCGCCTTGCGCATGGCGTCCTTGTGCGGCCCCTCCAGGAAATTCGCCCGTGCCGACACGTGGCACTGGCCACAGACCTTGTCGACATCGCCCACGCCGGGAGGCGCGGCCCCGTGGGCTCCGTGGCAGTGCGCGCACTCCGGGGCGGAGGCATCCCGCCGCGTCATCAGCGCCTCGCCGTGCACCCCCGCGGTGAAATCCGCCAGCGGATTGTCGGTCAGCCCGTAGCCTCGCATCAGCGCCGCGTCGCCGTGGCAGCGCCCGCAGGTCCGGGGCACGTTGAGCGGAAAGACGCTGCTGCGCGGGTCGTCGTGTTTGAGGATCTCGTGGGCTCCATGACAG
>DASROJ010000124.1:0-3159 GCA_035646975.1 Patescibacteria group bacterium
GGAGTTCTTCAGCTGGGCGCATCGGTGGAGCAGGTGCCGCCGGGAAAACTCTTTCGTCCCATTGTCAGAGGCATGCACGGCGCCGTGGCGGCAGGCAACCCGCTCACGGTGGAGGCGGGGCTTCGTCTGCTGAGATCGGGGGGCAACGCGGTGGATGCCGGCGTGGCCGCCACCTTCGCGGCGGCCGTCACCGAGTTCTCGCACTTCGCGATGGGGGGCGAGGCGTCGATCCTCATCTACAAGCAGAAAGAGGACAAGGTCGTGGCCGTCAACGCCGATGGTCCCGCCCCGATGCTGGCCACGCCGGACTTCTTCATCAAGCGCGGCGACAAGGTGCCTCCGGCAACCGGATACCTGGCGGCCACGGTGCCGTCGGTGGTGGATGGGCTGCTGCTCGCCCTGCGCGAGCATGGGACGAAGAGCTTCGAGGAGGTCATCGCCCCGGCGCTCGAGTATGCCGATGGCTTTCCGATGAGCGAGTTCCTGTCGGGTGTCATCGCGTCGCGGGCCAACGCCATCAAGGAGATGCCCGGTGGCGCGCGGCAGTTCCTTCCCGACGGCAAGGTGCCGCAGGCCTCCGAGGTGTTTCATCAGCCCGAGCTGGCGCGCACGTTGAGGGCGATGGTGCAGGCCGAAAAAGCCGCCCTCGCGAAAAAGGCTTCGCGCCAGGCGGCCATCGACGCCGTGCGGGATTATTTCTACCGCGGCCCGGTGGCCGAAGCGATCGGCAAGGCCAGCGAGGCCAACGGCGGTCTGCTGCGGGCGTCGGACATGGCGGCGTATCACGCGCGGCTCGAGCCGGCCTGGTCGGTGACCTACCGGGGCTGGGAGGTGTACAAGGTCGGCTTCTGGAGCCAGGGTCCGGCGATGCTCGAGGCGCTCAACCTGCTCGAAGGCTTTGACATCAAGTCGATGAAGCTCAACTCGGCCGATTACATCCACACCGTAACCGAGGCGATGAAGCTGGCCTTCGCGGATCGCGATCACTACTACGGCGACCCGGCCTCCGTGAAGATGCCCACCGAGGCGCTGCTGTCCAAGTCGTATGCCGAAAAGCGGCGCGCGCTCATCGACAAGGATCACGCCAGTCTCGAGATTCGTCCGGGCGCCCCCGACCAGCTCGGCATGGCGATCGGCGCGCAGGCGGCCTTCGATGACGGCTCGACACGCCCGGTGACGCCATCCGATCGAACGGCTCTGGGCACCACATGCATCAACATCGTGGACGAGCAGGGGAATCTCTGGTCCGCCACCCCCAGCGGCGCGTGGCTGCCGTCGGTGGTGGCCGGCGACACCGGCATCCCGCTTTCACAGCGGATGCAGGCGTTCAGTCTTGCCGAGGGTCATCCGAACCGTCTGGCCCCGGGCAAGCTGCCGCGCTACACGTTGACGCCCACGCTCGCGCGGCGGCAGGGGGAGCGGCCCTCGCTGGCCTTCAGCACCCCGGGGCTCGACGTGCAGGATCAGACACTGCTGCAGGTGTTCCTCGACGTGGCGGATTTCGGCCTGAACATCCAGGAGGCGATGGAGACGCCCCGCTTCGACACGCTGCATCTGGAAGAGACATTCGACCAGCATCGCATCCGGCCGGGCGAGCTGCGCATCGAGGGGCGCGTGCCGGCCGACGTCATCGAGGCGCTGCGAGCCCGCGGACATGTGATCGAGGTCATCGGGGGTTGGAGCCATGCGAGCGCTCCGACGATCGTGTCGATCGATCGGGCCACCGGAGTCAAAGCGGCCGCAGCCGACGCGCGCCGGGATCGTTACGCATTCGCCTGGTGAGGGCTGAAGGGATCAACACATGAAGATCAGCATCGGAACCTCCACCCTGGAGCTGGCCGAAGGGGATATCTCGAAGCAGCAGGCCGACGCGATCGTCAACGCGGCCAATGCCCAGCTATCGGGTGGCGGCGGCGTGGACGGCGCGATCCACCGCGCGGGCGGTCCCACCATCATGGCGGAATGCCGCAAGATCGGCGGCTGTCCCACCGGCCAGGCGGTGGCCACCAACGCCGGGATGCTCGAGGCCGAGAAGGTCATACACGCGGTGGGCCCCGTCTACTCCGACGGCAGTCAGGGCGAGCCGGAGCTGCTGGCTTCGGCCTACGAGCATGCGTTCAGCCTGGCGGCGGAGCTGGGGCTCAAGACGATTGCCACGCCGTCGCTGGGCACCGGCGCCTATGGCTACCCGATGGAGGACGCGGCGCGCATCGCCGTTTCCACCGCCATCGACTTCCTGCGCGAGAACCCCGGTGTGGAGCGGATTCGATTCGTGCTGATGGGCTCCGAGGCGCTCAACGTCTACCGCCGCGCGCTCGAGGAGGCCGCGCCCACGCAGCGGCTCAAGCTCCCCGGTCACGACTGAGTCTGCAGCTGGTAGCCCACGCCGCTGACGGTGATCACGAAGCGCGGGCTGGCCGGGTCGGGCTCGATCTTCTGCCGGACACGGTGCACGAGCTGCTTGAGAAGCTGCCGGTCGCCCGTCCCGCGGTACCCCCAGACATGATGCGCCAGCTTGTCGGCCGTCACCGGATGTCCGGCGTTGGCCAGCAGCATCTGCAGCAGGCGGAACTCGAGCTTGGTCAGACGCACCGGCGGGCCGCCCAGGATGCTGGCCGACTGTCCTTCCGGCTCCAGCGCCAGATCTCCTGACGTGACGTTTGCGGGCTTTTCGATCCCGGCGCGGCGCATCAAGGCCCGCACGCGTGCCAGCAGTGTGCGCGGGCTGAATGGCTTGGCGAGGTAATCGTCGGCGCCGAGATCCAGACCGTGCACCTGGTCTTCTTCTCCCGCCCTCACGGTGAGCATCAGGATCGGCGTCCTGCTTCCTTGCTGGCGGATCCGCTCGAGGACTTCGAACCCGTCAAGACGGGGCAGGTTGACATCCAGCACGACCAGATCGGGCCGCTCGGCGTCGAAGACCGCCAACGCGGAGGGGCCGTCCTCTGCCTGGACCACGAGATAGCCTGCCTGACGCAGCACGAAAGCGATCAGACCGAGCAGCTCGAGGTCGTCGTCAACGACCAGGATTTTCATGGCCCGACTCCCTGGGAAGGATGACGCAGATGCGGGTGGCGCGGCCCGCGATGGTCCCATCCCGCACCTCCACGCGGCCGCCGTGACGGTCGACGATCGATTTCACGATGGCCAGTCCCAGAC
>DASROJ010000125.1:0-6643 GCA_035646975.1 Patescibacteria group bacterium
TGGTCGACCACGCCACGGCGAGCCACCGCGATACCCCAGATGCCGGCGACGTTGACCGCCACCACGGCGGTCACCGCCAGCCCCGTGAGCCAGCGGATTCTTGCCGGCCAGGCTTCACGGCTTTCCGTCATCAGGATTCGATCCTCCCGTGGCTGCGCGTTGAGCGCGCGATGAGCGCGCGATGAAACCGTTCAGGGCGCCAGTATCCTGCAGGCTTGCGTCTTGAAAATGATATGCACATCGACGCCGGGGGCCAGACACAGCTGGCGCCAGGCCTGACGCGTGATCGCCACCACCATGATCAGCCCGCGGGCGCCGATGCCGACCATCGCCAGCACGGGGCCTTCCGCTCCCTCGCTGGCACCCGGCTCGCGGATCTCGCGGATGACGCCGGCCAGGATGTTCTGCGCCGAAAGACCGGACGGCTGCTGTGTTGCAAGGATGAGATCCTCGGCCCTCGTGGCGATCACCGCCTCGGACGCCCCGGCAAGACCGCGCCCGGGGACCCGCACCACGAGACCCGGCTCGATCTCGAGCAGGGCGGTGGCCTCGTCGCAACCTATCACTCTTCCACGCAGGACGTTGTCGAACCCCTCGAGGCGCGCCATTGGAAGCACCGACGCCTCCATGAAGACCTTTTCGGGAGATCCCGTGGCGATGACGCGTCCGGCCGAAAGCACCAGGACGTCGCTCGTCAGCGTTCGCAGCTCGGTGGCATCGTGGGAGACATAAAGACTCGGCAGACCGAATTCGTCACGCACGCGAACGAGGTAAGGGAGGATGCGGCGCCTCAACGGTTGATCCAGACCGGCGAACGGCTCGTCCAGCAGCAGCAGACCGGGTCCCGAACAAAGCGCGCGACCCAGCGCGACCCGTTGTTTCTCGCCACCGGAGAGGGACTCGACGCCTCGATCCCGAAGCTCCCCCAGCTCGAGCACTTCGAGCACGCGGCCGGGATCCGGCCCTCGTCCGGGCCCCGACGCGGCCCGGCGTCTGCCCGCGAGCAGGTTTCCCATCACGTCGCGGTGTGGAAACAACAGCGCATCCTGCGGCACGTAGCCGACACCACGTCTTTCGGGCGGCATGAAGACACCTCGTGACGAGTCGAGCCATGCCACGCCGTTCACCCGGATCAGTCCGCGCGCATCGCGCCTGAGCCCGGCAAGCGTTTCGAGAAGGGTCGTCTTGCCGGCACCGGAGTGACCAAACACCCCCGACGCGCGCGCCGTGGTCTTCCACGTCACCCTGAGCTCGAACCGATCGAGCGGCACAGTCACGTCGACGAGCAACGACACATCGTCGGGACTCGTCCCCCCCATGTCTCGCGTGACGTCCATGGAACCCATGGAACTCATGGAACGCATGGAACTCATGGCGCGCCCTGCGCGCGGCGCGTCAGCCACTCCGCGGACCAGACCGCGACGAACGCCAGCGCCGTGGTGATGCCCACCAGCAGCAGCGCGTCCTGGTCGCGGCCGGTCTGGATGTCGCTGAAAATCGCCAGGGCGAGGGTCTGCGTCCGGCCGGGGATGTTTCCCGCGACGATCACCGTGGCGCCGAACTCTCCCACGGCCCTGGAAAACCCGATCACACCGGCGGCCAGCAGACCGCGCCTGGCCAGCGGCAGCGTCACATCGACGAAGGTCCTCACCCGACCGCTGCCCAGTGTGCGGGAGATCGCTTCAAGACGCGGGTCGACCTGCTCGAAAGCGATCCGGGCCGTGCGCGCCACCAGCGGCAGGGCCATGATCGCCGAGGCCAGTGTCGCCCCCTTCCATGTGAACAGCAGGTCGGGATCGAACCCGAGTCTCGAGGCATCCAGTGCGCCGTCTTTGGCCAGCATCCTCAGCAGCAGGTAGCCCACCGCGGTGGGCGGCAGGACGAGGGGCAGGTAGACCAGCGTCTCCACCACCGACTTGCCGGGGAAGCTTCGCCGCGCCAGGCCAAGACCGATGACGATGCCGGGCGGAAGCACCGCCAGGGTGGCCCAGAAGGCCACCTTCAGGCTGATGAGCAGCGGCACGAGCGGAGATGTGCTCACGCGACAGGGCTCACGACTCCGACGTGCGGGTCCGTTCGTGCACGGCATCCACCAGGAAGGTGACGTTGTCGATCGGAGTCTCCGGCAGGATGCCATGCCCGAGATTGAACACGTGGCCCGGCGCCGGACCCGCCTCGGCCAGCACGTCGTCGATCATCCTGTCGAGGGCCTCGCGCGGGGCGAACAGCGCGAGCGGGTCGAGGTTTCCCTGGACCGCCCGGTCGGGGTATCCGTTCCGGACGACGCCCAACGGGATGCGCCAGTCGACGCTGAGCACGTCGCCTCCCGCCTCGGCCATCGAATCGAGCAGGCTCGATGTGTTGGTGCCGAAGTGAATCGACGGAATGCCCAGACGCCGTATCGCCTCGAACACCCGGCGGGTCGGGGGCAGCACGTGCCTGCGGTAATCCGCGGGCGCGAGACTGCCCGCCCAGCTGTCGAATATCTGCACCGCTTCGGCGCCTGCGCCCGCCTGCCGTTCGACATAGGCGATCATGAGGTCCGCGAGACGATTCATCAGGTCTGCGAACAATTTCGGTTGCGAGTACATCATCAGCTTCGTTTCGCGGAAATCGCGGCTCGGCCCCCCCTCGATCAGGTAGCTTCCCACCGTGAACGGCGCGCCGGCAAAGCCGATCACCGGAACGTCGACCGCCTTCTTTATCAGGCGCACCGTCTCGAAGACGTACTCGATCCCGGCCAGGTTGCCGGGAGGCTTCAGACGACGCACCGCATCTTCCCCGCGCACCGGGCTGGCGAGCACGGGACCACGCTTCTCGACGATGTCGAAGTCGACCCCCAGCGCGGCCACCGGCACCAGCAGATCCGAAAACAGGATCGCCGCGTCCAGGTCGAAGCGCCTGAGAGGCTGCAGCGCCACCTCGCAAGCCAGATCGGGAGTGCGGCAGATGTCCAGCAGCGAGTGCTGCTTTCGGATTTCCCGGTACTCGGGGAGGTACCTGCCCGCCTGGCGCATGATCCAGATCGGCACGCGATCCACGGACTCCCGCCGGCAGGCGCGAAGAAATCGTGATGTCTTGTGCTCCATCCGGGTTTCCTCCGGTCTGCCTGCGCGCCGGCCATGGTGACCATGGCGACCGCGGCGATGGCCGTCATTATCTCAGGTTGGCGCGCGATCGCAAACCGACCTCTCCGTGCTTGAGGTAAGATGCCTGCATCACGGGAGCCATGGAATGCCGAGAATGCCGGGCCTCGCCCCCTCGCAGATTTTCATGCTGAACCGGAGCCAGCAGTCGGCGGCAGACGCCGCTGTTGCGAAACTGCGAAGGCTGGAGTTCGTCCGGCGACTTCTTGCGAAGGACCCGACTCTCTGGAAGCGGGACGAAGAGCACGCGCGCGTCATCAGGAACAGGATGGGCTGGCTGGAAGTGGCCGGGCGCCTGCTCGGCCATGCCCTCGAGATCAGGACGTTCGCCGAACAGGTTCATGCGGCGGGTATCCGGCATGTGGTGCTGCTGGGCATGGGTGGCAGCAGCCTCTGCCCGGACGTGCTGCGGAGCACCTTCCGCCGAAAACCCGGATTCCCAGCGCTGCTGGTGCTCGACAGCACCGACCCGGGCATGGTGGCCGCCATCGACAAGGCGATCGATCCGCGTCATACGTTGTTCATCGTCGCCAGCAAATCGGGCACGACGCTCGAAAGCCAGATGTTCTACCAGTACTTCGCCGCCAGTGTCCCCGGGGATCGGTTCGCCGCCATCACCGATCCGGGCACGAAGCTCGAGGAGATGGCCCGCGCCGGCGGATTCCTCCGCGTCTTCACCAACCCGCCGGACATTGGTGGCCGCTATTCGGCGCTGTCGTACTTCGGGATGGTGCCTGGCGCCTGCCTGGGCATCGACGTCGGCAAGCTGCTGGAACGCGGTGACCGGATGGCGAAGCTGCTGCAGCCGGCCCATCCGATCCAGGATTGTCCCCCCGTGGTGCTTGGCGCCACCCTGGGCGCCCTTGGCCTTGCGGGACGCGACAAGATCACCTTCGTGGCCTCACCGGCCATCGCGACGTTCGGCTACTGGGTGGAGCAGCTCATCGCGGAGAGCACGGGCAAGGAAGGCAAAGGGCTCGTCCCCGTCGAAGGCGAGGCTCTCGGCCCTCCCGCCATCTACGGAAAGGATCGGGTTTTCGTGCATCTCAGGCTGCGTGGCGCCAAGGACACCGCTGTGGACCGAAAGATCTCGGCCCTCAGACGCGCCGGGCATCCTTGCATCATTATTCATCTGGATGACCTCTACGATCTCGGCACCGAGTTCAATCGATGGGAGATCGCCACCGCGACGGCGGGTTGCCTTCTGGGGATCGACCCGTTCGATGAGCCCAACGTCAAGGAGAGCAAGGACAACACCGCGCGCGTGCTGGAGCAGTATCGGGCCACGCGGGTGCTGCCCTCCTCGCCACCCGACATCTCGGAGGGCGGCGTCGACATGTGGACCACGGTGCCATTCCCGCTCGAGCGTGGCGGCAGGAAATCCACGGGTCTGCAACGCGTCCTGCACTCCCTGTGCCATTCGGTGCGCCCCGGCGACTACATCGCGTTGACGGCCTACATGCAGATGGACGCCCCGACGAAGGCGCGCCTGCAGAAGCTCAGACTTCGTCTGCGCGACCGATGCCGCGCGGCCACGACGCTCGGGTTCGGACCGAGGTTTCTTCATTCCACCGGCCAGCTTCACAAAGGCGGCGCGGGCAATGGGGTATTCCTCCAGATTACCTGCGACAGGAAGCAGGACCTCGGGATACCCGGGGAGGACTACTCTTTCGGCGTGCTGCAGGCGGCGCAGGCCGCGGGTGATTTCGCATCGCTGGCCAACCACCGCCGCCGCGTGGTGCGGCTGCACCTGACCGGCGGCGTGCTCAAGCAGATCGAAAAGATCACCGCGAGCGTCTAAGGAGACAGACATGCAGCTTGGATTGATCGGTCTGGGAAAGATGGGCGGTTTCATGGCGGAGCGCCTGGTTCGCGGCGGCCACGAGGTGGTGGCCAACGCGCGGACGGCCGAGAGCGTCAAGAAAGCCGAAGCGCACGGGGCGAAGCCCGCCTACGACCTGCCTTCGCTCTGCGGCGCGCTGGCCACCCCCCGCATCATCTGGCTGATGGTGCCGGCAGGAGACGCGGTGAGCCGCGTGATCGAGGATCTGCTGCCGATGCTGTCGAAGGGCGACATCCTGATCGACGGGGGCAACTCCTATTACAAGGACTCCGTCAAGCGATCCGCGTACCTGGCCGGCAAGGGGATCCGCTTCATGGACTGCGGAACCAGCGGCGGCGTCTGGGGGCTCAGGAACGGTTACTGCCTGATGATCGGCGGCGATCGGGATCTTTTCGAGCGGGTCGAGCCGATCTTCCGCACGCTGGCGCCGCCCGACGGCTACGCGCTCATGGGCCCCGCCGGCGCTGGGCACCTCGTCAAGATGGTTCACAATGGCGTCGAGTACGGGATGATGCAGGCCTACGCCGAGGGTTTCGACATTCTCAAGGCCTCCCCGTACGGCCTCGACATGGGAAAGATCTCGCACCTCTGGAACCAGGGAAGCGTGGTGAAGTCCTGGCTGCTCGAGCTGGCCGAGAGGGCGTTCGCGGAGGACCCGGACCTCGGGAAGATCCAGGGGTACGTCGAGGACTCGGGTGAGGGGCGCTGGACCATCTTCGAGGCGATGGAGCGCGATGTGCCTGCGCCGGTGATCACCTTGTCGCTGTTCGAACGGTTCCACTCCCGCAAACCCGACTCGTTCGCGGCCAAGGTGCTGGCCGCGCTGCGCAACCAGTTCGGCGGCCACGCGGTCCGAACGAAATGATCGTGCTCGCGGGCGACATCGGCGGCACGAAGGTCGACCTCGGCCTGTTCGAGGATCTCGAGCTTCGCGAGAAGCGCCGGTACGTCAGCCGGGATTTCACCGGTCTCGAGGCGATCCTCTCCGACTTCATGGTCGCGGCCGGTGGCTCACGGTTGAGCGCCGCCGCGTTCGGCATCGCCGGGCCGATCGTCGGCGGCGGCGTGCACACCACGAACCTCCCCTGGGTGATCGACCAGGATTCGCTGCAGCGGACCCTGGGGTGTCCTGTCGCCATGGTGAACGACCTCGAGTCGACCGCGCACGGGATCCCGTTGCTCGGGCCCGGTGAAATCGTCACGTTGAACGAGGGAAGCGAAGTCGCCGGGGCGGCGCGGGCCATCATCGCCGCAGGCACGGGGCTGGGGCAGGGGTACATGATCTTCGATCGCGAACGACAGCGGTACCAGCCACGCGCCTCCGAAGGGGGGCACACCGACTTCGCGGCCCGCGATGACGCCGAGATCGAGCTGCTCAGGCGTCTCGCGTCGAAGTTCGGGCATGTGTCAGCGGAGCGTGTGCTGTCGGGCTCGGGTGTCGGCGAGATCCTCGACCACCTGACCACCACGGGGCGCTACCTCGCATCACGCGAGCTGCGCGATGCCATCGCGGCGGGCGACGCCGCGGCGGTCATCGCGCGCGCCGCCATGGATCGCACGCATCCCATCTGCATCGAGACCATGCGCATGTTCGTCTCGGCGTACGGCGCCGAGGCGGGCAACCTCGCCCTCAAGGTGATGGCGCTTGGGGGCC
>DASROJ010000126.1:0-2243 GCA_035646975.1 Patescibacteria group bacterium
CGCGCGCGACGAAAGCGGCGGGTGCCCGGGACTCGTCCGTCCCCATCGTTGCCAGCAGCGCGACGCCAGCGCGACAGGAGTCGCATGCGGCAAAGTGCGCTTCGATCGCCTCGCGCCGCGCGGTGGGCAGCGTGCGGTCGAGGTAGGCGGCCGTGGTCATCTCATCCGGGCAGCCCGGACCATTCCTCTTCGTCATGACGGTCCTCAAGCCTCGGCGCCTCCACGGTCGGGCCAGCAGGAGGCCAGACCGGCCGACTCCAGGTCGGGGCGCGCCACTCTGCAACGACGCAGCGCCTCGCGCACAACTTCCAGTCCCTCGCGCGCCAGTCGTTCGGCCTCGATCGATGTCGTATTGATGGTGCAGCCGACATCGGGCGCGGTCAGCCCATCGCGGTATCTCAGCACCAGGGCCAGACGCTGGCGCGGTGGCAGCGATTCGAGCGCGGCGTGCAGCGTCTTTTGCGCCTCGATCGACCTCAGCGATCCTTCCGGGTCGCCCCACTCGCCCGGCAGAGGAATCCCGCCGCCCGGCTCCATGCCCGCCCCGGACGCCGTGTCCGTCACCGAGTCGATCGACATCGGTCTCCTGCGGGAAAACAGACGGGACAGCAGGCGCCACCGCTGGCTGGCCGACAACGACGTCTCGAGCCGGGCGGCCCGCTGTGAGACCTCCTCCGAGCCGAGGCGGATTCCGTGACGGTCCCGCAGCAGGCCGCGGGACTCCTCCAGCGATCGTCCATCGCGCAGGTGGTACTCGAAAATCAGGCGGTCGGCCTCGTCGCGCTGCTCGACATTTCGGAAATGGCGAAACCTTCCGTCGCGCGCGCGCAGGTAATCGACCGCGAGGTTCTTGCAGACCACGCCCAGGTACGTGGTGAACCGGCAGGGGGCCTCGGGCCGATGGCGGAACGAACGCACGCGTCGCATGCCGTCGTCGCGCAGCCGATCGCAGACGAAAAGAAAGAGATCCATCCGGTCGTCGTACGAGTCGGCGAAGAGCCGGACGACTCTGAAGATCTCGTCGGCATAGGCATCGAGGAAATCCTCCCACGCCGTGGGCAACGGTGTCTCGGGCGTCTCCTGCATGCGGCTCTCGTTGAGGATTTTCGGGGCTTGGGCACAGGCTATCACAGAAAACCCCGGCCGGATCCCTCGATCCGGCCGGGGCCGTGACCCAGCCGAAAAACCTCAGCCGCGCTTCCGGCTGCATTCCGTCGTCGGCTTGGTTCGCCTTACTCCACCACCTTCCTGAAGATCGGGGAGCCTCCTCCACCGCATCCTTCATTGATGTAACCGTCGCAGTCGTCGTCCACAGAGGTCGAGCAGACTTCGGCGTGACCCGGGTAGATGGCCGCGTTGTTGTCGTTGCAGTCCCCCGCGCACACCGACACGCCGTCGCCGTCGCTGTCGGGGCAGTAACGATCCACCCGCAGCTTGTCGAGGCGTGAGCCCAGCTCGCGCGGCGTGAACTGGATGGTGTAGGTGCCCGGCACCAGGTGGTAGTAAATCGGATTCACGCTCTGCACCGGCGAGACGTAGGGGTTGTAGTGGCCCACGCGTGTCCAGCCGAACGAGCCGTACGAGTAAGGCGGGCTGCAGACCTCGAAGCGGAAGTGGGCCGTCGAGCCGTAGCCGAAGTCCACCGGCACGCCGTTGGCGTCGATGAGGCGGACGATGAACGAATCGTCGCTGGCGCTGGTGGCGTAGACGCGGGTCGAGATGAGGTAGTCCCCGGTTGCCTGTATCTGGACACGATACTCGGCCGAAGCTCCGGTGAAGTTGGTCGTGCCGGCCGGGACATGGACGTAGGTGTCCAGACCGCTCACCCCGGTCACCATCGGGCGCACCAGCGCCCCCGATTCCGCTTCGACCTCCTGGCCGACGGCGAACACCGGAGCCGAGCCGCCGGGCGCCCGATTGATCGTGTTGATGCCGGAGTAGGTTCCTCCACCGGCCGGATAATGGGTCGTTCGCACCTGCATGTTCTGGTATGCGGGATCCCCTGACATGTCGAACGGGAAGCTGGTGATGCCGCTGCCCACCATCTCCCACGCCGTGTTCGCCCCGCCGGCGAGGGTCCAGCGCCTCTCCATGGTGATGTTGGGAGACGGGCCGTACCAACCCATCCGGTTATTGAGGGTGCAGGTGCCGCTCTGGTAGCTCTGCAGCGAATCCGGGCAGATCAGCGGGTTGTCGTCCACTCCGTTCTTGTTGTCGTTGTCCACTCCGTCCAGGTACTCGGG
>DASROJ010000127.1:0-4282 GCA_035646975.1 Patescibacteria group bacterium
GTGTAGCCCAGGTCGGCCGCGCGCGACACCTCCGCGAACTCCGGCTCCCAGCTCAGGATCCCCTGGAGATCGGTGTGGTCGCCGTACCACTGCCGTCCATCCACCGCCGTGGGCCGGAAGACCACCGACTGCGGCGAGAGATAGCGCAGGAACGCCGGGCGGATACCCTGGCCCATCGCCATCTTGCAGAACGCCCGCTCCGATCCCACCAGCGAGTCCAGCTGCGCCTTCAATCCGCCGTCACCCTCCGCCGCGGATATCGGCGCCGCTGGAGGGATGGCCAGGCTCACGAGGGCCGCGACCACCATGCCCATGTACAGCTTCTTCATTCAAGTCTCCTCCGAACCCAGGATGCCGGTGGGAGATTCTGACACAGGGCGGGCACGCGCGACAGGCCGGATTCAGCAAGCAAGGGGATCAAGCGGGTTGGTGGACGGCAAGGGGCTCGAACCCTCGACCTCCGCGTTGCGAACGCGGCGCTCTCCCAGCTGAGCTAGCCGCCCACCGAAGGCGGTCATTCTAGGGCATGCGGCGGGATGACGTCCAGCGCCGAAAGACGCGCCAGGGCAGCGTCAGCATCCGTCCGACGGCCTGGCCGGTGGAAGGGCGCGCCGAGCGGGCCAGCTCCCCCACCTCCTGGTCGGTGCGGCCGACGTAGAAGTAGGTCCGAAACAGGAAGGACACGCGCCCCAGCAGCCCGCCGGGCTGCATCAGCGTGCTGAAGACCAGCTTTTCCCCTTCCCGCGAAAGCTTTGCGCGCGACCGGACATAGCCAAACAGGTTGCGCTCGGCGATCCGCCGCAGCCGCCGCGCATCGAACGGAGCGCGCCGCGCCGCCGCCAGACGCGAGATGACCTCGGGTGGCACCGGCGCGTCGAGATCCGCCAGCAGCCTGAGCGAGAAGGCAAGATGCGCCTGGGCCGCGATCGACGCGGCGGTCGACTCGAGCAAGGGCCAGTCCACGCCCCCCTGCCGCACCACTTCCCGCGCGTCGCAGGCCTGCCCCACCTTGCCGAGAAACGCGCCGCCGAACAGGTCCAGGCAGAGGTGAAGCAGCGTGTCGGCCGGCGTGAAGCACCAGGACTTCGCGTCCAGCCGAACCGCTCGCGACGCCATCGTCGACACCAGGTCGGCGGTCGACATCGTACGGTCGGCCGGCAGGCCCGGCAGCGCGATGGCGTGATGCGGCTCGATCTTCACCGCGAGGTCGGCTCTCACCAGCGGCGCCGCGTGGTGATGAGACTCTTTGTAGTGACGCTTGGTCCAGAGCACCTCGGCCGACTCGTAGCCGCGCGCCTCCAGCAGGGCGACGACGCGGTCGATCTCGTCGGCCTGCATCAGCAGATCGATGTCGCCCATCATGCGAAGCCGTCCGTTGCCATAATGGGAAAAGGCCAGCGCGCTTTCCTTCAGCAGCAGCGGGCGGATTGCCTCGCCACCCAGCACCGCCACCATCTCGTTGACCAGCTGCACCAGGCGCCCGTTGCGCGCCGCGATGCCCCGCGCCCGAGCCGACAGGACATCGGCCAGCGCGCGCGGCATCTTCGTGTCGAGCTCGAGCCGCGAGAGATTGTGCTGGACCGCCGCGGTGAGATTGCCGCGGGCGGCGGCCGCCACCAGCGCTTCCCACTCGAGCCGCCCCGCGGCCAGCGCCGCGGCCTCGGCTTCGTCGGAGGTGGTCATCCTTGGAGAGGCGCACAGCACGAGAAGACGCCCTTCGGGGGTGCCCGGCGTCACGGGGCGCCGGCTGCCGGTCACGTCGCGCGCGAACCGCTCGAGGAAGTCGGAGGGGACGCCGCCCCGCGCGCCACCGGGGCCCGCGGGCGCCGTTCGCAGAGCGCGCAGCACGTCTTCCTCGAACCCGCCGTACAGGGCGTTGCCGGCGATGTAATCCCAGTTGGTGAAGGCGCCCGGCGCCGTCAGCGCGGCCATCGACAGGGCGAGCGGCTCGGGCTTCATCCCCTTGTTGATCCAGAACTGCCAGAGGAACCGGTCCTCGGCGAGCACTTCGGGGATCACGACGGATGGGCGGGCGGCGGGAACGGTCATGCCCGGATTACATCACAGACCGAGTCGCAGGCGCCACGCGACCCAGAGGGCCTCGAAGATGATACGACGGTTCATCTTCGACTGGCCGACGTGCCGGTCGTTGAACGTGATCGGAATCTCGGCGAGCTTGAACCCCTTCTTGTAGGCCCGGTACTTCATCTCGATCTGGAAGGCGTATCCGTTGGAGTGGATCCGGTCCAGGTCGATGCTCTCGAGAACCGCGCGGCGATAGCACTTGAAGCCGGCCGTCGCGTCGGTGATGATCTCGCCACCCATGCCGGTCACGATGTCGACATAGAGTGTGGCCAGCTTGGACAGAAGCAGCCGTTTGAACGACCAGTTGAGCACCCTCACGCCGTTGACGTACCGGCTGCCGATGACCAGGTCGGCCCCCTGGTTGATCCTGGCGATGAAATTGGGCAGCTCGTTCGGGTCGTGCGAGAAGTCGGCGTCCATCTCGATGACCGCCTCGACCCCGTTGCGCAGCGCGTACTTGAAGCCCGCGACGTAGGCGGTGCCCAGCCCCAGCTTGCCCGTCCGGTGCAGCACGTGGATGCCAGGGTCGGATGCCGCGATCTTCTCGGCCAGCTGACCGGTGCCGTCCGGTGAGTTGTCGTCCACGATCGTGATTTCGAACTCTCCGGGCTGCGCGCGTATCGCGGCGATCAGCCGTTCGAGGTTCTCGGCCTCGTTGTAGGTCGGGACGATCACCATCGCCTTCATGGCTTCTCCTGCGCGACGGCGGCGCCGGCGCCGGCCTTGGTGTCAGCGTTGCCGGCGGCGCCCGCCATCCTGCCTGCATCGTCATCCGCCGCGACCAGCATCGGCCGCATCACCCACGCGGCCGCCCCCATCAGCGCGAGGCTGCCGCTGATGATCACGAAGTAGGCCAGCGAAAAGGCGATGATCTGGTGCCTGTGGATGCCGCCCGGACCCAGAAAGAGCAGCAGCGTTCCCTCGCGTGTTCCGAACCCCGCCACCGTCACGGGCAGCAGTGACGTGATGCTGACGGCCGCCAGGGCCACCGACATCGACCAGAAGCTCGCGTTGATCCCCAGACTTCTCGCCACCAGGTACCCCTGTAGAAAAGTCACCAGCGTTGCCGCAACCGTCAGCAGCACGGAAGTGCCCAGAGCGGGTCTGGCCAGATCCACCAGCCCGTCGAGCGCCGCGCCGACTTCGTCTCCCGCCGTGCCGATCTTTCCGAATCGTCCGACGAGCTTTTCCGCGCCGCGCCGGCCCATGCCGGACCGGGTCGTGCGAAACAGGAACCAGGCCGCCACGATCATCGCAACCATGCCGGCCGCCGCGAGCCATATCCCGTTGGGACCCGGCAGGAACGCAGCGCCGACCGCGGCGACCCCCGCCAGCGCCACGGCGTCGAGCAGCCGGTCCGCGATGACCGACGATGCCGCACGGCCGAGACCGACCTTGCGATCGCGATGAACCGCGAGCGCCTTGCTGAAGTCTCCGAGACGTCCCGGCGTCCAGGCCGCCATCGCGGAACCGATCGCGTAATAGCGCACCGCCGGTCCGTACCCGTAATGAATGTCCTGCAGCTGCATCAGGCGCCGCCACCTCCAGGCCTTCACCAGGATGATGACGGCGTTGAGCGCCGCCGCGGCCACCAGCAGCCCCGCCCTGCCGTGCCGCCAGGCCTCGCGCACCTGCGACATGTCGGTGTTCCACAGCAGACCCACGAACACCGCCGGACCAATCCAGCGCCAGGCAAAACGGGCCGCGCCCTTGATCCTCTTCATTGCAGGGTTCTCACCAGAGGGTTCGGGCCGCGGAACGATTCACGCGGTTGAGACTCTTCGATTCGCGATGTCCGGGTGGCGATGGCTGCCGCAGGGACCATGATTATACGTCGAACGGCCGGGGAATCAAGCGCGGAGGCCTCTTTGCGGCGGGTTCGCCGGTTTTCTGGCGAGAGCCATGAGGTGAAACGAAGAAACTCTCACGAACGGGACTCGCGAGACAAACCGATCGAACCGAACAAGCAGGCGTGTCAGCGCCACCTGGCCCGGCAGATGGAGAATCACCGGCAGCACGTCGGGAAAGCCGCAGATCAGATACGAGAGGTAGCCGAACCGCCGGAAGTCCACCAGCTCGAATCCTGATCCTGACAGCAGCGTCTCCACGTCGTGCCGAGTGAACGCCCTGTCGTGCTCGTCGAATTTGGACGAGAATCGATAAAGCGCTTTCCGGGCCCACCTCACCGGCAGGAAAT
>DASROJ010000128.1:0-11468 GCA_035646975.1 Patescibacteria group bacterium
TGGTTGGTGTCCGGGATCTGCCCGCCATGGCCCGAGTAGGTCAGAAGCAGCATGTCACCGCCCGCCAGGGTGGCGGCCGCCCGGGCGATAGCCCGGGTCACTGCGCCGGAGCTGGCCGCGGCGGTCAGCAGAATGTTTGTCGTGAACCCCTGCGCGCGAGCCATGGCGCGCATGTCCTTCGCATCGAATTCGCAGGCGGCCAGCTGTCCGTCCCAGCCACCGTAGTGGACGGGGTCGACGCGATTCAGACCGATGTGGATTGAGATTCCCTTTGACATGGATTCGATTCTACGGCCGGACCCGGCGAACCGTCAATTGACCCGTTTGAAAAGGGGTGCGATGATCCGGCGCGAAATCTCGAGAGTCGTCCCACGGAAGCGGAGGCCGACAGATGTCACCGGCAAAACGATCGATCCGACGTCACGCAGCATCGCGAAGCCGCTCACCGCAGGCCCCGCAGGCTCCCAGAGCCACGAAGTCCTCGAAGACGCCGGTCGGGCCGATTCGTCATCTCGTCGTGCTCATGCTGGAGAACCGCTCCTTCGACCACATCCTCGGCTGCCTCACCTCGGTTTACCCGCAGATGGTCGGCATCGATTCCGCTCACCCGCGCAGCAACCTCGACGACACCGGGTCTGCCCACTTTCAGCGCGCCGGAGCCGGAGCCACCGTGAACCCTGGACCGGCGCACGACCATGACGACGTCGTCGCCCAGATCGCGCACGGGAATTCCGGCTTCGTCAGGAACTATCAGCACAGCGCGAAGGCGCCGCAGGGCGGCCTGGGAGCGGTGATGGCCTACCACGGCCTCGGCACCCTGCCGGCCATCCACGCGCTGGCGAGAGATTTCACCGTCTGCGATCACTGGTTTTCTTCGGTGCCGGGCCCGACCTGGACGAACCGGTTCTTCGCTCACAGCGGGACCTCGCAGGGCCGCGTGGAGATGCCGCACCTGCCTTTTCACTGGAACCTGCATGACTACGATCAGGACACGATTTACGATCGGCTCAATCAGAAGGGCGTCTCATGGAGAATCTATCACGACGGGTTTCCCCAATCGCTGCTGCTCGCGCACCAGCGACGCTGGAAGAACGCGGCCCGCTATGACCCGATGACCCGTTTCTACAAGGACGCGAAAGGAGCCGAGAAGGCATTCCCTTCCTTCAGCTTCATCGAGCCGGACTATTTCCCGCCGGGGGCCAACGACGACCATCCGCCGCACGACATCCGGAGAGGTCAAAAGCTGATCGCCGACGTCTACGCCGCTCTGCGCGCGAACGCGGCGCTCTGGGCCTCAACGCTGCTCGTCGTTGTCTACGACGAGCATGGAGGGTTCTACGATCAGGTCACTCCAGGCAAGGCCGTTCCGCCCGACTCTCATCACGAGGAGTACGGCTTCGACCAGTACGGGGTGCGCGTGCCCGCGCTGCTGATTTCACCCTGGGTCGGGCGCGGTGTGGCGCCATCGGTTTTCGATCATACCAGCGTGCTTCGCTACGCGACGGAGCTGTGGGGGCTCAAGCCGCTCGGTGCGCGCGTGGCCGCCGCGAACAGCCTGGGGGTCGCGATCAAGCTCGACGGACCGAGGAAGGACACCCCCGCGACGGTTCCCTCCGAGCCACTGCCGAAACCATCCAGGGATCTGGCGCGCAAGCCACCGAAGCTCAACGATCATCAGAGGGCGCTCATCGGATTCAGCGACTATCTCGAGACGTTGATCGACGCGCCGCCGAAGGCCAGGGGAATGCGCTACGCCAGGACGCTTCGCAGCCCGATCGACTCGGTGGAGGTCGCCAAGACCCGCGTTGAGCTGTTCCTGCGGCAACAGCGGAAACGCGCGCGACGGTGAGTCCTTGAACGAAAAACCCCGGCCTGAGCCTTGGCCGGGGTCGACATGACGCGATGGACGGGCGCGCTTCAGCGAGCCAGCTTCTCGGCCGCCTTGATTGCCGCCCGGATGCCCTTTGTCTCGCGGATTTTCTTCACTTCGGCGATCTGACGCGGCTTGAGTCCGCGCATCGTTCCCATGTACTTTCCCTGCAGCTTCAGCGCCGCGCGTTGAGCGGCCGAGAGACGGGGCTTGCGGCGCCGCCGGCCATCGCTGTTCAACGAGATCGATTCCGGCTCGATGACGAGGTAGGGGGCGATCCTGCCGAACGCGCTTGCAAGCCGGCTAAAGGAAGTGCGAATTGTCGTGAGCTCCCGGGCAAGGGCGGAACTGCTCCTGGGCATCTTTCACCTCGTATGAGAATGCATGAATGAATTTCACAAACCAAGGATGATTGTCGGCCGACACTATAGCATGCGATGTGTCTGGCGATCGTCAATTTCATTGTTCGCGCATCCAGTTCGACTCCGGTCGGGGGCGCCCCGCCTTGTCGAGTCGGCCGCCATCATGATATAAGTCGGGCCGTTTTTCTCCGCGGGCGACACTTCATTTGTCATTTGACTCGACTGCCGGCCCGGAGTGTGTCGGCACATGGCCAGATGGAGCGACGCTTGATGATTGACGGCCTCGAGAGAAGGACGACACCTGTTGCGCCGTGCGAACGCGCGTTTCCTCGCGAGCTGCGTCGCAGGGAAACCGAGGAGATCGATCGGAGACGCAGGAGAGCAGGCAGGATCGACCCGACGTCTCCTGTCCTGGCCGACTACCCCGGGGATATCGTCGGCGTGGCACTGTCCGGAGGCGGCATCCGCAGCGCCACGTTCTGCCTCGGACTGTTCCAGGCGCTTGCCAGGCACGATCTGATCGGCGGGATCGACTATCTCTCGACCGTTTCGGGCGGCGGCTACTTCGGCGGTTTTCTCGGCCGGCTGTTCACCCGTTTGCCGGACGCCGCTGGCGATCGACACCAGGTGCCGGCAGCCGGCGCGCAGGATCGTGGCTCGCCCGGCGTGGAAACGCCGCCCGGTGGGGTGGCCCGGGCCCAGTCGGCCCTGACGGATCCAGCCTCCCATGAGCTGGGCTGGCTTCGGGAGTCCGGCCGCTACATGTCTCCAAACGGCGCCGGCGATGTCCTGCTTGCCGGGGCCGTCTGCCTGCGAAACTGGGCGGCGTTGCAAATCGTCATCGCCATGGTCATCCTGCTCGGGTTCCTCAGCGCCGCTCTTGTGCGCATCCTCGTCGATCGATATGCCCTGGGCTCCACGGCGCTGGAAAGCGGCTACCGCCTGGTTCTCCTCTGGACTCCCTACGCCGTCCTGCCATTGGCGACGTTTCTGCTGATCATGGCGCCGTTCGGCTGGGCCTTCTGGCTCACCCAGCCCGTTCACCGCAAGGGGCGTCTCGAGGCGGTTCCACCCTGGGTGACCGTTGCCCTGATCGGACTGTTCTCGAGCCTGTTCTCCTTGCGTGTCATCCAGTTCTACTGGCAGGGGCAGACCGTCGAAAACTACCTCAACCACTATCTGTGGATTGCCATCTATCTCACCGTTCTCTCGTTGCTCACTCTGGGCGTCTGGCTGGTCGTCCGGCCCCGCGATGATCCGGGACCGATTGCCGAGGTCCGCTGGCAGCGCAGCACGCTGTCGAGCGGGCTCGCCTCGGCCTTCTTTGCTACGATCATACTGGCGTTTTTCGCGGTGGCCGACGCGCTCGGTCAGACCTTCTATGCGTACCTGAGCCACCACGAGTTCAGGCTTTCGATGATCAGGGTGTTCTCGTCGCTCACGGGGATCATCGCGTTGCTCACCTTCGCGCAACGGGCCGCGCGGGCGCTTGGGAGTCTTCCGAAGAAAAAGCTGCCGATCCTCTCACTCGGCTTTGCGGCCGCGATCGTTTCACTGGTCCTCCTCGGCGCGGTGGTCATCGGATTGTCCATCGTGGCTCACGGCATCGCCTGGAGATGGCAGAACCCCGACGAGGGTGCCGGGCTGAACGGGATGTCCCTCGCGTCGGTTCTCGCCTTCTGGGTGGCGCTGCTGGTTGTCTGCCTGGCCATCGGCCGGACGTTCGCGTTCCTGAACCTGTCGTCGCACCAGGCGCTTTATGGCGCGCGGCTCACCCGCGCCTACCTCGGCGCCTCGAATCGCAATCGCTGGAGCGGTGACGGACAGAAGCTGACCGAAGTGATCCCGGGTGATGACATCGCGATGGAGGAGTACCGGCCCCAGGATGCCGGTGGCCCGCTTCATCTCGTCAACGTGACGCTCAACGAAACGATGGATGGAAAATCGCAGATCGAGCAGCGCGACCGCAAAGGACTTGTCCTGGCCGTGGGGCCGTCCGGGATCAGCGCCGGTGTGTCGCATCACGCGACGTGGAAAAAAGATGCCGGCTCCGCCTCGACGCCGCGCCCGGGGTACCGGGGGATCGAGCCGATCTGGTCCAACAAGCGTCCCGGCGCGTTTCACATTTTCTCGGCGGGCTCCGCATCCGGCGCGCCGGACGTTGCCGGCGACAGCAATCGTGCGGTCGAATCGCTCGGTCTGGGCTCATGGCTGTCGATCTCCGGCGCCGCCTTCACCACGGGTCTCGGGGCGCGGACCAGCATGGGGCTGAGCATGCTGCTGGGGTTCGCCAACATCCGTCTCGGATACTGGTGGGACAGCGACCTGCTGCCCGAAGCCCGGACCGGCCGCGTGACGCCCTCCATCCCGCGGCGCATCGGAGAGAAGGTCAGCAGGTTGTTTCCCGTGCAGACCGATCTGATGGACGAGTTTCTCGCGCGGTTTCACGGACCGGCCCGGCAGCGCTGGTACCTCTCGGATGGTGGGCATTTCGAGAATACCGGCTGTTACGAGCTGCTCCGCCGTCGGGTCCGTTTCATCCTTGCCTGCGACAATGGCGCAGACGCCGGTTACTCGTTCGAGGATCTGGGCGGACTGGTCAGGAAGGCGAGGATCGATCTAGGGGCCGAGATCCGATTCTCGACGAAGGAGGATCTGGCCCAGTTGCATCCGGAGGCCCGGAAATACGTGGGCACCCTGGAGGACCTCTGTCCCCGGCGCGCCCGGGCGCACGCCACCATCGCCTGGGTGCACTACGACGGCGACTCGACGCCGGGGACCACCATCCTCTTCGTGAAGCCGACGCTCATGGGCGACGAGCCCCACGACTTGAGCGAATATGCCAGCTCGCATCCCGCCTTTCCGCAGGAGCCCACGGTGGATCAGTTCTTCGACGAAGCCCAGTGGGAGAGCTACCGCAAGCTGGGGGAGGTGATTGGAAATCGTCTGTTCAGCCCGCTATCGAATCGCGCTGTCCGGGCGCCCGGCCCCTTCGCAGACTTCTTGAGAACGGTCGACGGTTGATGCGCGTCCCTTCTCCTGGCATCTGCGTTTCCTTGCCCGCGGCGGTGTGTTAGTCTGCAATGGAACGTCCACGGAGGGCTCGATCCTGCCTCACTCAGACCCGTTGCGGCCTCATCCGCCGTTGAGCCATTACTACTCGACCGAGCAGGAGCGGCGGCGGCGGGTCGATGGCTGGTTCGACGAATCGGCGTCGCATTACAACTTCATCACGCAGGCGATGAGCTTCGGCTCGGGGCACCGCTACCGGAAGCAGGCGTTGCTGCGCGCCGGTCTGACCGAGGGGATGAGTCTTCTCGACGTCGCCTGCGGAACGGGCGTCATTGCCGGGTACGCTCAGAAGATCGTGGGAGCGCGCGGGACCGTCGCCGGTCTCGATCCCAGCGGCGGGATGCTCCTCCAGGCGCGCAAGCGGGGAGTTCGCGGTCTGGTGCGCGCGGTCGCCGAGGCGCTTCCCCTGGAAAGCGGACGATTCGATTTTCTCAGCATGGGTTACGCGCTGCGCCACGTGGCCGACCTTCGCGCGACCTTCAGCGAATACCGGCGCGTGCTGAAGCCGGGAGGCAAGGTCCTCATCCTCGAGATCACGCCGCCGCGCTCCCGGATCTCTTTCCGCATCCTGGAATTCTGCCTCGGCCGCGTGGCTCCCACGGTGGCCCGCCTTGGCGGCGGTGGCCGTCCCGCGCAGGAATTGATGCAGTACTACTGGGAGACGATCGAGAAATGCGTCGCTCCGCCGGTGATCCTCGGTGCTCTCGAGGAGGCCGGTTTCTCCAACGTCTCGCGGCACGTCGAGCTGGGAGTCTTCAGCGAGTACACCGCCGTCGCCTGAGGCCCGCCGGGCCCGCCCACCGGGAGTGCAATCCGTTGAGCCAGGAAGAAATCCCCATGCGCGAGCGCCGGATCGGGATGAGGCTGCAGGTGGGCCCTGTCGATCGCGTGCGGGACATGCAGGCCGGGATGCGTGACCGCCTGCTGATGTCGGTGCGGTACGGCGGGCCCGCGGCGGGAGTCCAGGACATGGATCATCCGTTCGTCGACGTTCCGACCCCCGTGCTGTGCGGCGAGCCGCGGCTCGAGAGCTGGATCGCCAGCGACCCTGTCACCCGGTTCCGTCGCGGCGACCTCGCGTGGGCTGAGGACGGCCAGGCGCTGTTCGGATGCCGCTCGCACCGGATCGGCGACGACATGGAGCAGGACGCGCTGACAGCCTGCCGCGACCTGCTGAGCCTGCTCGACGAGCGCGGCTACCCCTGCCTGCAGCGCATCTGGAACTACGTGCCCGGGATCAATGAAGACCAGCAGGGCGTGGAGCGGTACAAACGATTCAATATCGGGCGCGCCCGCGGTTTCGAGGAACGGTTCGGCGCCCAGGCCGAGCGACACTACTCCGCATCCTCGGCGGTCGGCGCCGCGGGCGATCATCTGATCGTCTGCTTTGCCGCGGCCCGCGAGATGGGAACGCATCTCGAGAACCCGAGGCAGATGAGCGCCTACCATTACCCGGCCGCCTACGGACCTCACAGCCCGACGTTCGCCCGGGGAACGGTGACGCCGGAGGCCTGGGGCCGGGCCTTCTTTCTTTCCGGGACGGCCAGCGTGGTCGGACACAGGACGACGCATGTCGGCGATCCCCTGGGCCAGCTCGACGAGGCGCTGGCAAACATCGACGTGATGCTCCAGCGATCCTCCACGGCGCCGTGCGACCGCGGTGGCCGCGTCCGGCTCGACCTGCTCAAGATCTACATCCGTCATCCCGGGCACTATCCGGCGATCCGCGACGCTCTGGCCGCACGCCTGGATCCCTCCACACCCTCGATCTACCTTCTGGCCGACATCTGCCGGGCAAACCTGTTGCTCGAGATCGAAGGGGTCCGGCTGTAGCCGGGTGCTGATAAACTCCCGCAGTCCCGCGGAAGACATGCGCTATCATGAAGACGCAGAACCATCCAGCCAATCGGAGGCATACATGAACGAGAAGCCGTTTCTCACCGACGTCAAGACGCTCCGGGCGCGGGCGCGCAAGCACATCGAACAGGGAGCCGTGACCGAGGGGTACCGGGCCGACCGGGCGACCGTCATCCGGTTGCTCAACGAAGCGCTGGCCACGGAAATCGTCTGCGTGCTGAGGTACAGGCGCCACCACTTCATGGCGAGCGGGATCAACGCGGAGAGCGTCGCGCAGGAATTCCTGCAGCATGCCATCGAAGAGCAGGCCCACGCCGATCAGATCTCCCAGCGGATCGTCCAGCTGGGAGGAGAGCCCAACCTCTCACCGGATGGGCTGCTGACCCGCAGCCACTCGGAGTACGTCGAAGGTGGCTCGCTGCTCGAGATGATCAAGGAAGACCTGGTGGCCGAAAGGGTGGCCATCGACAGCTACCGGGAGATGATCGGGTTTCTCGGCAACGACGATTCCACGACGCGCAGGATGCTGGAAGGGATCCTCGCGATGGAAGAGGAGCACGCCAACGACCTGGTGAGCCTCCTGGAAAAGCTCGGCAGCTGATCTCAGGAAACAACCGGAACCGGAGCCATCCGCCGGTCGGCTATCAGCCGGTTTCCCTGCACCTCGCGATGGACCTCCATGAAGGTGCGGGGATTCGTCAGCGCGCGCAAGGCCCAGGGCGCCATGGCGAGCCGGGGAACCAGCCAGGGGGAGTAGATCGCCATCCGGTAGATCTGCCGCACCGCCTCGAGGCTGAACTTGACCTGGTTGGCGGCGCCGAACACGCGTGCGACCTGCTCGTAGAACTCATGGACTTCGAGCCGTGTCTCGGTCAGCGCGGTGAAGAGGGAAAACGCGGGATGGGAGACCGCGTTCCTGTCGGCCAGCTCGGGTGAGAGCTCGAGCGAGTCCCTGTACAGGTCGGTGCCCGGCAGCGGCGTGGCCACGGTGAAGTTGGACGTCCGGATCCAACGGCGGTGCGCGTTGAGGAAACGGACGATTTCATCGAAGTACTCCAGATCCGCGTCGCACGGGATCACGAATTGCGCGGTGACCAGCACCCCCGTCTCGGCCGCCCTCCGGATCGCCTCGCTGTTCTTGTCCATGGTATTGCGCTTGCTGAAGTTCTCGAGCTGCTGGTCGGTCACCGCCTCCACGCCGAACAGGATTCGCTTGAGGCTGCCGCGCCTGATCCACTCCCTGAATCGTTCCTCCTCACGGAGATACAGGTCGGTGCGGGTCTCCACCGTCAGCCAGAAGTCGTCGCGCTGCTTCAGGAAATGGGAGACCATCCACTCGAGCAACGGATCGTAGAGTCCCTGGATCTGCTTTTCGCTGGCCTGCATCCAGATGTCGTCGGCGAAGAAGAACGCGCGGGTGAACGAGGGCAGCGACGCGAGGTCGTGCTGCACGTTACTCAGAGAGGCCACGGTCACCTTGCGGCCGTGGGTCTTCCAGACGCTGCAGAAATTGCAATCGTAAGGGCAGCCTTCGCTGGTCTGTCCCATCCCGGTGGGACGGAACCCCTGGAAATACTCCCGCCAGTACCTGCGAGGAAGCAGATCCCAGGCGTTGGGTCGCAGGTCCGTCAGCGCGACCGCGGGCGGCGCCGCGTCGAGCACCCAACGGTTGTCCTCGCGATGGAAGAAGCCGGGAAAGCGCCCGGGTGTGCGCCCCGTCTCGCGCACCTCGGCGGCCAGGGCCGCAAACGCGGCATCGCCGTTCCGGAAGCAGATCAAATCCACCGCGGAATCCCAGAACGACTGGGGGTCCTCTGATGGAGCCGTGCCGCCAAAGACAATCGTGGTGGCGGGTGAGACGAGCCGGATCGCTTCGGCGACATCGATCGCCTCGTCACCGTTCGATGTGAATGTGAGGGAAATGCCGGCCAGCGCGGGGGGATTGCGACGGATTCGATCCAGCAGCCGACGCTTCTCTCCGGCGATACGCAGATCGGCGATCTCCACATTCTCGTGCTGGAGCTGGCCCGCGAGACGGACCTGGGGCAGCGGGGGATAATTTGCGATGTTGGGGAGGCTGAACCGACGTGTGATCGGATTGATGTCCGGCTCGATCAGGATCACGCCGCGGGGCGGGGTGGAGGCCACTGCCGCGCGTTTCCACTGCGAACCACTTGCAGACTTCCCTTGCACGGCTTCGGGATTCCTGGGTCGCATGTCCCCACCTTCCTATCGGTCTCTCAGGCAGCATACTTGTTCATGGAAGGGCTGTCCATCTCCGGCCGGGTTGCGCCGCGGTCATTGGATGGTATAGTGAATCCATTCACGCCCCGCAGGAAACTCACACCTCTGAGCGGAGGTTACTGCCCTATGCGTCTATCTTTTCATCGCGCGACAGGACCACTGACCGGGGTTGCCATGGTCACGGCATTGTCGGCCCTGCTGGGGATCGCGGTCGTGGCTTTCGCGACGCCCGTGCTGGCCGGCAATTCCAATCAGGTCAAAGTCTTTTTCCTCAACACCGGGGTTCAGGCAAAGGCGGTTGGAAAGCTGCTCTTCGTAGCCAATCCGGCCCAGAGCAACGTCAAGATCACGGTGGCGCGAATGGCGCCTGGCACATATGACGTTGGCTTGAATGGGGCCATTGTCGACACATTGAAGGTCAACGCGAAGGGCAAAGGGACATTGCAACACCGATCGCTGCCGGCGACAAAGCGGTCCGCCGGCGTGCCGATACCGTACGACCCGCGGGGAGGCCAGCTGACCGTCCTGGCGGGCGGCACGGTGCTGTTGGAAGCGGAGGTCCCGGAAACACCCGAGGAAAGTGAACAGAAGATTGAAATCGAGGCGGATCTGGCAAATCTTGGCGTGGTGTCGGGCGAGGCAGAGGCCGAGTTCGAGTCGGTGCTGGGACGCATGCAGTTCGAAGTCCACACGCATGGCACTCCGGCGGGCACGTTCGACCTGCTGGTCGATGGCGTCAAGCAGGGCGAGTTCACCACAGGCGTGGACGGCGACGGAAAGATCGAGTTCGACTCGATGCCTTCCTCCGGTGTCGATGACGACGGGGAAAACGAGGGTGGTCTCGATAATCTCCTGACGTTCGATCCCCGTGGAAAAACCATCACGATTGCCCAGGGCGGCACGGACCTGTTCTCGTCGGTCTTCCCGTTGACAGGATCGGAAGGCGACGACGAGGGCGAGACCGGCGACGACGGAGATGGTGGGGACGGCGGCGACGGTGGCGGCGAAGGGGACTAGGTCTTTCCCCGGCGCAGAGCGGCATAAACGGCGGGCACGGCATAAAGCGTGATCAACGTGGAAAAGCCGAGCCCGCCAATCACCGCCAGGGCCAGCGGCTTCTGGATCTCGGCGCCGGCGCCCAGGCCGAGCGCAAGAGGAAGCAAACCGAAGAGCGTGCAGAGTGTCGTCATCAGGATGGGTCTGAGCCGGACCTGTGCCGCTTCGTTGACCGCGTCGGCCAGCCCGGCTCCCTTCTCGTGCAACCGGTGGGCGTAATCCATCATGACGATGCCGTTCTTCACCACGAGGCCGACCAGCAGTATCAGCCCCATCGCCGAAGAAACGTTCAGCTCCGTGCCGGTCACCCACAGCAGCAGAAAGGCTCCGGCGAACGACAGCGGCGCGGCCATCAGTATCACCGCCGCCGGCACGATGGCCCGGAACTGGAATACCAGGATCGTGAAGACGAGCGCCGCGGCGATGCAGAGAACCATCAGCAGCTCGCGAAACGCCGATCGCTGCGATTCGTATTGCCCGCCCACCTCGATGGTGTAGCCCACGGGCAGCTTGAAGCCTGCCAGGCGGGTCTTGATGTCCGCCACCGCGCTGCCCAGATCTCGTCCCTCCAGCCGCGCGGTCAGCAACGCCATCTGCCGCAGGTTCTCGCGCGTGAGGATGCTCTGGCCGCTGCTCTGGATCGCCCGGCCCAGCGCGGCGAGCGGCACCGTCTTGCCGTCCGCGCCGCGCACCAGCATCTGCGCAAGCCGCTCCGGATCGAAACGAGACGCGTCGTCGTAGCGCACCCGCACCGGGACCGCCCTGTCCAGCAGCCGCAGATGGGTCGCCACCTCGCCGAGCCATGCGCTGGATGCCTGGCTCGAGATCTGCTCGACGGTCAAACCCATCCGGCCCGCGGCGATCGGATCGATTTCCCAGGTGACCTCCGGGTTGCCGCGCTGGACACCCACCAGGTCGACCACGCCCGGCACCGCGGCCACCAGCGGCTCGAGTTGCCCTGCGAGCCCGTCGAGTGTTTCGCGGTTGTCGCCGAATATCTTCACCTC
>DASROJ010000129.1:0-3763 GCA_035646975.1 Patescibacteria group bacterium
CCGAAAGATCGACCCGGCGCTCGCCCGGGCCGCCTTGGGTCCGAACGGGTCGGCGCCGCCTGCGCAAAACATGGCCGTGGCGCCGGCGGCATCCGCCAGCCGGACGAGCGCTCCGAGGTTTCCGGGGTCCTGAACGCCGCAGGCCACGAGCACCAGCGCGCCGCTATCCGCCGAGGAGATAAGATGTGGGATGGAAGTCCCGGGTCGCTCCACGATCAGGAGAATCCCCTGATGGCTTTCAGCCTCGTGGAGCGAAGCGAGCAGCAGATCGGTGGCCTGCCTGATTGACACCCCGGCGGCCCGCAAGCGGGCCAGCAGGTCGGCGCCGCGCGCATCGCGTTGCAGACGTGGCGAGACGATGGCCTCGTGGATGCGCGCCTGCTGACCCAGGGCTTCTTCGGCAAGATGCAGGCCTTCGGCCACCATGAGTCCGGCGCTCGAGCGCTGCGCGGGCGAGCGTGACAGCAATCGGATCCGCTTGACGAGCGGGTGGGATCGGCCCAACTGGGCGTCGGTTGTCTTGTTGTCAGACATCACGGGAGACCTCGAGCATGGAATTGACCGCTGAGCGCGACATCCTCACGGCGAAGGCGCTGCGCGTGGCCTTCGACCCGCTCCACCCCGAGTTCGAGATCCTGCTCGAGGCGGCCAGCATCATACGGCATGGCGGGGCGGTCGCGTATCCCACCGAGACTTTTTACGGTCTGGGTGTGGACCCGTTCAACGCCAGCGCGGTGGAGCGGCTGTACCGGATCAAGGGGAGACAGGCGGCCCGCGCCCTCATCCTGCTGATCAGCCAGCCGGGCCAGGCGTTCGATCTCGCCCTGATGCCGGGACCGATCAAACGCTGGTACGAGAAGCTGACCGCGGCGTTCTGGCCCGGCCCGCTCACGCTGGTGCTGCCGGCGCGGCGGCGTCCTGTCTGTGCGGCTCTGGCCGGTGGCGACTCCGTGGCGGTGCGTCTGTCCAGCGATCGGGTGGCATGGCAGCTCGCCCGCACCACGGGCATCGCGATCACCTCCACGAGCGCCAACCGTTCCGGGGGCGCGCCGGCCACCAGCGCGGACCAGATCGAGGCCGCCGTGGCGGCACAGCTCGACCTGATCATCGACGCGGGGGTCACACCGGGCGGCCCACCGAGCACCTTGCTCGATCTGACCCGCGGGAGGCCCGTCATCCTGCGGCAAGGGAAAATCAGCGCGGAGGAGATCGCTTCGGTGATCAGCCTGCATCCACTCTCGTTCACGCCGGAGGCCGCCGGCAACGCTCAGCCCTGAGACCGGCGGCGCGCCGAAAAACCCCCGCACCCCGTGGAATCGGTGCCCTATAATGCCGCGGACTTCTTGGAGGATTGATGCGATTCGACCAGGTTGTTTCGAAACGGTTCGGCGCCGCGGCCACCGCCTGTGCCGCCATCATGTGTATTGTCCTGGGAGCGGAGATGGCCGGCCCGCGCGCGGCCCAGACCCCGAAGGTCGTGATCATCGGGTTCGACGGGGCGGACGCGCGGCTGGTGGAGCAGTACATGCAGCAGGGGAAGCTGCCGAACCTTCAAAGCCTTCAGCACGAAGGGACGTACGCCCGACTGCGTCCGACAAACCCACCGCAGACACCGGTTTCATGGTCGGCCTTCGCCACGGGGAAGAACCCGGGCAAGACCGGCATCTTCGATTTCCTGAAGCGGTCGGCCCCCGGCGGCTACCTGCCCACGGTGGCCTTCACCACCGAGACGAAGCGTCCGTTTCTCTGGGGCCCGCGCAACGCTCCGGGGCTTGCGGCGGTGGCCGCCGGTGCGGGACTGATCCTGGGCGCGGGTCTGATGCGTCTGTTCCGCGCCGGCAAGGCCGTCAGCCTGCTGGTGGGCGTCGTCATGGCGGCGCTGCTGGGAGCGGGTGCCTGGTTCGTCGGAGCCAACGACCTGCCCGAGTCGGTCCCCTGGGCGGTCAACAACCGGCAGGGCAGGACCATCTGGGACCTTGCGGCGGCCCACGGCGACGCCACCCAGGTCATCCGCGTGCCGCAGAATTTTCCGGCCACGGAGGTGAACAACGGCCGCGTGCTGAGCGGTCTGGGCGTTCCCGACATGCGCGGCCGCGTCGGGACCCCTTCCTATTACACCTCCGAGCCGGGCTTCAAGGTCAGCGACAACGAGTTCGCCGTGGAGGTCATCCCGGTGTCAGGAAACAGTGGCGCCATCAAGACCTCCATCTATGGCCCGTTCAACTATCCGTTCTACCAGTACCGGATCGACAAGGCGATGGACGCGGTGCAGGGCAGCGCGGAGCGCAGCCGGGCGCGCAAGGAGATGGAGCGGCGCCTCGAAGAGGAAAAGGTCTCCCGGAGGCTCGACGTGCCGGTCACCTTCACCGTGGCCGATGACGCCTCGTCGGTGACCATCGAGCTTCAGGGGATCAAGCAGGTCGTCCGGGTCGGCGAGTGGTCGGACTGGAGCGTGATCGATTTTCCCATCAACTGGCTGGTGGATCGCGCGAAACCATTGCGCGGCATCGCGCGGTGGAAGGTTCTTTCCACGCGGCCCGATCTGAAGGTGTACCTGTCGCCGCTGAACTTCCATCCCGCCAGCCAGCCGGTGCCGTTTTCCTTTCCGGTCGCCTTCGCCGGGCAGCTCAAGGATCGGCTCGGCTACTTCAAGACGCTCGGATGGATCGACGACACCTGGTCGCTGCCGGCGGGCCTGGTCCCCGACGAGTTCTTCCTCGAGGACATGAACCACAACATCGACGACTTCGAAAAGATGATGGAGACGCAGCTGGGCGAGAGCCGCGACCGGCTCTATGTGCAGGTCTTCGACTTCACCGATCGCATCGGGCACATGTTCTGGCGGTACCTGGACGAGAGCCATCCCTACCACGACCCGGGCCACGACCCGGTGCACGTCTCCCGGATGCAGGAGGAGATGCTGAAGGCCTACCAGCGGATGGATGAGATCGTCGGCAAGGCGCGCAAGCTGGCGGGTCCCGACGCGCTGTTCATGGTGCTTTCGGATCATGGATTCGGATCCTTCCGGCGCGGGATGAACTACAACTCCTGGCTGGTGGCTCACGGCTACATGACGCTGGTGGGCGACGCAGGCGAGACCAAGACGCTCGAGGATCTGTTCGAGACGCGTCAGATGTTCGAGAAGGTGGATTGGTCGCGCACCCGGGCCTACGCGATGGGTCTGGGCGGTATCTACATCAATCTTGCCGGCCGCGAGAACAAGGGGTGCGTGCAGCCGGGTGCCGAGTACGAACAGGTGCGTGACGAGATCATCGCGGGACTCGAGGCCTCGGTGGACCCCGGCACGGGTGAAAAACCTGTGACGAAGGTGTTCAAGCGCGAGGAGATCTACACCGGCTTCGACCCGACCCTGATCCCGGACCTGCGCGTGGGCAACAACCTGGGCTACCGGATCGGCTGGCAGACGGCGCTCGGACAGGTGCCGAGGAACCTCTACGAGGACAACCTGAAGGCCTGGAGCGGCGATCATTGTTCGCTGGATCCCGAGCTGGTCAAGGGCATCCTGTTCGTCAACCGCCGGCTGACACGCGACGACGTCAACATCGTCGACGTCATGCCCACCATCCTCAAGGAGATGGGCATCGAGATTCCGGGCGACGTGGACGGCAGGCCGTTCCTGTGATTCGCCGCGTCGTTCTGGCGGGCTTTCTTGGCTTGGTGGGCACGGCAGCTCTATGCGTCGCGAAGGTCTCCGCCGCCGATATCCCCTCCTCACAGGAGCAGTTCGAGGCACTGGTCAAGG
>DASROJ010000130.1:0-2098 GCA_035646975.1 Patescibacteria group bacterium
GCCTGGCTGAGGAGCCGGCGATTCCCCGGGGAGGGCTCCTGCTGCTGCATTTCGAGCGCCTGGACCACGGCTTCCCGGACATGCTCAACCTGCTGAGCGGTCACGGTGATTGCGCCGTCAGCCATGCCGACGGTGGTCCACACCTCCCCATCACGCCTGAGAAACGCGATGACCGTGTCGCCCGCCACGTACCGCGGCGGCTCCGGCCACTTCTGATGATCGTTGAAGGCGACCTCGACCCTCGCGAGCGGCCGGCCCTTGTAGGTCTCGCGGACGGCGAGCTGCGCGACCAGATCGGTTCCGGGCGGCATCCGCGGACGCCCCTGCGGCCAGACAGCGGGCGCCTCCACTACGTGAACGACGTCGGCAAGCACGATCAACTCGGCCGGGCCGACCAGATCGTGAAGCGGCTCCAGCTTCCCGTGACATGCGGTTGAAAGAGAAAAAACGACCACCGCCGATATGGCGGTCGTCATGAAGGCGATTCTCGAGACCGGGAAGTTCATGGGCCGACCCCTCCAGGATGACGCGCGCGGGGCCGGGAGCGCGGATACCGGGACATCTGCGCATTATCTGACACAACCAGAGGCCGAATGGTTGCGTTGGCGGCAGGAAAAGCGAAGCGTCCCCCGGCGGAGGAGGGTCACGGTATGGGTCCACGCCGAAGGACGCTTCGCGGTGAAGACCGGGATCAGGATCGCCTTCGATCCTGGATTGCCTTTCCTTCATTCCGAAGCGCCACGAATTGCAGCGCCCCTTCAATCTCGCCCAGCAGCTCATCCCGGCGAAACGGCTTGGCGAGGAAACTGAACGCTCCCTCATTCATCGCCCGGTAGTACAGCTCCGGTGTGGCGAAGGCCGAGACGAATATCACGGGGATTTCCGGAAAACAGCGGCGCACGGTCCCGAGCAGCTCGAGACCGTCGAGGTCCGGCATCTTCCAGTCCACCACCAGGACATCGGCGCCCTGCGACAGCAGGCGGATGAGACCCGACAGCGTATCGGCCTCGGCGGTCACCCGATACCCTTCCTCGGTCAGCAGCTCGGCGACGAGCGAGCGCATCTCCTCGTCGTCTTCCACCACCAGCACCCGCGCACCGGATCGGCTCGCGGTGGCAATTCCATGCATGCTTGTTTCCTTCGTGCTCGTTGCTTGCGCCATCAACATGGCTGAGTCCTCCGTGATGAATCGCGCTCGCTCGTCAAGCTGTCTCATGCGAAGCGCGTGCCACCGGGACCACTGCCTTTTCTCCACGACCACGCTCCCGAGGGGCTCCGACGCCACGGGGCGTTTCGCCACATCCGTGGTGATTCGGGACGCCGACGACATCAGGTGCCGGTGCGATGACAGGCAGGCGGCTCGAGAAAGTCCCGGCTGGGGCTCTCGCACGGGGGAGAACGAGGACCCCAGCCGGCACGTCGCAGCGCTCTGGATGGAGGGGTTCAGGGGGGGCACGGCCGGGAGTTCAGCGCTCCTCCCGCCGTGTCGCCTCACGATCCAGAGTTCCCTGGAGAACGACGCGATACTCGCCCGTTTCCGGGTTGAGTGTCTCCACTTTCGCCCGGGCGGCCGCGCTGCTGAGGATCATCTCACCGATCCTTGAGCGCAGTACGGCGGGAGAGGTCGAGACATCTTCGATCGCGCGGAGATCCTGCATGTGAAATCTCGTCATTTCGAGTCCTCCTGTCGAACGGTTTGCGGCATGGCCATCCTGGATTGACTCATCGTCAGGGTTCATCCTCAGCGTCCAGGCTGCCTCGGCGGTGACGCGTTCGATCGCTGGGATTGCGAATCGCGTGCCAGGGCGGTCCGCAACCCGGAGCGTGCAGGGACGCCGGTTTTCACCAGGGTTGGCCGGCACCCCCGCCTCGCCGCACGTGGCGATCCGACACGTTCGTGGCGCTGCGTGAGCGGCCCGAGGACATCCTGCCGCTGGCGGCGCACTTCCTCGAGAAGCATGGCAAGGCGCTGGGGCGCACCGAGAGGGTGCACTTCCCTGTTTTGCAGCACACGCAGCATCTTGGCCTGCAGGCCGATGGGCATGTCGCCAATCTCGTCGAGCAGCAAGGTGCCGCCTTCGGCCTCCTGGAACAGACC
>DASROJ010000131.1:0-4597 GCA_035646975.1 Patescibacteria group bacterium
GTGCTACACTGTGTCCCGCCACGACGCTGCCCTGCCTGACTCACTTCTTCCAGTTCGGGGATCCTCATGGGCGCATCGATTGTTCGCCTTGCCTCCGCGTTGCCGTTCGGCCTTCTTTTGTGGGGACTCAGCGGACCAGGGCGTGTTCTCACCTACGAGCAGCGTCTCGACGCCCAGACCGCTATCGAGCGGGTCTACTACTCTCACCAGATTGGCGCCACACTGCCGTTCGAAGAGGCCGTGCCGCAGGAAACGATCATGCGGAAGGTCGCCACGTACATCAGGGAGACCCTGGTCCTGGAGGAACGCTGGCACACGAAGATCACCCCAGACATGCTGGACGCGGAGACGTCGCGGATTACCACCGGCACTCAGCTGCCCGAAAGACTCCGCGAAGTCTTCGAGGCGCTGGGGGATGACTCATTCCTGATCCAGGAAACATTCGTTCGTGCCGAGCTGGTCGATCGGCTGGCGCGTGAGGCGTTCGCAGCGGATCCCACCATTCATGCCGAGGCCCGCGCCCGCGCCGAGGCGCTGCGCGATCGGCTGACCACCGGGGACCTCGGCATCCGCACGCGATATCCGGATCGAACCGTCATGGCTCTCAAGGTCGCCGGCGGACCGGCGGCCACCGGAATGGAATTCGGCGGCGCCCCGGACCTGATTCCCCTGGACGCCGAACGATTCGCGCGATGGAGGTCTCTTGCTCCCGAGCAGGTGGGCGCCATCGGCCCCATCGTCGAGGAGCCGGGCGCGTTCGTCATCCGCGCGGTGCTTGCCGAAGAGCCGGGCATGGTGCGCATCGCCACCTGGACCGTGGCCAAGACGACCTGGGACGAATGGTGGGCGACACTGCGGGAGGGGATCGACGCCGACCGGTTCGTGTCGGTTGCCCGGCCGCGAACGAGCACCAGCCTGCTCAGCCTGAACACCGCGTCCCACTCCGATGCGCTCGGCTCGGTCTCCCCGGGTTCCTGCGCCACCAGCGACTCATGGGCGCCGATTTCCACCCAGGACGCGCCGCAGTACGGAGAGGCGGTCTGGAGCGGCCAGGAGATGATCGTCTGGGATGACGGCGCGGGCGGCCGGTACGCTCCTCTGGCCGACGCCTGGACGCCGGCCTCGCTGATCGGCTCGCCGGGCCAGCGGTACGGCCACACGATGATCTGGACCGGCAACGTCCTGACCGTCTGGGGCGGGCTGGGCATCGCGGGATACCTCGACACGGGAGGTCGATACGATCCCGTTACGGATACATGGACTCCGACATCCACGTTCGGCGCTCCCGCCCCACGCTTCTTCCACTCGGCAGTCTGGACCGGCTCCGAAATGATCGTCTGGGCCGGTGGCATCTTCAACTCTGATGACGAAGCGTTCGAGGGTCTCGTCACCGGTGGACGCTACGATCCGATCGGCGACACCTGGATTTCCACGCCCACAATCCACGCGCCGGCCGGACGTCTGGGGCATACGGCGGTCTGGACCGGAAGCCAGATGATCGTCTGGGGCGGACGCGACAGCCTGTTCATCTATCACGACACCGGCGGGAAGCTCGATCCGGCCACGGGTGGCTGGACGGACCTTGCGACCAGCGGAGCGCCGGAGCCGCGATGGCTCCACGCCTCGGTCTGGACCGGCAGGGAAATGATCGTCTGGGGGGGCGCGCACGAGGACCTCAATACGACGGCCGGCACGGCCCCCCTCGTCACCGGGGGTCGCTACGATCCGGTGGCCGACCGATGGCGCCCGACCTCGACCAACGGCGCTCCCGAACCTCGATGGGAATTCACCAGCGTCTGGACGGGACAGTCGATGGTGGTCTGGGGCGGCTCGGTATCCGACCGTTCGCACTGTCTCGACACGGGCGGGGCGTATGACCCGGCAGGCGACAAATGGAGCGCCACCTCCACCCGCAACGCCCCCGAGCCACGCAGCGCCCACTCGGCCGTCTGGACAGGCAGGGAGATGCTCATCTGGGGGGGGAGGGACCGCGCGGCGCTGAACACCGGCGGGAGATACTCACCCGTCTCGTCGACGGACGCGGACGGCGACGGGTACACGGTGTGCGACGGCGACTGCGACGACGCCAATTCGGGCATCAGTCCCGTGGCCACGGACCTCCCCGGCAACAGCATCGACGAGAACTGCGATGGCACATCCGCCTGCGATCCGGGCGCCCGGTGGAAGAATCGCGGCGCCTACGTCCGATGCGTGGAGCGGGAATGCGCGGGGCTGGTGTCCTCCGGAAAGCTCACACGCGCCCAATGCGGCCAGATCGTGAAAAAAGCAAAGCGCTGAAACCGCTGGCCTGCTTCAGGTCACCGGCGTCGTGCCATGCCCAAGACCCACCCGCGAGTCCGCCGGGTCCAGCTCCGCGGTCACATCGTCGAAGATCTCGAGCTGGCCGACCCCGCCGGGAAGCCGGATCGGCTTGGCGATCCAGCGTACGCGCCGGCGCACCGGCTTCACCATCTCGAACACTTCGCGCGCCGAGAACGGGCCGTCCGGCAGCACGCGCATCATGCGCAGGTATTCGATTCGATCGTCGCAGCGGCTCGAGTTCCTGAGAATGAACTCTTCCCTGGTCATCTCGAGGATCTGGCTGGTTGGAATGCCGAATATCTCTTCGAGGGCCTTGTTCGCCAGCAGCACCTTGCGCCCGGCATCGAGCACCAGGATTCCGCTCTCCACGCTCGAACAGACCGCTTCGAGCAGCGCCAGCGTCGCGCCCGACTCCCCTGCCGCCGAGGCGCGATGCGACCATGACTTCAGCTCGAGCTCGCCGGCCACGCGGCGCGCGAGCGAAACCAGTGCATCGACTTCGTCCGGGCCGATGTTGAGCGGCTTCGTGTCGATGATGCAGAGTGTGCCGAGGATCTGACCCGAAGGGGTCACCAGCGGCGCGCCGGCATAGCTGCGCACCACCCCGGACATCACCAGCGGGTTGGCGGCAAAATAAGGATGCGACGCCGCGTCGGGAACCACCAGCGGCTGGCACAGATCGCCTTCCACCACGTGCCGGCAGAAGCTGATCTCCCGGGCCGTGCTTCGAGCGGCCGCAATCTCGGGGCTCAACCCGAAATGAGCCTTGAACCACTGCCTGTCCTCGAGGATGAAGGATACCAGCGCGATCGGAACGTCGAACGCCCGGGCCGTGTCCTCGACCAGCTTCTGCAGCACCTCGTCCGGCGGCTCGTCGTCGACCAGACCCATTCCGGCGATGAGCGCGAGTCGTGACCGCTCGCCGTGGGCTGCCTCCCCGGGCGAGGCCGGCGGCAGGGATGCCGTCGTGGTATGACCCGTCAGCGCGGCCCGAATCGCTTCGCGCAGTACCGGCTCGGGCTGGGCCGGAGAGACCACCCCCGAAATGCCAAGGGTTTCCATGAGACTCGTCGCGGTGGCGCGAAACGCGGGGAAGGCGGACACCACCAGTGCGGGACTCCGTTCAGGCGTCGCGAGGCGCCGCAGATCTCCCACGAGCTCGAAACCGTCCGCTCGTGTCAGCGACAGCTCGGTGATGAGCAGCGCCGGCGGACCATTTCGCTCCAGGATGACGCGCGCCTCGGCGCCCCCGCGCACGACGACGGGCTCCAACCCTTCCTGTCGGCTCAGCTCGCTCATCATGCGCGCCGTCCTGGGCTCCGACGTCGCGATGAGCGCGTATCGCATCATGTCCACCTCGGTTGCCTGCAGATATCCGATACCAGCTTGTATACCACCAAAGTCGGGCGGGGCGCAAAAAAGAAAACAGCTCTTCAGTCGGCTGGGTCCGGCCGGCGGTCCACCGGTGTAAGATGCCATCGATGACATCTGCCGGCTGGGTGAGGTTTTTCGCTCGCATCATGCTCGGGCTCATCTTCTTCATGGCCGGGTGGTACAAGTGTTTCGTGATGACTCCGATGGGACACGCGCGCACCTACTTCACCGAGCCGTACGCCGATTCCTGGATTCCTCACATCCTGCTGCTGGCCGCCGGCGTGACCGTTCCCATCGTGGAGCTGGCAGCGGGGGCGCTCCTGCTGGCCGGGTACCGTGTGCGCGACGCGTTGATCGCGCTTGGGATGGTCCTGCTGCTGGTGACCTACGGCCACCTGCTCAAAGAGCCCCTTTTCTCGATCACCGGCCACATCTTTCCCCGGTTCGTCCTGCTGGGGTGTGTCTTCCTGCTTCCGGCAAGGGAAGACCGGTTGTCCGTGGATGCCTGGCTTGCCCACAGGCTGGATTCGAAGTCAGCCTCGAGGTCGGGTTCGTCATGACGCGAAGGGTTGTCCCCCGGGGCGCCCTGCTCAGTGCCGCGCGTTGCGGCTGACGCTGCGAAGCATCGAGGCCACCTGGTCGCGTATCTCCTCGGCCCGCTGAGCGGCAACCTTGTATTCCTCCGCGACGATCAGGTTGCGGACATCGTCGAGCCGCGTTGCGGCCCTGTCGAGCTGCTGGTCGAGCTGGTCCGAGGAGGCCCGGCTGTCACGAGATACAGGAGCGATGGTCAGGGCCGCCTGCGCGTGGACGACCGCTGCCAGCGCGGCGTCCAGCGCCTCGCGCGCGTTTTTCTCGGCGCGCTGCTTGCCGGCAAGCGCCGCCTGCTTCGCCAGCACGG
>DASROJ010000132.1:0-3203 GCA_035646975.1 Patescibacteria group bacterium
GCCAAATCGAGACGCTGCGCAAGGAGATCGACGAAAAGGAGCGCAAGCTCCAGCAGTACGCCCGCGAGCAGGAGATCGTGCCGCTCGATGAAAAACAGGATGTGACGTCTCAGAAGCTCAACGACCTCAGCGTGGCCTACACGAAGGCGCAGACCACCCGCATCGAGAAGGAGGCCCGCTACGCCGCGCTGAAGGAGGCTCCGCCGGAGTCGGTGTCCGAGCTGATGACCAACGAGCTGCTGCAGACACTCAGCGCCAAGCACGCGGAGCTGGAGCGCGATTACGCCCAGATGTCCAACCGATTCAAGGCGGACTGGCCGGCGATGGCCCGCCTGAAGAGCGAGATGGAGAAAACCGATTCCCGCCTGCAGGCGGAGCGGACCGATCTCTACCAGCGGCTGGTCGGCTCGGCGAAAGAAGAGTACCGGGCGGCCCTCATGCAGGAGCAATCGCTCGGCCAGGCGCTGGACCATCAGAAGACCACGGCGCAGCAGGCCAGTCTTCAGGGGATCGAGTACAACAACCTGAAGATGGAAGTCGACAACCGGCGCAAGACGCTCGAGTCGCTGGTCAAGCGGCAGACCGAGACCGGCACGACGGCCGGCATGATGGACACGCCGATCAGCAACACGCGCATCGTCGACCGGGCCGAGGTGCCGCGACTCCCCTCCTCGCCGCGAAAGACGCTGAACTTTCTGGTCAGCCTCGTGGCCGGCCTCGGCCTCGGCGTCGGGCTCGCCTTCTTCTTCGATTACATGGACGACTCGGTGAACACTTCCGAAGATCTCACCCGGGCGGCCGGGCTGGCCTGTCTGGGCATCATCCCCGCTCACGATCAGCCGGGTCGCAGGCTGCGGGTGGTTCGCTCGAAGATCCCCGAGGGGGAGGGAACCCGCCCCGACATCGATCTCGCCACCGTGCGCGACGCCCGCTCGCAAGTCTCCGAAGCGTTCCGCGAGCTGCGCACCGCGCTGCTGGTCTCCTCTCCCGGACGGGCTCCGAAGCGGCTCCTGGTGACCAGCTCGCAGCCTCGGGAAGGAAAGACATCCACGGCGCTGAATCTGGCCATCACCCTGTCGCAGCTCAACAAGAAGGTGCTGCTCGTCGATGCGGATCTCCGGCGTCCCCGGCTGCACAAGGCGCTGGGTCTTGGCAACGCCTCCGGCCTGTCCAACCTGCTCAGCGGGTCGGAAGACCTCGAGTCGCTCGTCGTGCCGGCGGGCCCGCCCAACCTGTTCCTGCTGCCGAGCGGTCCGACGCCGCCGAACCCTGCCGAGCTGCTCGACTCGGCGGAGTTCACCGAGCTGACGGATCGGCTGGCCTCGCAGGACGGGTTCGACCATGTCATCTTCGATTCGCCTCCCATCCTGAGCGTGTCCGATGCCGCGATCATGGCAGGACGGATCGACGGGGTCATCCTCGTGGTGGAGGCCGGCTCCACACCGCGCGACCAGGTGGCGCACGCCGCCGAGAAGCTGCGCGTGGTCAAGGCGCGCGTGCTGGGGGCGCTGCTCAACAGGGTGGATGTCAGCTCACAGGGCTCCTATTACCGTTCCTATTACTCCTACTATGGCAAGGACGCACCCGTCGAACATGCTGAAGAAGCCGCGGCGCCGCCCCGCGCGCGCCGGTTTCGCAAGAACAGCTAGGCAAACGCATCCTGGGCGAGGTCATCGATGAGTCGGGGCAGTTACTCCATCTGCTGGGTCGTAGCCCTGCTCGTTGCCGCGGCGCCGTTGCCGTTCGGCTCGGTCGACCCACTGCCTTCCGCCGCGCTGCTGCTCTGCCTTCTCTGTCTGGGGCTCGCGTGGCTCACGCTGCGATCCTTGTCGGGGCTCACCCCTCTGCCCTGGCGTGACCCGTTGCTGCTGGGTGGCGCGGCCCTGATGGCTTACGGACTTTTCCAGATGGTGCCGCTGCCGCACGCGATCCTGTCGGTCATCTCGCCCGGCGGAGCGGCGCTCAGGGCAGGTTTTTCTCCCGACCCCGGCGCCTGGGCGCCGGTCTCCCTGCATCCTTATGCGACCTGGCGTTCCTGTCTGCACATCGCCTGCTGGACGCTGGCCGCGGTGATGGTGCGGCACTGCGCGGTCGATCTGAAGCGGCGTCTCGTGGTGGCCGGCGGTCTGGTGGCGGGCGGAATGTTCCAGGCCGGCTACGGGTTGTTCGAGTTCATCAGCGGCCGGCAGCATATCTTCGCCTACAAGAAGCAGTATTTCACCGACGTGGCCACCGGCACGTTCATCAGCCGGAACAACTATGCCGGGTATCTCGAGATGGCGATACCCGTCGGCCTCGCCCTGGCGATGCTGGCGCTCGGCCGCGCCGCGGACATCGACGGCAGCTCCCGCAGCGGCTCGCTCAAACGCCGCCTGGCCAACATCACGGGCCAGCAGGGGTTCCGCGCCCTGGCGCTGCTGATGGTCGCCTTCCTGATGGCGATCGCGTTGCTGATGTCACGTTCCCGCATGGGAATCATCGCCACCGTGGCGGCGCTGATGGTCGGCGGGCTCGCGGTGGGGCTGAAGGGACGCTCGCGCCGGTTCGCCTTCGCCTCGGTGGCGGTGGCGATCGTCGCCGGGCTGTTCGCCACGCAGATCGACATCCTGCCCGTGGTGGATCGGTTCGAGGCGCTGCGAAACGAGTTCGGGACCGGCTATGGAAGACTGGCGGTCTGGAAGGAAGCCGTGCCGATGCTCGCCACCTATCCTCTCACCGGCAGCGGCATGGGCACGTGGGAGATGGCCTTCTCGCCTTTCCGCAGGGAGTCGACCCAGGTCAGGGTGGACTTCGCTCACAACGACTACCTCGAGTTCGCGGCGGAAGCCGGCGTGGCCGGTCTGGCGATCTTCTTCGTTGCGGCCCTCATGGCGCTTCGCCGCCGGTCGGGCGATGGTCCGGAAGGAGGCGGCCAGGTGGGACACGACGAGATTGCCCTGGGCGCGGGCGTCGGTCTGGTGGCCCTCGCGCTGCACAGCTTCGTCGACTTTCACCTGTCGATTCCCGCCGACGCCCTGGCGGCCGCGGTGCTGGCCGGTTTGTACCTGAGGCGCAACGGCCCAGCGCCGCTCGAGCGCCGCGCCGACATCGCCGGCCCGAGGCCGCGCGCGATCAGGTTGTCATGGGGCGCATGCACCCTGGGGCTCCTCCTTCTGCTGCTGTCGGTGGCCACGCCGGCTTCCGCCGCGAACTCGAGGTAGTCG
>DASROJ010000133.1:0-5404 GCA_035646975.1 Patescibacteria group bacterium
GTCGAGCCGGATCCCGTTTGCCGGGCCGGCGCCCGGTCCGCTCGTGCTCAGCGCCGGGCCCGAGATCGGCATCGAGCTGCTGGGACGCCAGGGGTTCGCCCGCCACGCGGCCACGCCGCTGGAGGCCCAGCAGCCGGGATACAAGCCGGTGCTCCTGGACCTGGAGGTGGGCGCCACCGCGCCGCTGCGCATCGAGCGCCGCCCGATGGCCAACATCATCGGATATCTCGAGGGGACCGACCCGACGCTGAAGTCCGAGGCGGTGGTCGTGACCGCCCACTACGATGCGATGGGCCGCACCGAGGACGGCGTGCTGCTCAACGGCGCTTCGGACAACGCGGCGGGAGTCGCGGCAATGCTCGAGATCGCGCGATGGTTGTCGGAGCCACGCCGGAGACCGGCGCGAAGCATCCTGCTGGTGGCCACCGACGGCGAGGAGTGGGGGCTGGCCGGCTCGCGTGCGCTGGTGGGACGCCTCGCGGAGGTCTCGCTCAAGCCGGTGGCCGTGGTGAATATCGACTCGCTGGGATCCCGGGAGGTCGCCGATCCTTTCTTGATCGGCGGATCGAATCATCCCGAGACACGGGCAGCCGTCGACTGCCTGGCGGCCGCGCTGGGAGCTCACCTTGGCCGCGACATCGATGCCTACGCGTTCGACGATGGCAGCGACTACTATCCGTTTCACCTGGCCGGGGTGACGTCGGTGGGGTTCTTCGCGGCCAACTACCGGATGCTGCACCGTTCCTCGGACAGCATCGAGTCGCTCGACCCGGCCGCGCTCGAGCTGGCGGCCCGTCTGGCCGCGATCACCATCCGGGCGCTTGCGATGTGACCAGGGCCTCCCGTCAGCGGATGGCGGCCTGGGGCGCGGTGGCCGGCGTCCTGCTCATCGTCATCGCCGCAAGACTCGTCGTGCTCTACGAGCCGAACACGTTTCTTGCCGCCGATTCCAACTATTACGCCGAAACGGCGATCTCGCTGATCACCGATCACGACCTCGATCTGAGAAACCAGCTGCAGGGAGGTCTTGCCAGGCACGACGGCGAGGTGGCGCTCGGCGCGCGCGGCGAGTGGTACCCGAAGCACCCGATCCTGATGCCGATCCTCACCCTGCCGCTGCTGCCGCTGTTCGGCATGAAGGCGTTCCTGGTCTTCAACCTGATCGTGCTGGTTGGCCTCGGCCTGACTCTCTACGAGCTCGCGGCGCTGGCTGCACGCCCGGCCTCAGCCGTGGGGGGAACGCTGGCCACGATACTCGGCAGTTTCCTCATCCTGTACGACTACAACTACTCTTCCAATCTGTTTGCCTGCCTGCTGCTCTGCCTGTCCGTGCTGTTCGTTTCAGGGGGCCGGCCCGTCCTGTCCGGGCTGCTCGGTGGACTCTCGGGCCTGGCTTCCATGCCGCAGCTCGTCGTCCTGCCCTTCCTGATGCTGCATGCCGGCTGGAGAAACGGGACGCGGGCAGCGCTGCGGTTCCTCGCGGGCGCGGCGGTTCCGCTGGCGCTGCTCGGAGCGCTGAATTTTCACATGTTCGGATCCCCGCTGGTGAGCCCCTACATGCGCGCGCTGACCCTGGCAGACGGAGGGACGGTGCTGCACTCCAACACGGATGATTTCAACAATCCTCTCTGGGAGGGGGTCCGGGGCCAGCTGCTGGACCCCAGACGGGGGCTCGTCCGCACCGCCCCGCTGCTCCTGCTCGCGCTGCCAGGCTACCTGATCTGGCTGCGGGCCCGGAGGGACGAGGCGGCGCTCTGCCTCACGGTGTCGCTCGTCCTGTTTTTGGTCTTCAGCCGGTATCGTCTCTGGCCCACCAGCCAGGTCGGCAACCGTTTCCTGATGCCGCTGGTCGCGCTGAGCGCACCGGCTCTTGCCTGCGCGCTTCAATGGACATACGACCGCGCACGGAGGTGGAGCGCAGAATCCTAGCGGGGAGCGCCGGGGCGGTCAGTTCGGGTAGATCGTCAACGCCTCGCCGGCGCGGATGGCATTGCCGGAGATGTTGTTCCAGGCTTTGAGATCATCCACCGTCGTCTTGAATTTCAAGGCGATCCGGAAGAGGTTGTCCCCCGTGCGGACTTTGTAGATGACCCGCTCACCGGCCGGGTCGGGCGTGACCTGCCCGCCTCCCGGCACGCTGACCAGCCCGGCGGCCGGTTCGGTCGCAGCGCCGGGCCGGGTCGCCCCGAGCGGACGCACGCTGCCGGAGGAAGAAGGACCCCGTCCCACCATCAACCGCTTGCCCGGCACGATCACCGACTTCTCGGTCATCCCGTTCCAGCTGAGCAGGTTTCTCAGCGAGATTCCATAGGCGCGGGAGATCGCCGAGAGCGTGTCGCCACGGCGGACCACGTGATAGGGCGAGTACTTGGTCCCGACCTGGGATGATCGGCTCGAGTGCCTCGTGCGCGGCGCGTCGTCGTCCACGGCCACCGTGTTGCCGAGACCGGGCACCGTGATCTGCGCGCCGACGCTCAGCGAGCGGGGGTTGCCGATCTTGTTGCTCGCTCGCAGCTCATCGACCGAGGTGCCGTACTTGGCGGCGATGCTCCCCAGAGTGTCGCCGCGCCTGACCGTGTGCACCTTCGCGATCCGCGCAATCCGGTCCGAGTCGGGCAGCGACTCATAGGCCGCCACGAAGGTTTCACCCTTGCCCGAGGGCAGAAGAACCTCGTAGTCTTTCTCGCCCGGGGGGGTGACGCCGAGCCTGAGCTGCGGGTTGAGAAACTTGATGTCGTCCACGCTGCAGCCGGCCAGACGGGCCATCAGGGAAATCTCCGTCGGGCCCTGGACCGTGACCCGATCGTACTGCAGGGTCGGGTTGTGCTCGACACCCTCGAACCCGTACTTCACCGGGTCCTTGCTGATCAGGGCCAGCGCGAGGATGGCCGGGACGAAATTCTTCGTCTCCGTCCTCATGTAGCGCGTCTTGGTCAGGTCCCAGTAGTCGGTCTTTCCGCTCCGGCGTTGCGCGCGCAGGACGTTTCCCGCGCCGGTGTTGTAGGCGGCGATCGCCAGATGCCAGTCACCCAGCGTCGCGTACAGATCTTTCATGTAGCGCGCCGCCGCACGGGTCGACTTCTCCGGGTTGGAGCGCTCGTCCACGTACCGGTTCACCTTGAGCCCGTACTCTCTGCCCGTGGGTGTCATGAACTGCCAGATGCCCCTGGCGCGGGCGCGCGAATAGGCGCTCGTCTTGTACGTGCTTTCCAGAAACGCCATGTAGATGAGGTCGGCCGGCAGCCCCTCTTCCTTGAATGTTCGGTGGATCATCTCTTCGTACCAGCCGTACCGCTGGTATCCGCCGACGAACGAGTTGCGGAACTCTTTCCTGTTCTTGAAAATCTCGACCCAGGCCAGGACCTGATCGTTGATGACCATCGGGATGTCGAACGAGATGGCCTGAGCCTCGGGCGCGACGTTCTCGCGCTCCTTGGCCGCCTCCTCCGGCGTCAGATAGGTATTGATGTCGTTGAGCCCTTCGGTGGGCGAAGGAGTCGCGTCGGGTGCGCTGCCGGGAGCCTCTTCCAGATCCTGCTCCAGCGCCGCGATGTCATCCACCATCTTGTTGAAGGCGGTTTTCAGGCGCGGGCTCTGATCCACCGGCACGCTCGAGTTCATGAAAACCTGGATGGCCGCGTCGAAATGGCCGCGAGCTTCTTCAGTCTCCCCCGCCCTGAGCGATTCGACCCCCTGGTCGTACTCCTCCTGCGCATTGGAGAGAACCGAATCGACCGGGTCGTCCGATGCGTGGGACGGAGCTGGCTGGCTGGCAGCGGCTCCTGATTTGTCCGGCGCCGTCCTGGCATCGCCGTTGTCGGCGGCGGCCGACCTGGCCGGGCCGGCCGGTGTGGCTACCGGAGTTCTTTGTGGAGTGGTTCGCGCCACGCGCCTGGTGTCCGAGCCGGCGCAGGCGACTGTCAACATGAGGGCCGGGATGACGAGCAGGAAAGTGAAACGGGAGGATTGCTTTTCCACGGTACCTCACACCCTGATGAAAGGGATGGCCCTGGGACTCGCAAGGGACGCTTGATGTTCCCGTGCCGGTAGGAAGCTTGTTGCCCGCCCCAGAGCTGTTGCCGATTCGCGCCATCGGACCGCTCAGCCGCCAGTTCATTCACGGGAACACTAAATGCTGTCGAAAATGTCCCGGCGGTACGAATTGAGTGTCCTGTTCTTGAGTCACAGGCGCGGAAACACCCGGATAATACGTCCCGTCTTCCGGACTGTCAACCCGGAACCTCCGTCCTGTCAGCGTTATTCGGTTTTTATCGGTGGGATTCTCCTCCGTATCGATCCGGGCGCCACTCGGGTTTACATCGTTTTTCGTGTGAAGTAGAATGCCGGACCTGACGTGGCCTCGACCTTCCGCCTGATATTCCCCTTCAAGAGGAGATCACATGGTTCAGGAAAACAACGGCAAGGCCAAGGCCGTGGAGACTGCTGTCGCGCAGATCGAGAAAGAGTTCGGCAAGGGCGCCATCATGAAGCTCGGCAGCCGCGAGGTCCAGGAAGTCGGCTTCATTTCCACCAGCTGCATCTCGCTGGACGCGGCGCTGGGGATCGGCGGGCTGCCGCGCGGCCGCGTCACAGAGATTTACGGGCCGGAGTCGTCCGGCAAGACGACACTGGCGCTCCATGTCATCGCCGAAGCGCAGCGCAAGGGCGGCATGGCGGCCTTCATCGATGCCGAGCATGCAGTGGACCCGGACTACTGCCGCAAGCTGGGCGTGGATGTGGACAATCTGCTGATCTCGCAGCCCGACAGCGGCGAGCAGGCGCTCGAGATTGCCGAGATGCTGGTGAGGTCCGGCGCGCTGGATGTCATCGTCATCGACTCGGTTGCGGCGCTCGTGCCCAAGGCCGAGTTGGAAGGCGAGATGGGCGACAGCCACGTCGGTCTGCAGGCCCGCCTGATGTCGCAGGCGCTTCGAAAGCTGACCGGCGTGGTGAGCAAAACCAACACCTGCCTCATTTTCATCAACCAGATCCGCGAAAAGATCGGCGTGATGTTCGGCAACCCCGAGACGACCACCGGGGGACGCGCCCTGAAGTTCTACACTTCCGTGAGAATCGACATCCGGAAGGTGGCCTCCATCAAGGAGGGTGAGAACGTCATCGGAAACCGCACCAAGGCCAAGGTGGTGAAGAACAAGATGGCGGCGCCTTTCAGGATCACCGAGTTCGACATCCTTTATGGCGAAGGGATCTCGCGCGAGGGGGATCTTCTGGATCTCGGTGTCGAAAAGGGTCTCGTTCAGAAGAGCGGCACCTGGCTGTCGATCGGAGAGATCCGGATCGGCCAGGGTCGCGAGAACGCCCGTCTGTTTCTCCGGCAGAACTCCGATGTCTGCGCCGAGCTGGAGACGAAGCTGAGAACTGCCCTCGGGTTGATCAAGACTCC
>DASROJ010000134.1:0-3839 GCA_035646975.1 Patescibacteria group bacterium
GTCCATCAGGGGCCGGTCGTATGGCAGCGCGATCAGCGCAGGCGCGAAGCCTTCCAGACGCAGGGGCGTGCGCTTGAGCAGGGGGAGCGCGGGCGGGGGCAGCAGCGGTCTCCCCACGGACTCGACCAGCGCGCTCAGGGACGTCCCCTCGGTCATCGTCAGGCGCCGCCGGCACACAGGCGGGTCCAGCAGCATCCAGGGATGCGTGACCGCGACGACCGCGGGCTGCCGCGGGGGCTCGGCCTTGGTCTGGTACTGGAAGACGGTCTCGTTCATCCTAGTACCCGACCCGTCCGCCCGCGCTGATCACGATGGGCGAGGACACCGCAATCGCAATCGTGCTCGCGCTGGCCTCCTGGCGCTGGGCCGCGCCGGGATCCACATAGCTGTACGTGGACGATCCGGTGCCGATGGCGAGCGTGCCGCCGACCGGGTAGCCCTTCGCCTTGAGGTTGGTGCCGATGCTGAAGTCGGCCCCGGCGGCGTTGGTATAGGTCGGGTCGAGCGTCTGCTCGTTCTCGCTCACTGTCAGCGGCGTCGGATTGTAGGGGCCGCTGGAGTTGTTGTAGAAGTCGGACCCGAGCAGGATCACGCCCAGCCCGATCAACGAGACATCGGTGGTCGCGGAGAAGTTCAGGCCATACCCGCCGTTGTTGGAATGGATGTTGTTGATCAGGGAGTAGCCCGAGACGTTCGCCCCGGAGAACTCGATCCCGTCGCTGGTATTGGCATCGAAGGTATTGTGCGCGATCAGGATGCCCTGCGCGTTGACCGAGGAGGTGGTCACGCGCAACCCATCCCCGGTGTTGTTGTAGCACACGTTGCCGTAGATGACGGCCGTGGCGCCGGTCGCCGTCAGCGACAGCCCGGCAGTGGCGCCGCAGTCGTGAATGTAGTTGAACAGGTACCGGAAGTGTTTCGCTGCGGCCAGTTCCGCCGCCACGTTCGCGCAGTAGCCGAACTCGCAATCACGCACCAGGGTGTAGCCCGTGCCGGAGTCCACCACGCCCTTCCAGAACTTGTTCGTCGAGTGCGCCACCTTCACATCGATGATGGAGGCTCCCACCGACGAACTGCACTGGAAGGCCACGCTCAGCGTCTTGGTCGCATTCGTGTTCCGCAGCTCGAAGGCGCGGAAGACCTGTGCGGCGGCCCGCGGCATGATGCAGTTCCCGTTGTTGCTGAAGGTCAGGAGCGGCCGCGTCCCAGCCCCCGCTGTCCCGCGCAAGGTGATCGGCCCGCTCGTCGAGTCTCCCGCGCGCCGCACATCGAAGGTCGCCGCGATGGTCTCGCTGTGCGCGCTCTGCAGCTCGATGGACCACCCGGGCATGGCATCGCCGGCCGCCGCGTTGTTGTCCACCAAGAGCTTGCTGTCCGCGCCACCGATGGAGGCCCGAATGCCGCCCACGCCCCACGTCTTCCCCGAGAGCGATCCGGTGTAGGCCTCCGCCACGGTGAAGGTGGGAGTGGCCCCGCCACTACCGGCTGATCCGGTGATCTTCGACCAGCGCCGATGCCCGGCGGTGGTGTCGTGAATGTAGATGGCGGCGCTCCCGTCGATGGCCACGCCACTGATGTTCGTCCCGGCATCCACCGTGACCGTCGTCCCGGCGACATCGGTGGCCGCCGCCGTGCCCTGCACAGGGGTCCCCGGGCCCGCGCCACTGATGTTGCTGGCGTCCGATCCAGTCGAGGCGTTGACGAGGATGACGGGAAACGCCACCGACTACGCCCCTGTGCGTTCGGGGTTCACCGCAATCTTCAAGGCCCGATTGCGAATCGCGTTCGCGCTGGCCTCCATGTTCGTGATGAACGTCGTCACATCGGTGATGAAGGCGTTGACGTCGGAGTTGAGCAGGATCGACCGGCCGTCGATGTCGGACCCGTCCATGATCTGGTTGGCGTCGCTCGGGAACAGCGCGGCCCAGCCTTCCGCCTGCGCCTCGGCCTGCAGCGCCTTGCAGTAGTTATAGAGCTGACCGAATCGATCCGCGCAGGGCCGAATCTTGCTGTTGCAGACGAGGAGGGCTTGCGGGTTGGTGTTGGGCACGACAGGCTCCTGTGGAGGGCTAGAGGCCCAACGTGGCGAGGAGTCGCCCGCGTGCCTCCTGAGCTTCGATCTGTTTCATAAAGTGGCGACACCCGTCGTTGCAGGCGGGCTTGGTGCAGCACTGCTTCATGCACGCGGTGCAGAACTGCCCGAGCTCGGCGGGCGTCGCGCGCGGCTTCACCACGAAGTGACCCCCACAGTGCGGGCACTGGAGGGAGTCGGCTTCGAAGGGGCGTCCCTCCTCGGCGCTGCTGACGAAGTAGCCATCCGCCCGCGACATGGCCTAGCCGCGCGCCGCCTTGTTCAGCGCCTCGCGTTCCTTCCACTTGTCGACCACGCGGCCGGCGGTGGAGGCGAGCGCCTTCCCCTTGTAGCCGTTGTCGACGAACTTGCTCTCGGCGATCAAGTGCTCCACGTGCGCCTTGCCCGCGGCGTCGTTGGTCGCGTTCACCTGGATCGTCGTCGTATCCGTGAAGGTGTACTCGTAGAGGGGCATGAGTCTATTCCTCGTTGACGTAGCAGGTGGCGGTGATGACGACCGCGCTGGACGTCGGCGTCTGGATGCCCACGCCATTGGACGCCGTGGCGGGGAAGACCAGCTCACAGCCGGGGGCCGCGACCCACCGCATCGTCGCGCGCTGGTTCACCGGGATGAACAGCAACTCGGTCGAGGCCGTGTAAGTGGGCTCCACGGTCGCGTTCTGACCCGCGTCGAGCTCGGTCGTGGCGCTGGCCGGGTCGAGGTTGCGCGGCGTGACGCCGGTCGTAGTCCCCGCCGCGGTGCAGCGCTGGAAGACGTAGAGGAACGCGTTGTCCGCCGGCGAGGCTTCCGAACCCACGAGCACGTCGTAGAGGCGGAAGCGCCGCGGGCGGGTCGCGTCGGCCGTGATGGACCCCAGCGACGCAGTCGTCGAGGCCGTGCGACGGAGAGGGATCGACATGAGCGCCACAGGAGTCTCCTTTAGTAGAGGATGCCGTGGAAGACCAGCACCTCGTTGGCGGTGCCTACCACGTAGTAATCGCTGAACCGACTGCCGCCGGTGTCGTGGCTGCCGAAGGTGATCGGCGGTGCCGAGTCGGTGGCATCCACGCGGAACCCATGCACGGTGCTGCTGACGAGCGCATCCGTGCCCACGAAGATGTCATTGGTGTTCGCCTTCAGCCCTTGAAAGCTGATCACGCGCAGGGGGACGTCGTACTTGCCCCCCGGGTTGCGATCATCCGCCGGGAACGCCAGCGTGAGGCGCTGCGCGACCCCCGAGAGCGTGAGCTGATAGGAGACGGCGGCCATCTACTTCTTGCCCAGTCCCGCGACGGGAATCTGGCCGGTGGAGATGTCCGGCGCGTTGGTCGGCTCCTCTTCGCCCACCGAGTACTTCGTGTTCTGCAAGGGGAGGCCCGACAGGGAATTGGCCGTCTCCTTGATGTCGCTGCGGTCAGGGCAAATCTTGTTGTCGAACGGGCTGTTCGTGAGCGGCGATCCGGTGGGCGCGTTGTTGCCCGGGTCGAAGCCGCCGGTGCTGCTCGCGAAGGTGCCCGAGGGGTCGGGGACGATCTTCTGGTCGAACGCGGTGCGCAGGGGATTGTCAGCCATCATGTGCTCCTACCAGCTCCCGAGGTACTCGCCGATGCCTGCATCAGTCGCGCGCAGGGTCGTGAGGTTCGCGGCGTAGTCCCACGCGGAGTAGCGCCCCCACTGCTCATCGGTCACCCAGTCCTGGCTGGCGACATCATCATCGCGCAGATCGAGCTGGATGGCGAGGGCCTCGAACTGGGCGCTCAGTTCCCG
>DASROJ010000135.1:0-7716 GCA_035646975.1 Patescibacteria group bacterium
GAGTCGGGTGACGGAGTGAAGCGCCGGTTTCTCGACGCCGGCGATGTCTGGCTTCTCGAAGGCCGAACCCGCGCGAGCCTCGAGGCGCTTCGGCCACCGGATCCTTCCGGCCAGCATCCCTCCCGGCCCGCGAGCGGCCCGGTCCTGATCGACCTCGCGTCAACCGCGGTACCCGGGGTCACCACCATCTCCGGCAACGACCCGGGGGATCATGCCGGCATCAGGGCGATCGTCGACCTCGATCAAGACGGCTGCGCCGAGATCGTCATCGGCGCGGAAGACTCCTCCAGCCGGCGCAACACCCGGGCCGGTGGAGGGGAGATCCGGATCATCCATGGAGAGCGTGTCCTGCCGGCCACCGTTTTGCCGGGAGAATCCTCCGGCACGACGATCTACGGCCCGACAGGCGGCGGCCACCTGGGAAAGGCGGTTGCCGCGATGGACCTCAACGGCGACAACCGCCCGGAGCTGGTCATCGCGGAGCCGCAGGCCGGCCAGTCGCTCACCGGCAGGATCTGGGTGCTTGGCGGATCCTGGAAGGATCTCTTCAGGCCCGCCACCGCCGCGAAGTGAAACCACCGATTCATTCCGGACGGAGGGCGGGAATGGGGATGTTCGAATCAAGAGTCGTGATCGTCACGGGGGGTGGCAGCGGCATCGGCCGGGCGCTGGCCACCGCCTTCCACGGCGAAGGCGCCCGGGTCGCGATCGCTTCGCGAGACCCGGAGCGCCTCAAGAAGACGGCCAACGTGATCGTCGCCCGGGGAGGATCGGAGGCCCCGGCAGACCGGTTGATGCCGATTCGTCTCGACGTGCGCGTCGGCGCCTCGGCGCAGGTCGTGGTCGGGCAGGTGGCCGAAGCGTGGGGGGGCGTCGATGTGCTCATCAACAACGCCGGTGTCTCGGGGCAGAACCCGATCGACGCCCAGGATGCCGAGGCCGAGAGTCGCTGGAACGACATCATCGGGACCAACCTGAGCGGTTCCTATCACATGATACGCGCCTGCCTGCCGCGCATGACCCGAGGCGGACGCATCGTCAACATCTCTTCCGTTCTTGGAAAGTTCGGCGTGGCGGGGTACTCGGCCTATTGCGCCGCAAAGCACGGCGTGGTGGGGCTCACCCGCGCGCTGGCGGCCGAGCTGGCGCCGCGGGGGATCACCGTCAACGCCATCTGCCCCGGATGGGTCGACACCGCGATGTCGGCCGCCGGCGTGCAGGAGATCGCGCAGCGTCTCGGCATCGCGCCCGAGGAATTCAAGAAGGCGGCCAACGACAGGGTTCCTCTCGGCCGGTTCCTCAGGCCGGAGGAGGTGGCCTCGCTCGCCCTCTACATCGCCTCTCCCGCCGCAGAAGCGATGACGGGACAGGCGATCAACATCGAAGGGGGTGCGACGACCTGGTAGGACGCGCACGGACCACGCGACCATCGGCGGTCTGGCGGAGCTTTCGTGTCTCAGTCGGGTCGGACGATCAGGGTTGACGGGTCGTCGCTCTTCCCGGCGGCGGGCTCGTCGGTGGAAGGCATCAGATGGATGAAGGAGCGGAACACCAGCGCCCGAAGAAACGACACCTGCTTGAGGGAGCGCTGAGGGTCGGCCATCGCCAGGTGCACCGCGTAGCAGCTGGAAGCCAGGGCCTGACGATCGACGAGATGGTACCAGAGAGCCATCTCCTGCATCCGCGTGGCGTAGAGCGGTCTGGACTCCGAGGCGACGGTCTCATCGAACGCCTCGTCGATGATGGCCGTGAGGCGCTCCGTCATCGTCTCCTTGCTGAGGACCAGGGTGGAGTCCTGGGCATCGCGGAAACGCGCCTGGAACACCTTCACCGTTTCATCCGGCAGCGCCCACCCGAAGAACTCTGACTCGTTGAACAGGCTCGCCGAGTCGTCGAGGAGCCGTTCGATCTCCGATGCCGGGACGTTCATCAACGCGTGCACCGGGGAGGGGACGGTCGTGGCGGCCGGGATGTAGAACTCGGCTCTCAGCAGGGGATAGCCGCCTCCCTGGTCGTCCTTCGGGACACCGACCCGGTAGGCTTCGTTCATCAGCCAGTCGACGTACCTGTGAGGCGCCGGCACCAGGTGCGCCGAATGCTTCGCGGCGTCCGCGAAGATTTCCCTCAGACGTGCCTTGTTCACGTTCATCACGCCGATGTCGCGCATGCCGATCCGGTCGTTGATGACGCTCGTCATGACGACGAGACCTCCCTCCGGTCTGGGCCTGGAGAGCCACGCGAGGCGGTTGCCGGCGCCGTCTATCGGGGAGAGATACCCGGTCGGCTCGACGGGATCGATCAGCCGCACCGGCTCGCGCGCCGGTTTCTCGCGCGCGGCGGCGGCGATGCCGCGCTGCTGCAGCCGGAACAGCGAGCGACGGATGACGCGCAGCAGGTCCTTGTCCGGAGCGGGGGTCTTCTCCCACGCGTCTTCCCATGCGAGAAGCTTCGTGGCGGATTGATCCATCGGGATGCTGCCCAGATAATCGGCGATGGAGAGATCGGCGTCCGGGTGGGAGCCGATGGCGGCGAGCAGCAACGGCAGGAGGGAATCGTCCGGCGCCTCGAGGTCGATTCCCCGCTGCTCGAGCAGATCATCGCCGTTGATGAGACGCTCCTCGCGCTTCTCTTTCCTGCTCATGGCCCGGATTCTACCCTGCCCGGAGTGCCGGATCTATACCCACGGGGGACGAGCGCGCCACATTTTCAGCAACGGAACTCGATCACCGATCGGATGCGGTGCATTCCCTGCGGAGCGATGACATAGCTCAGAAGGCGCGCATCGAGCATCGTGCGCACGGCATCCACGGTGTCCGGCAGGATCGCGCCATGGATCGCCACCAGGCGGCAGCGTGTCGGCTCGGACATCGTGAACTCCATCTCCACGGCGCCAAGCAGCCTGAGCAGGAGGTTGGCGGTCTGCTCGACCGAGCCGGCCAGCTCTTCCGCCAGCGCGGGACGCAGCTCGCGCAGCTGCGCCCAGACGCTCCGCCCCTCGCGGAGAAACTGCACACGGCAGTCCGCGCGGCGCAGCTCGGCGATGATCCCGAGGCTCTTCGCGCCGCGCTCCACGACGAGCACGACGAGATCGCCGAACGCAAAGTCGCTCATGATGACGCCGACAGTATCACGGCGGGAGTTTTTCGGCAGCCCGCCGGGTCGGTGATATACTCCCGCTCCAGCGTTCACCATCGCCGCTGATGGAGGTCCGCGCCGCGTGACTGTCTACTCCCATTCGCGCATCAGCTCCTTCGAGAATTGCCCGCTCCAGTACCGGTACCGCTACGTCGACCGGATCAGGCTGGACACCGTCGGCGTCGAGGCGTTCGTCGGCAAGGTTGTCCACGAAGTGCTCGAGGCGCTCTACAAGGATCCGGGCCACGCCCGCCAGGCAGGGCCGCAGGCGTTCACCGCGATGTTCAACGACATCTGGCGGCGCAAGTTGTCGCCGTCGGTGCGGATCGTCCGCGAGAAGATGACGCTGGAGGACTACCGCGAGCTGGGTGAGCGGTGCGTGGCGGGATTCTACGCGCGCCACCATCCGTTCGAGTCGGGTGAAGTGCTTGGCTGCGAGACCCGCGTGGAATTCAAGCTCGATGGCGAGGGGCGTTTCCGGATGCTCGGATTCATCGATCGGATCGATCGCGTGGCCCCGGGCGTCATCGAGATCCACGATTACAAGACCGGCAGCCTGCCCCGCCCGGGGGCGCTGAAGAAGGACCGCCAGCTCACCCTGTACGAGATCGCGGTGCGCGAGCGATGGGAAAACGTCAGGGAGGTCCGGCAGGTCTGGCATTACCTCGCCCACGACAAGCAGTTCGTCGAGCAGCGCTCCACCGATGACTTGGGCCGTACCCGGCTGTCCACGATCAGGGCGATCCAGGGCATCGAAGGCACGGTCGAATTCCCGGCGCGCACCAGCGCGCTCTGCTCCTGGTGCGAGTACCAGCGGATCTGCCCCGAATGGGAAGGCCGGCTCGCGACGGGGCCGGCTCGGCCCGACACCGCGCCGCCTCAAACCGCGCCAGGGTCGGACCAGTACCTCCTTTTCGGCGGCAGCTCCACCAGATGAAGACGGTCGAGCCCCATGATCCCATGGCGCGGGCTGGCTCAACCCGGCACAGGCACGTGTCGCTGGTCGTCGGACCACCCGGCGCCGGAGCGACCGGCATCCAGGACGCCTTCGTGGAGGAAGTGCGCCGTTTCAAGCAGGGCGATCCGCTGCGCCCGCTCACGGTGCTGGTGGGCAGCAACTACCTGCGCATGCACCTCTCGCGGGTGCTGGCGATCCGGCTTGGCGGGCACGCCGCGATACGCTTTGCCCTGCTGAAGGATCTGGCGCGCGAGCTGGGCACCGGACCTCTGGTGGACAAGGGGAAACGGGCCTTGCCGGATCTGGGGCGCGACCTCCTGTTGCGCGAGGCGATCGCCGGTAGCGTCCACGGCACCTACTTCAGGGACATCGCGGGACGCGACGGCTTCGTCGAGGCGCTGGGCGCGACGCTGCGGGATCTCAAGGAAGCGGCGCTCGACCCGGTCACGCTGAGCGCCGCGGCGGACCTGCGCCGCAAGGGAGGTCATCGCGACGCGGGCGACGATCTCTCCGCCGGGAAGATGGAGGACCTCGGCAGCCTGCTCGAGGCGTACGACGACCTCCTGCGCGATCGGCGTTTCTACGACGAGGACGATCTGATGCGTTCGGCGGTGTCGCAGGCCGCCACGTCGGCGTCGGGCAAGGGGGGCGAAGAACGATCCGATTCCGTGGTGCTGATCTACGGCTTCTACGATCTCACATGGTCGCAGCGCCTGCTGATCCAGGAGTACCTCGCATTCCGGACCGGCACGGTTTTCGTTCCTGTCGAGACGGCCGACGATGACGCAACGTACGACTACGCGGCTCCGATGCTCGACTGGCTCGCCACCTGGATCCCGCGGCGGATCGATCTGCCCGCCGCCGACACCCGGGCCGCCCCGGACGTCGAGTTCCTCTCGGCTCCCGGCGAAGTGCGGGAGTCGGTGGAGGTGGTCCGATGGCTGCTGGCGCGCGCGCGGGATCAGAGCGTGCCATTCGGCGAGATGGGTCTGATCTACAGGACACCCGAGCCGTACGTCGGGCTTGTGCCCGAGATGATGTCGCAGGCCGGCGGCGTCCCCTGCTTCCTCGCGGAGGGAAGACCGCTTTCGACGACCCCGGCGGCACGGGTGCTGGATCTCCTGCTCCGCGTGCGGGAGGAAGGGTTCACGCGGCGCGGCGTCATCGATCTGCTGACACTGATCGAGAAGGAGGGCGCGGCCCCGATGTGGGATCGCGTCTCGCGCGAGGCCGGCGTCGTCAGGGGAATCGCCGACTGGCGCCGCAGGCTCCACGCGATGCAGTCGCGCCCCTCGGTGAGTCACACCGCGCACGACCTGCTGCAACGGGTCGAAGAGCTTCATGCCGCCCTCGAGGCGCTGCCACCGGAAGGCCGATGGCGCGACTACACGGAGGCGGCGATGGGCCTGCTGCGCCGTTTCGTCGTTTCCGATCCGTCCCTCGGGCAGGTCCAGGCATGCCTCGCCAGGCTCGGTGCGCTCGACGAGGTCGCCAGCCCGGTGAGCCTGGACCGGTTCACGACGGTGCTCAGAAAGGCGTTCGAGGACAGCCCGATCCGCACGGCCGGGGAAAGCGACTTCCAGCGATCGGGGATTTTCGTCGGCAACGTGATGGACGCTCGTCTGCTTTCGTTCCATGCGCTGGCCATCGTGGGGCTGGTCGAAAAATCGTTCCCCGTGCTGCCGAGACAGGACCCAATCCTGCTGGACGAAGAGCGCGACGCGGTCAACAGGATCGTCGGGGCCGGTCGTCTGCCGCTCAAGACGCGCCGGGCCGAGGAGGAGCGTCTCCTGTTCCGTCTGGCCTGCGCCAGCGCCGGCGGCAGCCTGCTGCTGTCCTACCCGCGCCTCGAGCCGGCCACCGCGCGTCCGCGGATTCCCTCCCCGTTCCTGCTCCGGACAGCCCGGTCGCTCGAGGGACGGCCGATCGATTACGAGACGCTCGAGCGTCTGCCACGGATGAACCGGGTGAGTCTCGGCGCCCTGGCGCCGCGCGAACCCAGCGCGGCGATTCTTTCACGGGAGTTCGATCTCTGCGTGCTCGGCTCCGTGTCGCGGGATCCGGCGGCCCGGCGACGCGTGGCGTCGTTCCTGCACTCGAACCCGATCCTGCACCGGGCCCTGGAGGCCGAAGAGGCGCGCTGGGGCGAGCCGCGCTTCACGGCCTACGACGGGGTCATGCTTCGACCCAACGTGATCGATTCTCTGCGCCGCGCGCATCCCGTCCGCACCACGCCGGTGTCGGCCAGCGCGATCCAGGCCTACGCCTCCTGTCCCCTGGCTTACCTGATGAAGCAGGTCCTCGAGCTCAGACCGCTGGAGGATCCCGAGGATTCCCAGCGTCTGGATCCGAGGCGGCGGGGAGCCCTGGTGCATCTGATCCTCTTCGACCTGTACGAGGTCCTGCGCGATCGGAAAAGCCTCCCGGTCTCGCGACGCACCCTTCCGGCGGCCCTGACGGCGCTCCACGAGGCCGCCACCAGGTGTTTTTCGCGCGAGGAGGCCGGTGGAGTGACGGGCTATCCGCTGCTCTGGGATCTCGACAAGGAGCGGATGCTCGAAGACCTCGAGCAGGTCCTCACGCAGGAGGCGGCCGAACAGGACGAACCGGGACAACCAGGGTGGGTCCCGGCGCACTTCGAGATCCGCTACGGGATGGCGCCTCGCCGGGGAGCCGACGGTGACGACCCGGCCTCGACCGAGGAGCCGGTGGTCTTGGAGATCGGCACGGGGGGGCCGTGCGGCTCAAGGGATGCATCGATCGGCTCGAGATCTCCTGGGATGAATCCAGACTGAGGGTGACCGACTACAAGACGGGGAAGATGGCTGACTACGAAGACGACGCGTTGCGGGGCGGCACCACCGTGCAGCTTCCTCTTTATATGCTGGCCGCCGAGAAGCTGCTCGCCCCCGGGCGGCCGGGTCTTCGCGCGGGCGAGGCGCGATACCTGTCGGTGGATCGCGCGGGAGACTTCCAGACGGTGACCTTTTCCGCACAGGCGCTGGCGTCGCGACGCGAGGATCTGTCGCAGATTCTTTCCACCTATGTTTCCGGCGTCGCGCGCGGCGTCTTTTTCGCCTATCCCGAGACGCAGATGTGCAGCCGGTGCGACTATCGTCTGGCGTGCGGCGAAGGACGCGAGGCCCGGTTCGCCCGCAAGCGATCCGACATGACGGCGGCCGATTACCTGAAGATGCGGGAAGTCGTGAAATGACCCCGACAAGACGTCCCGCAGCCGACCAGCGGGTCCGCCACGAGGCGGCGACCCGGCTCGGGCACAGCTACCTGCTGGAAGCGGGTGCGGGGACCGGCAAGACCACGGTACTGCTCGACCGCGTCACCGAGATCCTCAAGACGAACATTCTCCTGGAGCGGATCGCGGTGATCACCTTCACCGAAAAGGCAGCCGGCGAGCTGAAGCTTCGCCTGCGTCGCGGCATGGAGGAGATGATCGGGGCGGCCGAGGCCGGGTCGGGATGGGAAGCGCATCTCAAGCGCTCGCTGGAGTCGCTGGATCGCGCCACCGTCAGCACGATTCACTCGTTTGCCGCGTCATTGCTGCGCGAGCGCCCCATCGAGGCGAACATCGATCCGCGGTTCGCCGTGGCCGATCAGCTGGGCGC
>DASROJ010000136.1:0-13360 GCA_035646975.1 Patescibacteria group bacterium
ACATCGACGGATCGGTGCTCATCCGCACCCGGCGCGAGCTGCCTGTCGGCGAGTTCCTCGACGTCGAGATTACGGGTGCGCAACCCTACGACCTGATCGCAAGGCCCACACCGAAGCGGCAGACGCGCCTGTCTTCCGCCCGCTCCGTCCGTTCCACCCCTGCCACCCCTGCCACCCCTGCCGTTCCGCCCGATGCCGCCCGACGTTGAACCGATCCGGCGCGCTCCGCTGGCCTGGCTGATCGCCACGTTTTTCGGCGTCGGTCTTTTCCCGTTTGCTTCCGGGACCATCGCCACGGCCGCCACGGTGCCGGTGTACGTTGCGGGTTACCTGGCCGGCGGCGATCTTGCCATCCTTGCGCTGGCGTTGCTGTTCACCATCACGGGTGTGGCCGCGGCCGGAGCGATGGAGACTCGCCTCGGTTATCACGACCCGTCAGAGGTGGTGGTGGACGAAGTCGCCGGATTCCTCGTCACGATGCTGTTCCTGCCGATGACCGTGGCCACCTGCGTGGCGGGGTTCCTGCTCTTCCGGGCGCTCGACATCCTGAAACCCTGGCCGGCGAGCCGCGCGGAGAAGCTGCCCGGCGGGTGGGGTATCATGGCCGACGATATCGTGTGCGGCGTCATCGCCAACGCCATCATCCACCTGGGGGTGCTGCTGTGGAGATGAAGATCTTCCGCGACCCGGACGTCCTGGGCGCCCTGCCCGCCCCGGTTGTCGCCATCGGCAACTTCGATGGCGTTCATCTCGGCCACCAGAAGATCATCGAGAAGGTGACGCAGCGCGCCCGGACGCTGCAGGGCACCTCCATCCTGATGACGTTCGATCCGCATCCGCTCACCATCCTCAGACCGGCCGGGCGACCACCCCTCATCGTGCCGATGTCCGAGAAGATCAAGCTCCTCTCCATGCTCGGCCTCGAGATCCTGCTGATCGTGCCCTTCACGCGGGAATTCGCGAACCTCCTGGCCGAGAAGTTCGTCGAGGAAATCCTCGGCACGAAACTGAAGGCAAAGGAAGTCTATGTCGGCGCGAATTTTCATTTCGGGCGCGGCGGCGTCGGCGACCTGGAGCTGCTGAGGTCGGAGGGGGCGAAGTTCGGCATCCAGGTCGAGCGCGTCCCGGTGGTGCTCTATGACAGCCAGCCGATCTCCTCCACGCGCATCCGCGAGAACATCGAGCGGGGATCGGTCGAGCGCGCCACCGCGATGCTGGGGCGCGAATACGCCATCCGCGGTCTGGTCGTTCATGGCCGCGGTCGCGGCGCGGGTCTGGGATTCTCCACCGCGAACCTGTCGACAGACAACGAGCTGATCCCCGCGCAGGGAGTGTACGTGACGCGGGTCGAAGCCGAGGGAGGATCCCACCCTTCGGTCACCAACATCGGCGACCGCCCCACGTTCGGCGAGCGCGAGCGGGTGATCGAGACGCATCTGCTCGATTACGCCGGCCCCGAGCTGTACGGGCGCACCATGCGCCTCTCGTTCTGCATGAGGCTCCGCGAGGAACGCAGGTTCGAATCCCCCGCCGCTCTTTCAGCCCAGATCAAGAAGGACGTCGCCGCCACCCGGGCCTGGTTCAAGTCGCACTCCTGACACGTGCGGGCCGGCCGGAACGGGAGTGCGCCGGAACGGGAGGGCGACGTCTGTTGTGCTAGCATGGGCATCTTTCAAGCAGACAGGGAGGCGCCTGCCGCGTGGGTCATTTCATCACGTTCGAAGGGATCGAAGGGTCCGGCAAATCCACCCAGATCAGGCTCCTGTTCGAGTTCCTGAAAGGGCGCAGTGTCGACGTCAAGATGACGCGTGAACCGGGAGGCACCGTCATCGGCGAGAAGGTCAGGGGAATCCTGCTCGATCCGACGACCAGGGGGCTCATCCCGCGCGCCGAGTTGTTCCTCTACGCGGCCGCCCGCCTGCAGCACATCGAGGAAGTGATCCAGCCGGCGCTGGATGAAGGCAAGGTCGTGCTCTGCGACCGGTTCATGGATGCCACCGTCGCCTACCAGGGGTACGGCCGGGAGGTGCCCCTCAACGAGGTCAAGGTCGTCAACTCGCTGGTCACGGTGGATCTCAGGACCGACCTCACGATCCTGCTCGACCTTCCGGTGGAAGTGGGCCTGGGTCGCGCGCGCGAGCGTAATCTCGCCGACGCCGCCTCGGCAACCTCCCGGTTCGAAGAGGAGGACCTCGTGTTCCACCAGCGGGTGCGTGAAGGATACCTCGCCATCGCGGCGGCGGAAAGGAACCGGGTCAAGATCATTCCGGCGGACCAGCCGATGGAGAAGGTCGCGCGGCAGGTTCAGGGCGTGGTGACCCGTTGCCTCAAGCTGGCCTGACGCGTGCGATGATCACGCGATTCGCGGACATCGCAGGTCACGACTCGAGCCTGCGGGTGCTGCGCCGATCGCTCGCCGATCGCCGTCTCCATCACTCCCTGATCTTTCATGGCCCCGTCGCGGTGGGCAAGCGGACCGTCGCACGGGCCCTGGCGGCCGCCCTCAACTGCGAAAAGCGGGGCGACGACGCCTGTGGAACCTGTGTCTCCTGCCTCAAGGTCGAAAAGGAGATTCATCCCGACGTCGTGTACCGGACGCTGGAGCGCACGGTCATTCCAATCGACGCGATACGGTCGTTGAGGCAGGAAGCGGCGTACCGGCCATACGAGGGGAATGCGAGGGTCTTCATCATCGACCCGGCCGACAGGCTCAGCACGGACGCGCAGAACGCCCTGCTCAAGACTCTCGAGGAACCCTTCACTTCATCGGTCATCATCCTGATCACCTCCCGCCCGATGCACCTGCTGGCCACCACCCGCTCGCGGTGCCAGTCCCTCGCGTTCGGGACGCTTCCGTACGGCGCGCTTGCGGCGATTCTCTCGGATCGGCACGGGTTTCCTTTGTCCCAGGCCGAACGCGTCGCCCGTCTTTCCGGCGGTCGTTACGGCGCGGCGCTCGGACTGAACCTGGAGGAGCACGACGCTCGCAGGGAGGCGCTGCTGCAGGTGCTCGGCAGACTGGCCGAACCCCTCCCCCGGGCCCACGTGCTGGACGACGCGGCCTCGTTCGGCGACGACGCGGAGGAGATCTCCGCCAGCCTCACGCTGCTCGCCGGGCTCGTCCGCGACATGATGGTGCTGGCCGCCGGAGCTTCCGGCGCTGACGACGCGGCGCTCGTCCACGCCGATCGCGCCGCCGACCTCGGGGCGCTCTGTGAGCGGTTCGGCCCGGGGCTCGGTGCGATCCAGGACCGGATCCGGATGGCTTCCACGGACATCGATCGAAACGTCAACCGGAAGCTCCTGGTGGAGACGCTCCTGTTCGACATCGCACAGAGCGCCACCTCCTCATGAGCGCCGCATCCGCATGAGCACCTCGATGATGGATATCGTGATCCGCAGCGGCGACATTTTTCTCACCGCGCAGCTCGACGACAACGAGACGGCACGCCGGATTGCAGCAATCCTCCCCATCACGTCCGAGGCGGGGCTGTGGGGCGAAGAGGTCTTCTTCGAGATACCGCTGACCTGTCGTCTTGCGCCCGACGCGCGCGACCTGATGCAGCCCGGCGAAATCGCCTTCTGGCCACCGGGCCGGTCGTTGTGCGTTTTCTGGGGGGAAACCCCCTCGAGCCGCAAAGGGGAGATTCGCGCGGCGAGTCCGGTCAACCCGATCGGACGGGTCACCGGAGATGTCACGGTCCTGGGGCGAGTGCGGGACGGAGACGTGATCGTTGTCGAAAGAGCCTGATCTTCGCCCCCGCTCGCTCGTCCGGGAGTACTTCCGGCGCCATCGCTGGCAGTACGCCTGGGGTTTCCTGCTGCTGGCGGCCACCAACGTGCTGGCGCTCAGCGTCCCGCGGCTGCTCAAGCACGCCGTGGAGGCCCTGCAGGCTTCGGACCGGCGCGCACTGATCAGGTTCAGCCTGGTCATCGTCGGCGTGGCGCTGCTGCAATCCGTCGTCAGGACATGGTCGCGGCTCGCCATCCTCGGAGCCAGCCGCCACGTCGCCTACGAGCTCAGGGCGCGACTGTTCTCGCACCTCCAGCGGCTCCCGCTGACGTATTACAGCGATCACTCCACCGGCGATATCATTTCGCGGTCGATCAACGACATGCTGCTCGTGCGGTCGTTCTTCGGACCGGGCCTGCTGAACCTGGTGAACACGTCGCTGGTCTACGTCACCACGGTGACCATGATGTTCAGCATGGACGCCCGGATGACCCTGTACGCGCTGGCGCCCTACCCGCTCTTCATGTTCGCGGTCAACCGGCTCAGCCGCAGCATCTTCGCCCATTCCATCTCGGTGCAGGAGCAGCTCGCCTCCATCACATCGCGGGCGCAGGAAAACATCTCCGGCATCAGTCTCATCAAGACCTACGCTCGCGAGCAGGAGGAGGCGGCCGCCTGGGCGTCGCAGTCGCGCGAGTACCTGCGCAGGGCGCTGTCGCTGGCGCGCGCCCGGGGCGCCATGGTGCCGCTGATGGGCATCATGGCGTCGGCCGGAACGCTGGTGGTGGTCGGGTTCGGTGGAAGAGCCGTCATCGAGGGACGCATCAGCCTGGGTGACTTCGTCGCCTTCAACGCCTACCTCGCGTTCCTGGTCTGGCCCACCTTCGCCTTCGGGTGGATTCTCAACACGTTTCAGCGCGGCGCGGCGGCCCTGGGACGGATCGGCGAGATCCTGGCGGTGCCTCCCGAAGAACGCGATCTGCCGGAAGGCCGGATCGACGCGCCGCTGGGCGGCGCCATCAGCTTTCGCGGCCTCGACTTCACCCATCAGGGCACCCGATCCACCGCGACGCACCTCAAGGGTATCGATCTCGAGATCCCCCGCGGCGCGACGCTCGGGATACTCGGCACCGTGGGGTCGGGCAAATCGACGCTGGTGAGCCTGCTGCCGCGGGTGCTGACGCCGCCGACCGGCACCGTCTTCATCGATGGCCGGGACGTGACGCTCATTCCGCTGGCGCGGCTTCGCCACGACATCGGGATGGTCACGCAGGAGCCGTTTCTTTTTTCCCGCACGATACGCGAGAACGTCGCGCTGGCCGCGCGCCCGTTCACGGCGCTCCAGCTCGACGAGGCGGTCGAGGACTCGCGTCTTCAGAACGACCTTCCCCAGTTCCCGCGAGGGATGGAGACGGTGGTGGGCGAGCGCGGGTTCACTCTTTCGGGTGGACAGCGCCAGCGCGCCACCATCGCCCGGGCGCTGATCATGAAGCCGCCCATCCTGATCCTCGACGACGCATTGTCGAGCCTCGACGCGCAGGTGGAGCACGAGATCGTCGAGCGTCTCAAACGCCAGAAGACGCAGCGCACCATCCTTATCGTCTCGAACCGGGTGGCGAGCCTGTCATGGGCCGACAGGATCATCGTGATGGACGCAGGCGCGATCGTCGAGCAGGGCACTCACGAAGACCTCGTCCGGTCCGGCGGGTTGTACGCGCGCATCGCCAGGCGTCAGAGTCTCGCCACCGACATCGAGGGGGCCTGAGGTGGCCGGCGCCGGTTCCGGAGCGTCCCGCCGCGGAGCGACGTCCGCGTCGCACCTGGACGAAGAGGTGCTCGGCAAGGCCTACGACGCCCGCCTCATGAAGCGTGTCTGGCGCTATGTTTTTCCGCACCGGAAACTCGTCGCGCTGTCCACCGTCTACCTGCTGCTCGTTTCGGCCGCCCAGCTCGCCCAACCCTGGCTGCTCAAGCAGGCCATCGACGGCCCCATCGCCCACAAGGATCCCGCCGGGATCGTTCGCATCGTGGCGGCGTTCGCGGCGATGCTTCTTCTCGAGTTCGGCTTTCGCTTCGGGCAGGTCTACTACCTCGAGAAAACCGGTCAAAGCGTGGTGCACGATCTTCGGACGGAGGTCTACGAGCATCTTCAGACGCTCTCCTCATCCTTCTTCGACCGGAATCCCGTGGGACGCCTCGTGACCCGCGTCACCACCGACGTGGAGACACTGTCGGAGATCTTCTCCTCGGGGGTGGTGACGCTGGCCGGAGAGTGCCTCAAGCTGGTCGGGATACTCGCCATCCTGCTCTGGATGGATCTGAGGCTGGCGCTGCTCACCATCACCGTCCTGCCGCTGCTGGGCATCGTGGCGTTCTTCTTCCGCATCAGAATCCGCGATGCCTTCCGCGCGGTACGGGAGAAAATCGCGCGCATGAACGCCTACCTGCAGGAGACGCTCACCGGCATGACGGTGGTCCAGCTCTTCCAGCGCGAGCGCGCCAATGACGGCGAATTCGACGAGATCAACAAGGCCCATCGCGACGCGGACCTGCAGTCGGTCGCCTACGACTCGATCTTCTCGGCCGTCATCGAGCTGGTCGGCACCCTCTCGGTGGCGATGATCATCTGGTACGGCGGTGGCCGGGTGCTCGTCGGCGCGATCACGTTCGGCACGCTGGTGGCCTTCCTGGAGTACGCACAGAAATTCTTCGGCCCGATCAAGGAGCTGGGCTCCTACTATTCGGTCATGCAGTCGGCGATGGCCTCGTCGGAGAGAATCTTCGCACTGCTCGACACCCGTGCCGACATCGTCTCGCCGGCGAAGCCCGCCACGCTGCCTTCCCGGTCGACGCCGGGGGTCGGCGAGGTGGTGTTCGACGACGTTCGATTCACCTATCCGGGCGGAATCGAGGTGTTGTCGGGGTTGTCGTTCGTCATCCGGCCCGGGGAGAAAGTCGCCATCGTGGGGTCGACCGGCGCCGGCAAGACCACCATCGTGCGCCTGCTCATCCGGTTGTACGACGTGGATGGAGGCGCCATCCGGATCGACGGCGTCGACATCCGCGACCTGGATCTCAAGGAGCTTCGGCGCCGGGTCGGCGTGGTGCTGCAGGACCACTTCCTTTTCTCCGGCACACTGGCCTCGAACATCGGCCTGGGAGATCCCGACATCCCTCGCGCCCGCATCGAGGCCGCGGCACGCGCGGTGCGGGCCGACGAGTTCATCACGACGCTGCCGCGCGGCTACGACGACGAGGTGAGGGAACGCGGTGGAAATTTCTCCGTCGGGCAGAAACAGCTTCTCTCGTTCGCGCGCGCACTCGCCTTCGATCCCCCCGTGCTCGTGCTCGACGAGGCCACCGCATCGGTCGACTCGCAGACCGAGATGGAAATCCAGGCCGCGCTGCGCACGTTGATGGTCGGGCGCACCTCGATGGTCATCGCCCACCGTCTTTCCACCATCCAGGAATCGGATCGTATTCTCCTGCTCCACAAGGGCAGGGTCCGGGAAGAAGGAACCCATGCCCAGCTGCTGGCCGGCGGTGGCATCTACCAGATGCTCTACCGGCTGCAGTTCCAGCAGCCCGAGACCCCGGCCCAGCCGTAACCCCCGCCCGCCGGGCATCCTGCCGGATGCCACGGCCCCGTCCGCGCATCACCCGCGCACAGTTCGGTCACAGCTTTTCCGCAGAACATTCGCCCCCATATGACGGTGTCCATCCACAGCATGGCCACAATATATTGCGCTTTTGGTCGCCTTCTGCCTTGACACCCAGGCGAAAGCTGAATTACGTTTGATTCGGCTCACGCAAAGAGGAACAGGCCATGTCCAATCCCACGACCAGGTCCCCCGCCCCGCCTCTCGAATTCCGCCCCGGGCAGTTGACGGCGCACGCCCTGCGCGTCCTGGAAAAGAGATATCTGGCGCGGGACGTCGAGGGTCGGACGATCGAGACCCCCGACGAGATGTTCCTGCGGGTGGCCAGGAATGTCGCGCGGCCCGACGGCTCGCTCCCCTTCGAGGGCCGCACCGACCCCGAGGCCACCGCCACCGCGTTCTACGGCATGATGTCCCGCCTCGAGTTCCTCCCCAACTCCCCCACGTTGATGAACGCGGGACGCGACTCGCAGCAGCTCTGCGCTTGCTTCGTCCTTCCGATCGACGATTCGATGGAAGGAATCTTCGAGAGTCTCAAGCAGGCCGCGATCATCCACAAGACCGGCGGCGGCACCGGGTTCAACTTCTCCCACCTGAGACCTCGAAACAGCCGGGTGCGCAGCACGTCGGGAGTGGCCAGCGGCCCGGTGTCGTTCATGAAAGTCTTCAACGCCGCCACCGAGGCGATCAAGCAGGGCGGCACGCGACGCGGCGCCAACATGGGAATCCTTCGCGTCGACCACCCGGACATTCTCGAGTTCATCGACTGCAAGAAAGACGGCCTGGAGATCGTCAACTTCAACATCTCGGTGGCGCTGACCGACGCGTTCATGCAGGCGCTCACCGCCGCCGGCGACCGCGACGAATACGACCTGATCGACCCCCGGGACGGCTCCTTCGCGGGCCGCCTGCGCGCCCGGGAGGTGTTCGACCGCATCGTCGATAACGCATGGCTGTGCGGCGACCCGGGCGTCATCTTCATCGATCGAATCAATCAGACGAATCCGACGCTGCACACCGCGCCGATCGAGGCCACCAATCCGTGCGGCGAGCAGCCGCTGTCCAACAACGAGGCCTGCACGCTGGGCTCGGTGAACCTGGGCGTCATGCTCAACGCGGCCGGCGACGCCATCGACTACGACAAGCTCGCGGCGACGGTCCGGCAGGGCGTGCACTTTCTCGACAACGTGATCGAGGCGACCCGGTATCCCGTCGCGGAGATAGAGCGGATCACCAGGGCGAACCGGCGAATCGGACTGGGGGTGATGGGCTGGGCCGACCTGCTGATCGCCCTGGGGATACCGTACGATTCCGACGAGGCGGTGCAGCTCGCCGACCGGGTGATGTCGTTCGTGCGCCGCGAGGCCCGCAAGACCAGCGCGGGACTTGCGCAGGACCGGGGCGCCTTCCCCAATTTCACGGGAAGCCTTTACGACGTGCCGGACGGCGTGCCGCTGCGGAATGCCACCACGACGACCATCGCGCCCACCGGGACGATCAGCATCATCGCGGGAGCCTCCAGCGGGATCGAGCCGCTGTACGCCGTCGCCTTCTCGCGCGGCAATGTGCTGGATCTCGGCGAGGGAGAGCGGATGTACGAAGTCCATCCGCAATTCATGAAGCGCTCTCGCGAGCTGGGTATCCTCGACGACCGCCTGCTGGATCTTGTCGCGAGCGCGGGCTCGCTCCGACTGGTCGATGAACGGCTCGTGCCCGGGGATCTGAAACGCGTTTTCGTCACGGCCCACGACCTGTCGCCGGAATGGCATGTCAGGATGCAGGCGGCGTTCCAGAGGCATTGCGACAATGGCGTCTCCAAGACGGTGAACCTTGCCACATCGGCAACGCCCGATGATGTCCGTCGCGTCTTTCTCTCGGCGTTCGACATGGGCTGCAAGGGAGTCACCGTCTACCGGGATCGGAGCAGGGCCAGGCAGGTTCTCCACAAGGGCGACGGCGCTTCCCACGTCAAGTCAGCCTTCGCTGACCTGTGCGTGACGATGCCATCCGAGGTCACCGGGGACGGCGCGACACTCGGCCGCCTGATGAGCCGTGCGGAGATTCGCTCGCTGAAGGCGCTGGGCGCGGCCCTGAACCGCCGCGCGCGCGGGATGGTCCCGGTCGCGGCGGAGAGCTTCTCCAAATCCACCGCGGCGCCGGCGCGACAGCCGGTTTCTGCGATCGCCGGCTCGAGCGAAACCTGTCCTGACTGCGGGTCCACCATCCATCACGAGGCCGGCTGCCTCTCCTGCCATTTCTGCGGATATTCGCGATGCAATTGAGCAATCCCCGGGCTGTCCCTGCGTCCAACCCTCCTCGCACGCTCCTGACCTCGTCACGCGATTGCCACCGTCCCATCCCCCGCTTCGCGTTCACCTGCACCACCGGCCTTGCCCGGGTTCAGGCGGCTGGAGGAGGGAAACAGACCTCCCTCCTCCAGCCGCGCCGGTTGCTCCTGCCGGGCCAGTCAGGCTGAGGCGTGGAACAGGCTGCGCCACCGGTCGGCCGGCTCTCACGCGATGCCGACTGCCCCGCGTGCCACCGAAGAATCGACGGCTCGCCCAGGGGGCTCGCCCCCACCTGCCCGCACTGCGGCGCCACCTTCCGGTCGCCGCTGGCCGCCGCGGCGCTTTCCGCCGCGCTGCCGGGGGCGGGACACTTCTATCTTCGACGCCGGGGACTGGCGCTGGCCGAGCTGGGCATCGGGCTGCTGCTCTTCTCATGCGCCATCGCGAGGCTGGCCGTGGTGTTCGTCGCCGTGATCCATGAGACAGCGACACCGTTCGATCTGCTTCGCACCTGCGTGCCCTGGGGAATCGTCCTGGCGTGCTACAGCCTGCTCGACGGCGTCTTCACCTGGGTTGTCTCGCGACATCGGGTGGTTCTTTCTCTGCCAGCGGAGCAGACCTGATGACGTTGACGAGCCTCCGCGGGATCCTGGTCGGGCACGCCACGAACCGGGCGGCGGCCACCGGATGCACGGTGATCCTGTTCGAGCAGGGCGCGGTGGCCGGATACGATGTCGGCGGGGCCGCCACCGGAACCAGGGAGGTGGACGCCTGCTCCCCCGGGCATCTGGTCGAGAGGATTCATGGTCTCGTGCTGGCTGGCGGCAGCGCGTTCGGGCTGGAGGCCGCCAGCGGGGTGATGCGCCATCTCGAGCGGCGCAACGTGGGATTCGACACCGGCACGGCCCGCGTGCCGATCGTTCCTTCAGCGATTCTCTACGACCTGGGCATCGGCGATTCCCGCGTGAGGCCGGATGCCGCCATGGGCGCGCGGGCGGCGCGCGCCGCGTCGTCACGTCCGGTTCGCTCGGGCTGTGTCGGCGCCGGAACCGGCGCGACGGTGGGCAAACTGTTCGGCATCGGTCGGGCCGTCAAGAGCGGCGTCGGCAACGCGGCCCTGAAGATGCCGGCCTCCGCCGGGGGCTGCACCGTGGCGGCGCTGGCGGCGGTGAACGCCTTTGGTGATGTGCGCAGCCCCACAGGCGAGATCCTCGCCGGCGCGCGCCGGCCCGGTCTGGCGGCGGGATTCGCCGACACCGCGGCCTGCATGGAACGCGGAATCCTCAGGCCCGGTTCGCGCTCGACGAACACCACGCTCGTCGTGGTGGCCACCGACGCGCTGTTGAACCGAACCGACGCGTCGCGCGTTGCGGGAATCTGCCAGGATGGTCTGGCCCGTTGCGTCTCACCGGCCCATACCAGGTACGACGGCGACATCGTGTTCGTGGTTTCCGTCGGGTCCCGCCGCGTGGACGCAGATTGCCTCGCGGTGGCTGCGTGCCGGGCCGTGGGGATGGCCGTGATCGACGCGGTGGTTTCAGCCACGTCGCTGGCGGGTGTCCCCGCGCTGCGGGATCTCGACGTGGGGTGAGCCTACTTGTGCTCTCCCGGGTCATGTTCGAGGTGCTGATTGGCGAAGGTGCGGACCTGTTCGGCGATCTCGGTGAACTGTTCGGCCGTGAGGTTTGGAAACGCCGGCATCACCTGGCCGTGCGTCTTGCAGGAGATACCTCCGCGGACGATCGCCTCGAGCTCCTCGTTGCTGCTGAGCCCGATGCCGGGGCAGGTCAGGTTCGCTGGCTGGTGATCGTGAAGGTCGCCCACGAATTCCCCGCGCTTTTCGTCGTACGCCGAGCTTCCGAATCCCTGCCCATCCACGCCATGGCATGAAGCGCAGAACTGCCTGTACCGCGAGGACACCGGGGCGGGCGGGGCCGGAACGGCTCCCTTTTGAGTTTCGCCGCCATCGCCCGCAATGGAATGCCCCGCGTCGGAAGGAGGCCTGGTGACTGAAGCGAAAAGCATCACAATCGAGCAGGAACCGAAGATGACACAACTGAAGATGGAATGTTTGTAGCGGTTCGCGCGAATCCGCATGGAGACCTTCCCCGCACTCCGGTGGCGGGAGCGGCAGGAAGCGATCCGCGCGGCCGGTCGTGAAGCCGCGTGAAATATACGGCCGGCTCATGAACGCCGCAACCGGCAAGACGCGCGAGGAACACTCAGAGACGGAAGTAGCCCGGGCCCACCCTCATCTTGTGGAGTGAAGAGGGATCGAAGGCAAACGCCACGGCCGTGCTGCCCACCGCGTGGCAAAGCGCCAGCACGAAGAGATTGGGATGCCTTCGGTAGAGGACGGCGAAGATGTACCCGGCCAGGAAGGTGACCGGGACGAGGATTGGGTTGGGAAGATGCAGGGCCGCGAAGATCCCCGCGACCGTCAGCTCGCGGCGAAGCTGGTTTTCGATCAGCGTACCGAGCCGCCGATGGATGAACCCCTGCAGGAGATACTGCTGCAGGAACCCCCAGGCCACGACGCGCAGGAAGCGTTCCGGCCCGAGCGCCTCCGCGGTGAGGGTCCCCCGGGCCAGCCCGTACGCGGAAAACAGCGCCACCAGGGGCAAGGTCGGCACGGCCGCATCTTTCAAGGCGGCGACCAGGTTGTCGATCCGCAGCCCGAGATCCTCGGGCGTCTCGCGGTGAATGATGTGCGACGTCAGAGTGATCCCGAGACCGGTGACATAGATCACCAGGGACGCATGCGGAAACGCCCCGGCCCAGATCCAGATGAAGGAAAAGACCAGCATCAGGAACGCCGACAGCTCGAGCAGGGCCGCCTGGCGTGTGATGGTCGGAGGAGCGCCCGTGCCGGACATCATCAGCCCCGACCGACCGACGCGCGGGCCGCCCATCGAAGCAGGCTCCGCCATCGCCGGTTTCGTGCAACGGCGGTGGTTCGCATCGAGGCCGGTGCCGACACCTCGCGCCAGCGTCGGGGTCGTGCGGCTTCTGGCTCCGGCGAGGCCGCCTGCGCCACGCCGAGCAGGGTGGCTTCCGCGTTGCCCGATCTCGCCATCAGGACGGGCCGCCCGAGCAGCGCTGACTGGAACTCCACCAGGTATTTCAACCGGGACAGTCCGCCCGATACGACCACTCCACCCGGCCGGCCGCCCGTGGCGTCGGAGGCCTGCTCCAGGATCTCGCTCACCAGGTGAGCGGTCGATTCGACGCACGCCCTGGTGATGTCCGCCACCAGCCCTTCTTCCGGCATGTTCCACAGGAAGCCCTGCATGCCGGTGGCCCCGGGTGCCAGGTGCATCGAGCCCAGTCCCCTGAAAGCCGGGAAGATCGACGCCGAGCCCGGAGACTTGCGGCAGAGGCGTTCGATGGCGCGCAGGTCGCCGGGGACTCCCAGCTCGCGGGACAGCCAGTCGAGCAGGGAGGAGGAGGCGTTGACGGTGCCCTCGAGCAGATAGCAGCGCCGCCGGCTTCGTGTCCAGGCAAGACTCGTCAGCAGGCCGGTTCGTCTGACGGCGGTGGCGAAGGTCGGAACCAGGACGAACGACCCGGTCCCGTAGTTGACCAGCGCCATCGGACGGCGCGAGGAGTTCGCTCCGCTTCCTGCATCGCCGGCGATGAAGCCCATGGCTCCCACGAGCGCTGCCTGCTGGTCTCCGAGC
>DASROJ010000137.1:0-19192 GCA_035646975.1 Patescibacteria group bacterium
GGTTGCGCCTGTGGAAGCGTGCGCGGTCGAGGCATCGCGCTGCGGCGCGTCGCCGGCAGCGTCGCTTGCCGGGCTTCGCCACCGGCTCTGCGCGGTGTCGGTCGACCGCCACCGGATGGACGGACCGTGGACAGGATCAGCTTGAGACGCCCCGGTCGCGTCCTCGGCTCGCCCCCCGGGACCGGCCGGAACGACGCGGCCGCCGGTGGCGACTCCTCGTCCGGTTTTTCCGGTCTTGCCTTACGCGGCGCCCTGCCGGCGCCGGGGGCCGATGGTCCGCCGCGCTCGTCGCGGCGTCGTCCGTCGCCCTCCGGAGCGGGAGCCGCGAAAAACCTCTCGAACATTCGATCGAAAGCGGTCGAGTCATGGCGGGTCTTGGCCAGCGTCGACCTGAGCGCGACGCGAAACGCGTCGCGCCCTTCCACGCCCACGGCCTGCGCCGCCCGCGCGGCATCGATCGCCTCGGACGGCGAGACGCGCAGCCCCGCCGCTCTGAGCTCGGTGATGAACTTCTGGATGGCCTCTATCATGCGGCCTCGCCGTGCATCAACAGCGTGCTGAAGGGCTTCGACGCTCAGCGGAACCTGGCAGGATCGGCCAGGACACGCTCGAGATCCTCGCGGTTCTTGATGAGGGCCCCGAGGCTCCGGCGCAGCGACTCGACCTCCAGCCCCTGGGCGCCGAGGGCCACCAGCGCGCGCGCCCAGTCGACGACCTCGGCGATGCCGGGCGCGCGGCGCGCGTCGGCCGACTTGCGCAGCTTGTGCACGAACTTCACGATGCGGGAGGCGAGATCCTCGGAAACGCCTGGCACGCGCCTGCGGACGATCCGCACTTCGTCATCGAATGGAGGGAAGTCGATGTAGAGGTAGAGGCAACGGCGACGAAGGGCGTCCGACAGATCGCGTGTGTCATTGCTGGTCAGCACCACGCGCGGCACGTGACGGGCCTTGATGGTTCCCAGCTCGGGTATCGAAACCTGGTAGTCCGACAGCAGCTCGAGCAGAAAGGCCTCGAACTCCTCGTCACTGCGATCCACCTCGTCGACCAGGAGCACGGAGGGCTGCTCCGAGGTGATCGCCGCCAGCAGCGGGCGCGCCAGCAGGAATTCACGCGAGAAGAACTCGTCGGCCTGGCCGCGCAGCGCGATCATCGCCGTGCGGAGATCCGGGGCGGCCGACACCAGGTCGCCGACCTTTTCGCGCAGGAGCTGCGCGTAGAGCATCTGTTTGCCGTACGACCACTCGTAGAGCGCCTTGGCCTCGTCGAGGCCTTCATAGCATTGAAGGCGGATCAGGTCGGCGCCATGCAGCTCGGACCAGAGACGCGCGATCTCCGTCTTGCCGACACCGGGGGGGCCTTCCAGCAGAAGCGGTTTCTGCAGCGCGTCGGAGAGGAAGAGCGAGGTGGCCACTTCTGCGGAACAGATGAAGCCGCTCTGCTCGAATCGCCCGGCGATCCCCTCCGGGCTCATGGTGCCTCGACTCGGCCCGGCGTTCATGCCGGCTTGGTGGGGCCCGTGCCGCTGCCACGCTTGCCGCGCCGGCCACGACCGCCACGCCGGCGTCTGCGGCTGTCCGCGCCGTCGCCGGACTTCGCGGCGGGTTTGGAACCAGAGGCACCCGGCGAGCCCGGGGCCTGCTTGGTCGCGTGGGAGCGACCGCCCCTGCCTTGCGAGCCGCTGCGGCGCCGGCCACCCTGGGAGCCGTGCTCCGTCTCGGCCTTCTCCTGGGCCTCGAGCCCCTCGGTGCCGGCTCCATCGCCGTATGTCTCCACGGGAAGCGACATCCCGGTGAGCTCGCGGATCTGGCTGAGCTTTTTCATGTCTTTCGGAGTGACCAGGGTGATGGCATGTCCCTTCGCACCGGCGCGCGCGGTCCGGCCGATGCGGTGCACGTAGTCGTCGGCGTCCATCGGGATGTCGTAGTTGATGACATGCGTGATGCCGCCGACGTCGATCCCGCGACCGGCCACGTCGGTGGCCACGAGGATGTGGATTTCACCGCGCCGGAACATGTCCATGATCCCCTCGCGGTGGCGTTGCTCCTGGAGGCTCGACAGCCGCGCCGCCTCGAACCCCTTCTCGCGCAGCTTGCGCATGATCTCGCCGGTGGACTCCCGCCGCGCGGTAAAGATGAGGCACCGCTCGGGAATTTCCTTGCGCAGCAGGTCGAGCAGCAACGGCATCTTGCCATGCTCGCTGACGCGGTAGATGTTCTGCCGCACTCCTTCGGCCACCATGGTCGAAGGGGACACGCTCACCGCGTGCGAATGCATCATGTACGACTGGGCTATCTTGACGATGGGCGGCGGCAGCGTGGCGGAGAAGAGCATCGTCTGCCGCGACAGCGGAGCGCGTCTGCAGAGAAAGTCGATATCGTCGATGAACCCCATGTCGAGCATCCGGTCGGCTTCGTCGAGCACGAGCCACTTGATGTATCGCATCCGGAGGATGGCCGACTTGACGAAGTCGATCAAACGTCCCGGGGTGCCGACCACGATGTCGACGCCGCTGAAGATCTCCTTGCGCTGATGTCCTATCGAGGTGCCGCCGTAGATCGCGGTGGCCCTCGCCTTCATGTTGCGGTTCAGCTTCTCGGCCTCTCCGCAGACCTGGATGGCCAGCTCGCGCGTGGGAGTGACGATGAGCGCCTGGACCTGCCCGGTCGGCTCGATCATCTGGAGGATGGGAACGAGAAACGCCGCCGTCTTTCCTGTGCCGGTCTGAGCCATGCCGGTGATGTCCCGGCCGGTGAGGGCCACCGGGATCACCTGTTCCTGGATGGGAGTGCACTCGACATAACCGGCCGCGTCGATGGCGGCTTGCAACTCGGGCTTCAGTCCGAGTTCCGTGAACTTCATCGGATTCGCGGTTTCATATAAGGAGCGCCAGTCTAGCACATGCGTCGCGGAGCGATCGGGCGCGCGACTCTCCTTACGTACCGCTGTTTTTTGATGTAGACTTCAATTTCAACGCGGTCGTCCCGCATGGAGCCGGGGACCGCCGGCGTGATCACGCTGCGGGGAACGCTGCGGGGGAATGATGTCGGAATCGCTCTGGTCCTTCGATCAACTTGCCCGGTTCACCCGATACGAAGACCCGGAGGTCCGTTACTGGGCGGCTGAACGCCTCGCCACGTTGTTCCCCGACGAAGCCGCCGATGTGATCGCCGATCTGCTGCTGGATGATCACGACGCCACGCCGGAGCTGGTGGCCGAGCAGCTGGGGCTGCACGGCGGACCTCACCATGTCCCCATCCTCTTGAAGGGTTTCCGCAAAGCCACCGGTCTCACGCCCGCCCGATGCCTGGAGGCGCTCGCGCGGCTGGGCTATGACGGCGCTCCCGCGGTGGCGGAGATCGCGCTGCACCAGCGGGACTTCTCCGAACCCAGCCTCGGCATCATGGTGGCGGCGCTGGCGGAGCTGTCGGTGAAGAAGAACAGTCCCGAGGCCGCCGAGCGCGCCCGCGAGTTCCTGCTGCGCCGTCCGGAGCTTTTCGCCGAGCCGGCGGCGTTGCGCGGAGCGATGATGCTGTTCGCTCCGGCTGACTTCGGCGAGCTGGTATTGAAGTGGATCACGGCGCTGCATTTCCGCGGGCTGGAGCAGGTCGACTCCTGCATCCGCGTGCTTCTCGAGGAGCTGCAGCTCGAGGACTGCGGCTGGTGCGTGAGAACGGAGCGGAGCGGCCGGATCGACCTGGAGCGCACGCTCAAGGCCATCGAGAGCGGGTTCGACATCGATGTGCGCGGACAGATCCCCGCCGACAGGCTGGCCGAGATCGCCGAGCGTCTGCGCGGTGGAGAGTTCTCCGCCATCGCGGCCTCCCTCGGGAGCTTCATCCAGATGCGCGCGGCGCGCATTCACGGCGAGCCGGATGACACGCTGCCGGTGAGGCTCGAGGCGCTCGGCCGGGCTTTCCAGTCGCCCGAGCTGCTCGAGATAGCCGACCGGCTCGAGACAGCGATGCACCAGTGGCTGATCGGCGTTCTGATTTCCGCCGTCGTCAAGGTCGCGACCTACCGCAACTACCTCATCGAGCTGCAGTCCGCTGGATCCGATCTCGATGCCTTGCTGTCGCTTGCGGGCATGGAGACCTCGTGCCTGCTGAACTCGGTGCCGGCAAGAATCGCCGCCGCGGCGGGCCCGGGCGCTCCCGAGCGCAGGACGACCGCGCTGGACTGGTGCGTGCGCACGCTGGAGGCGCGCGGGCCGTTCTTTCCCAAGGCCGTGGCGCTCGACACGCTCGGCGCGATGCAGGCCGGCGAGCTGGTCCCGGAGATCGCGAGGCACCTGGTCGACGACAACGCGTACATCTACGGCGCGGCGGAGCGCGCGCTGGCCCGCATCGGAGCGCCGATCATCGAGCACTCGCGCATGGCGCTGGAACGAGGTGGCACCCATCCCGACGCGCTGCAGAGCCTGCTGCGGCTCTCGTGCGAGCTCACACGGACCGATTCGCTGAGCCTGATGCTCGAGCATTTCGATGAAATCTTCGAATCGATCGGACCGGAAGCCGGCGCCGAGGCGGCCGGGATTCTGGGCCACCAGGACCTCGTGCCGCACCTGAGACGCTGGCTGAACCGTTCTCCCGCCATGGTCGGCCATGCGCTGCTTCTGATCGGCGCGATCAACAACGTGCCGATTCCCGAGGAAGAGTCGATCCTCAAGGCGATCGACGACTACTGGAAAGGCGCCACCGACGGTGGCGAAGGCACCGGCAATCCATCCGGCCAGTACCTGATGTAGTCGCGGCGGTCCGGGAAGGCTACCGGGTCGATGCCGGTGGATCGGCGAGCAGAAAGACCCTCTCGCGGCCGAGAATCTGCAGCCGGGAGAATTCCTGCAGGGGCGCCAGCAGCTCGCGCGGGATGCTCACGCGAGCCTCGGCGGGCTCTTCGGGGAACAGCAGGTTCTGGATCAGGGACCGCTTCTCCGGCAGGTAGACGAGCCGCACCTCCTCCGAATCGGGGATCCCCGACTGCTTCCTGGCCAGCGCGATCGCCTCGTTCATGCCCCCCAGCTCGTCGATCAATCCAAGTTCCTTCGCGCGGGTGCCCGACCAGACATGCCCCTGCCCGACCTTGTCCACCGCTTCGCTGGTCATCCCCCGCCCCTGGGCGACGAGCCCGGTGAACTTGTCGTAGATCTTGTGCATGAACCTCCAGTAGATCGCCTTTTCCTCGTCGGAGTAGCGCTTCCCGTCGTAGAAGTAGGCGGCATGGTTGCCGAGCTGGAGCGGCTCCCGGTTCAGACCGATCCAATCGTAGAACCCCGTGGTCACCATCTTGCCGGCCACCACGCCGATCGAACCGGTGATGGTGCCCGGCTGGGCCACGATCTTGTCGGCGCCCGCCGAGACGTAGTATCCACCCGAGGCGGCGACGTCCGACATCGAGATGATGAGCGGCTTGCCGTCCTTGCGCGCGAGCTGCGTCTCCCTCCAGATGAGATCGGAGGCCACCGCGGACCCGCCCGGCGAATCCACGCGAAAGATGATCGCCTTGATCCCGTGATCTCTTCGTGCCTTTCGGAACGCCTCTGTGATCGATTCGGATCCCATGATGTATCCGACCAGCGGATCCATCGAGCTCTTGCCGGTGATGATCAGTCCGGCGCCGGTGATCACCGCGATGCGGCTGCGTCCCGAGGGCCCGCCGCGCTTGTCCAGGTATTCCTTGAACCGGAGCACTGGGAGGTCCCCGCCGTTGCGCGTCTTGAGGGCGTCCTCGAACTCGTCGTAGTAGGCCAGATGATCCACGAGCCCCTTGTCGAGCGCCTCGGGGCCGGTGAACGGCCCCTCGTTGATCAAGGCATCCACCTTGGCCTTGTCGAGCTTGCGCCCCTCGGCGATCCCCGCGACGATCTGGTCATACCAGTCCTGCAGATACATCATCGTCGCTTCGCGGTGCGCCGCGGTCATCTGCTTTTCGGTGTAGATGTCCTTCGCGTTCTTGTACTTTCCGATGCTGTCGAAATCGGGATAGACCCCCAGCTTGTCCAGTGTGCCGCGCAGAAATGTGGTGACGCCGAACAGACCGTAGAGGTTCACGTCACCGGGAGGGGCCAGCCAGATTTCATCGAACGCCGTGGCGAGGTAGTAGGGAGAGTTGCCGCTGGAAAATTCCCCCACCGTATCCATGTAGACGTGCGCCCACTTGCCGCTGGCCCGGAAGCGCCCGATGGCGTCGCGTATCTCCTGCACCTTGCCGAGGCCCATCGAGTAGGGCTTGACGATCGCCATGATGCCGGTGATGCGATTGTCCTGACGGGCCCGCTCGATCGCCCGCGTGATGTCCCTCAGGACCGTGGGCGTGCCACCGAAGATGCGGGACTGCAGCGAGTCCTCCGTGTCCTCGACGATGTCGCCGGCGATGGTGATTTGCACGACAGTGCCCTTGCGCACCCCGCCGGCCATCATCACCGCCGCGACGACCACCACGAGAACGACGAGCATCGCCCCCGTGGCCAGCAGGCAACCCTTCGCTCCCCTGGTCATGACTCATGCCTCCGGTGTATTTTCGTTGCGGCCATCATGCCGAGAACGGCATACCTTATCAAATACGGGGAGAACATTCCCGCCTCGATATGCCACCAACCGCGCCGCCCGACCCGCTTCGGACACTCGATGAAGGGATCCTACTGTTCAACGAATCCAGGTACTTCGAGGCTCACGAAGCCTTCGAAGATCTCTGGCGCGTCTCCACCGGCGATCTGCGGCTGGTCTACCAGGGAGTGGTGCAGGCCTGCGCCGGGCTGGTCAAGCATCAGCGCGGCCAGAACGAGCCGGCTCTCACGCTCCTGCGCAAGGGTCTGGCCAAACTCCAGGCGGGGCCTGTTTCGGGCTCCTGCGGATTCGACGTGGCGTCCCTGATCGAAGCGCTCCGCGGGGTGATCGACGCCCTGCAGGCCCGGCTTCCGTTCGCGCCACCGGCGATGCACCGCTCACACGATCTATAATGCCGCCCACTGACCCGCACATTCGAATCGGTTCATCCAAAGGGAGGTCGCACGATGCGCACCGCTCGCACGGTTCATCAGCTCACGGCAGCCGCCACAGTGGGTATTCTCCTCCTGCTCGTCGCCGCGACGGCCACGACGCTGTCGCCAGGAGGTCTTGCCGACAACGGTCCGACCGCGCCCTCGATCGGCGCCAGGATAGAAGATTTCAAGCTCGCTGATTTCACGGGCAAGGAGCACTCGCTCTCACAGTATCGATCGGGCAAGGGCGTCGTGCTCATTTTCGTCTCCGCTCGTTGTCCCGTGTCCAATGCCTATAACGAGAGAATGATCCAGCTGGCCTCGGAGTACCAGTCCAAGGGGTTCCAGTTTCTCGGCATCAACGCCAACAAGGCCGAGGATCCATCCGAGATGGCGACGCATGCCAGACAGCACGGATGGAACTTCCCGGTCCTCAAGGACACCGGCAATGCCATCGCCGACCGTCTGGGCGCATCGGTCACACCGGAGGCCTACGTCATCGATGCGAACGGGGCGCTGCGTTACCATGGCAGAATCGACGATTCGCAGGATCCCGCCGCGATAAAGAGCCAGGACCTCAAGACCGCGCTCGACGCGATCCTGTCGAACCAGGAAATCGCCAAGACGGAAGCCAAGGCGTTCGGCTGCTCCATCAAGAGAGGCTGACGGAATTGACGGGCTTGATGCTGCTGCTGGTCACCACGCTCCTGCCGGCCGGCGCGGCAGCCAGGACCGCGCCCGCCGCCAGTGCCCCCGCCGCCGTGGCTCACCCCACGGCAGCTCCCGATGTCCAGCCGATCGACTCGCCGGGCTACCTGCGTCTTGTCAGCTCCATGAAGGGGCACCCGCTGGTGGTGAACGTGTGGGCCACCTGGTGCGATCCGTGCCGCGAGGAGTTCCCCGACATCGTGCGTTTCCACCGCGAGATGGGGCCGCGTGGTGTCGAGGTGGCGGCCATCTCACTCGACATGCCTTCGGCGCTCAAGACGGACGTCGTTCCGTTCCTGGCCGCCAACGGCGCGACGTTTCACCTGTTCCTCAAGACCCCAGGTGGCGACGAGGAGTTCATCAACACGGTGGATCCGGGCTGGTCCGGCGCGCTGCCGGCCACCTTTGTCTACGATCGCGAGGGAAAGCTGGTCCGAAGCGTTTTCGGCTCGACCAGCTTTGAACAGCTCGGGGCGATCGTGGCGCCGCTGCTGCCCGCTGCTCCGAAGTAGGGCCGGGGCGGTCAGACCGCCCGCATCGCCTCCACCGGCGCGAGACGCGAAGCCTTCAGGGCGGGGTAGAGCCCGAAGCCCAGGCCGAGCGACACGGCGACACCGATGGCCCAGAGCACGCCCATCCAGTCTATCGGCAGACCGGAGGGAAAGAACTTCTCCAGCCACTTGACGAGACCGAGGCCCACTCCCACGCCGATCAGCGCGCCGGTCAGCGCAAGAGTCACCGACTCCACCATGAACTGCAGGAAGATCTCGAGATCGGTGGCGCCGATCGCCTTGCGCATGCCGATCTCGTACAGACGTTCGTTGATCGAGATGATCATCACCGAGAGCAGGCCGATGCCGCCCACCAGCAGCGAGATGGCGGCGATGGTGCCGAGCACGACCTGCCAGTTGAACACGATGACCTCGACCTCGTCCCGCTGCTTGAGCATCTCCTGGGCGATGTTCTCCACCTTGAAATCGCCGACTCCATGGTGCGCCGCGCTGAGCGAAGCCGCGATTTCCGCCTGGACGATGGGGAGCGACTTGTAGGATTTCGTCTTGACGGCGATGTAGGCCAGGGACGAGTCCTCGCCGGCGAAATACTTCCGCAGTGTGGTGAGCGGGATGTACGCCCCTTCCATCTCCTCGATGAAGTCCTCGTCGTTGACGTACTGGTTGCCCAGCTTCTCTCCAACCCCGATCACCTTGAACTGACCGCCATTGAGGGACACGTCACGCCCCACGGGATCGTCGGTGCCGAACAGCCTCAGCCTGAGGCGATGCCCGAGAATGCAGACCTTGGCGAAGCTCCGCATGTCGTTCTCGTTGAAGAACCGCCCGAACGCGACGTGTCGCTTGCGAACGTCCTCGTAGGCCGGTGTCACGCCGGCGACCCGTGCTTCAAGCGGCGCCCCGACATTGGCCAGCATCAGGTTGCTGTACTGCACCGGAGCGACATCGGTCACCAGCTCCTTGCGCGACATCAGGATGACGGCATCGTCCGGCCTGAGTCCGACCGACTGCGCGAAACGCGCCCGCTCGATGGAATCCTTGGGCGGCTTCTGCACCACGTACATGACGCCGTCATAGCCGAGCGCGTTGAATCCGTCCCAGACCGACAGCACGATGCCGTTGAGCATCGACGTCATGAAGATGATGGAGCCTGTGCCGAGGATGATGCCGATGAGCGTGAGAAAGGCCCTCAGCTTGTGATAGCGGATCTCGGTGATGCCGCCGGTCATGATCCCGGGAATGTTCATCTACTCGTACCTGAGGGCTTCCACCGGGTTGAGGCGCGCAGCCTTCACCGCCGGATAGAAACCGAAGAAGATGCCGACCGTCACGGCCGTGATGAAGCCCATGATGGCCATGCGCGAGGTGATGACCGCCGGCTGATCGATCAACGACGAGACGGCCTGGGTGAACCCGACGCCGAGGATGAGACCGAGCCCGCCGCCCATGAGGGTGACGAGCACCGATTCCACCAGGAACTGCGCCAGGATATGCATCCCGTTGGCGCCCAGCGCCTTGCGAACGCCGACCTCGCGGACCCGCTCCTGGAACGACGCCAGCAGGATGTTCATGATGACGATGCCGCCCACCAGCAGCGAGACGGCGCCCGCGGCGAGAAAAACGATGTTGAGCTGCTGGTTCTGCTGCTGCCGCTGCTCGAGCCTCGACGCGCGGTCCCAGACCTCGAAATCGTCGACCCCGTGATGGCGGCGGCGCAGCACCGCGCGGATCTCGGCGGCCGTCTTCTTGATGTTGTCGGGCGTGTCGATCATCGTGTTCACGTACGACACCTTCCGGTCGCTGTCGCCGGTGAACCGCTTGTGGACCGCCGTGAGAGGGACGAAGATCTTGCGGTTCATCCACTCGAGCGCGTTGAAGGTGCCATGATTGAAGAAGTACTCCTTGCGCTGCATCACGCCGACCACCGTCATCCCCACGCCGTCGAGGAAAATCGTCTTGCCCCGGGGGTCTTCGGAGCCGAAAAGCAGGCGCGCCGCCGTCTCGCCGAGCACGCAGACGCGGCTCGCGCTGGCCAGATCGTCCTGGCTGATGAACCGGCCCGACCCGGGGTAGAACTTGTAGACGGTCTGGTAGTCGGGTGTGACGCCGTCGAGGTCCCAGTCCTTCTGGAAATCGCCGTGGGTCACCAGCACGCGCGTGTTGGCGATCGGGTCGACCTGCGTGATGCCGGGCACGTTTCTCAGCGCCACCGCGTCGTCATACGTCAGCCCGACGTTCGACAGCTCGAGAGCGGTTTTCTTCTCCCCCTTGGGCGGCCGGTTGACGACCAGCACTTTGCGCAGGCCGCCGGTCTCGGCGAAGAATTCCATGCTGCGCCTGCGGCCCGAATCGGCAAGCGCCATCGTGGTCACCACGGAGGCCACGCCCAGCACCACGCCCACCGCCTGCAGGAAGGTCCGGCCCTTGTGTGCCTTGATGTCGACGATACCGTCGACCACCGATTCCAGGACGGTCATGCCGCCTCGGCCCTCACCACCTGTCCGTCCACCAGCGTGATCACGCGCTGCGTCCGCCGGGCCACGGCGTGATCGTGGGTCACCAGGATGACCGTGTGCCCCTGACGGTTGAGATCGTCGAAAATCCCGAGGATCTCTTCACCCGTCCTCGTATCCAGGTTGCCCGTGGGCTCGTCGGCCAGCAGGATGGATGGCTCGTTGACCAGCGCCCGGGCGATCGCCACTCTCTGGCGCTGACCGCCGGAGAGCTGTGAAGGAATGTTCCTGAGCCGGTCGCCCAGACCGAGCTTCGCCAGCATCTCGGATGCCCTCTCGCGGCGCTTGGAGCGGGACGTGCCGGCGTACATCATCGGCAGCTCGACATTGCGCAGGATCGACGCCCGCGGCAGCAGGTTGAAGGTCTGGAAGACGAATCCGATGTGCCTGTTTCGCACCCGGGCGAGCGACCAGGAGGTCATCTCCGAGACGTTTTGTCCCGCCAGCACGTAGTCGCCGCTCGTGGGGGAGTCCAGGCACCCGACGATGTGCATGAGTGTCGACTTGCCGGAACCCGAAGGCCCCATGATCGCCACGTACTCCCCCTTCGTGATCGAAAGGGTGACGCCGCGCAGCGCGTGCACCGAGGTCTCGCCGGCGTCGTAGACCTTCTGAATCTGGTTGAGCCGGATGACATCCTCTGCCATGACGACTCCCTACTGCTCGCTGATCTGGCGGGGCTTGGTCGGGTCTTCGAGCGCCACCTGCTCGCCTTCGGCCAGACCGTCCAGGATCTGCACTCGCTCGAGACTCGCGAGGCCCACCTTGACCTTGCGCTCTTCGAGGAACCGCTGCCACGCATCCGACACGTCGAACTTGCCCGACGCGTTTTTCTTCAGCGTCTTTTCGCCCGATTTCGGCTCGTCGAACGACTTCTTGAGCAGGTAGACCACTTCGCCGTCGGCCTTCTTGAAGATCGACTCGACGGGAACGCTCAACGCCTTTTCCACTCGCTCGCCCTTGATCTCGATGTTGGCGGTCATGCCGGCGCGGAACTGCGTATTCTGCGTATCAAGTGTGATCTCGATGTCGAATACCTTGACCTTGTCCTTCAGCCTGGCGGCGGGCGAGATGTGCGTCACCTTGCCGGCGAAGTGCTTGTAGGGGAAGGCGTCCACCGTGATGTCGACCGGCTGGTTCAGCGTGACCTTGCCGATTTCGACTTCGTTGATCGAGGCCTTGATCAGCATCGAGCTGATGTCGGCCACCGTGAAGAGCGCTGTTCCTTCGTTGAACGACGACACGCCGCTCATCACCGTCTGCCCCACTTCGATATTCTTCTTGATGACATGACCGTCCATCGGGGCGTCGACGTTGACGGCGCGGGTGGTCGATATCGGCCGATCCAGGGGGATGCCGCTGTCGAGCACGATCTTGTACTCGGTCTGCGCCTGCTTGTAGTCCTCCTGGGTGGTCTCGTAGCGCTGGCGCAGATCCCTTATCTGCTGTTCGGCAAGATAGCCTTCGTTGAAGAGCGCCTCGTTCGTCTCGACGTCCTTGCGGGCCTTCTCGACGTTTATCGCGGCCACCGCGAGCTGCGATTTCACCGCCGAGAGAGTCTTGGCCTGGTTGACGTCGGGCTCGACGGTGGCCAGCGTCTGTCCCGCCCTGACCTTGTCGCCCTCCCGCACGAGGATCTGCCTGACCGTTCCCGAAAGCGTGGACTTCACGTCCACCTTGATCACCGGCTCGATGGTGCCGACCTCGCTGACGGCAATCTGCACGTCGGCGATGTCCGCCTTGCCGATTCTCAGGTCGAGATCGTCCGCGCTGAGAGACTTGCGATCGCGCGCGAACAACGAGCTGCGGAAGGAGAACCCGGCCACTGCCGCTCCCGCTACCAGAAGAAGGGTGACGCCGACGATCCAGCGCCGTTTGCCTGTTCTCGACATGGTGGGTCTGCTCCTCAGTAGTCCCTCAGGAAGGGGTTTTGAAGGGACTGATACGCGGTGACGATGGTCAGGGTTTCCATAAAATAGCATAACCAGAGGAGATCCCCCAACTGTTGACCCTGGTGGCGGGGTCCGGGTATCGTGTGCCGACGAGCGCTCCTGATTCACTCTGTGGAGGATGCCCTGATGAGGTCGCGGCCATGATCGGCGAGTTCAAGAAGTTCCTGCTCGAAACCAACGCTTTCGCGCTGGCCATCGGCGTCATCATCGGCGCCGCGGTCGGCAAGGTCGTCTCCTCGATGGTTTCGGACCTCCTGATGCCGCTCGTCGGCATGCTGATCCCCGGTGGCGCCTGGCGAACCTGGCAGATCGTTCTGTCGACGGATGCCGAGGGGAAAGTCGCCAACGCGCTGAACACAGGGGCCTTCCTGGGAGCGGTGGTCGACTTCGTCATCATCGGGTTCATCGTCTTCATGATCACGAAGACCATCATGAAGCCGGCGCCCGCGCCCGCCCCCGCGCCCACGAAGATCTGCCCGCAGTGCGTGGAATCGGTGCCGGCGGCGGCCAGGAAGTGTCGCTATTGCGCCAGCCCAGTCTGACGTGGCAGAGCCTGCCCGTCTCCTGCTGGCGCACGCCCCCACGCCACTCGAGCCCGCCCCGAGATTCTCGGCCGAGGTGACAGGGACGGAAGTCTGGCTGAAGCGTGACGACTGCACGGGGCTGGCATTCGGCGGCAACAAGGCGCGCAAGCTCGAGTACCTGATGGCATCGGCCCGCGAGGCAGGCGCCGACACCATCGTCACCTTCGGCGGAGTCCAGTCGAATCACACCCGCTGCACCGCCGCGGCGGCCCGCCGGCTCGGGATGGACTGTCATCTCATCCTGGCCGGGTCGCCACCCTCCGAGACGACCGGCAATCTGCTGCTGGACCATCTGCTCGGCGCGACCCTGACCTTTCTCTGCCTGACCCCCTCGGAGCTCACCGCACCGCGGGTCGAAGCCGCGTTCCTCGACGTGGAAGAACGGCTGCGATCCCAGCGGCGCAGGCCGTTCCGGATCGGGCCTGGCGGCAGCACGCCCGTGGGAGCCCTGGGGTATCACAGGGCCATGGAGGAGATCATCTCGCAAAGTCATCAGACAGGATCGAGGTTCACGCATGTCCTGGTGGCCTTTGGCACCGGCGGCACGCTGGCCGGTCTGGTGCTGGGCAACATCCTTGCCGGCCGCCCCTTCGACGTGATCGGGATCTCGGTGGCTCCGCCGGGTATGCCCGCATCGTTGGGTGTGCCGCCCGTCGCCGATCTGGTCGACCGGGCAGCCGCCCTGCTCGACCGGCGCGTCGACGTTCGCGATGAGGACGTTCGCGTGCTCTACGATTACACGGGGCGGGCCTATGGGGTGCCGTCGCCGGAGGGAGTCGAGGCGATTCGGAGCCTGGCTCGCACCGAGGGTGTCTTCCTCGACCCCGTCTATACCGGCAAGGCGATGGCCGGGCTGGTCGATCTGTGCCGCAGAAAAGTGATTGGCGCGGATGAAAGAGCGCTGTTCATCCACACCGGCGGCACCCCCGCGCTGTTCGCATACAGCGGAGCCCTCACTCGATGAACTGGAACCGATCGTTCCGGCCGATGACGGCTCGGCTGGTGCTGGCGATGGCGGCGGCCACCTGGTGCGCCGCGATCGTTGCGCCTCCCCTGATGCATGCCGTGGGGCTTCATGCCCCGGCGATCGTTCTCAGGGCGATGTTCGCGCCCCTTTGCCACCAGATGACCACGAGATCCTTTCTGATCGGCGGCGAACCCATGGCCGTGTGCGCCCGCTGCACCGGCGCCTGCGCTGGGTTCCTGCTCGGCAGCCTGGGCCTGGTTGTCTGCGCCGGGGCGGACAGGAATCGCAACGGCCACGGTCATCGAGTCCCGTCGGCCGCTCTGCTGGTGCTGGCTGCGCTGCCGTCGGCACTCGATGTCTTCGTCGAGCGATCCGGTCTTCAATCGGCCAACTCGATTTCCCGCGCCCTGACCGCGTCGGTGTTCGGCGCCGTGTGCGTCCTGTACGTCCTGCCGGCAATCGAAGAGCTTCCCGCGGAGGCTGTCGGCGAGATTCGTCGGATCAAGAGACTCGTGAGGAGACCTGATGCAGGGACCAGCTGACATCTGGAAGCCGGCTTTGACCTCCGGGGTGGCCTTCGGGCTGGCTTCCGCCATCCCGATCGTGGGGTATCTCAACTGCGCCTGCTGCTCGCTCGTCATCGGCGCCGGGATCGTCGCCTCGTTCATGATGGTCAAGGGTTCGGCCATTTCGCTGACCTGGGGCAGGGCCGCCCTTGCTGGAGCCCTCTCGGGTGCCGTCGCGGGCCTGACGCAATCCGGGACGAGCCTCCTGCTCACGATGGCGCTGCGGGAGGGGGGTCCGGCCAGACAGCTGGAGGAGGCCTTCGATCGATCGTCCCAGTACCTGCCCAACGCGGATGAGGCGTATCAATTGATGCGCAGCGTCCCTGCGGCCGTCTGGATCGTCCTGTCGGCTCTCGTGCTGACGGTTGTCTACACGCCAATCGGAGCGCTGGGCGGCGTCATCGGCCGCGCGCTGTTCGAGCGACGCGCGGCGCCGCCCGGGCCCCCCGGGACGATGCCGGCCGCCCCCGGGCCGGAGGGTCCTGCTCCGGCGGGGCCGGCGATCCCATCTTGACATTTGCGCCCCATGTCGGCAGTGTCTAGAGTGAGAACGCGATGCCTACATCCAATGCCGAGAGCGCCGCGGGCAAGGGAGTACTCGAAGGGACCCGGGGTCCCGACGATGATTTCTTCTGCCACAAGTACCAGGTCTGGTACCGCGTCGAGGACTGCGTCTACCGCGGAACGAACAAGACCTTCACCGGCTGTGTCAACTGCTTCCAGGGCCGGCTGAACATCCGGAGCCACGAGAAGGGGCTGAAACCGCCGGCCTTCATCGGCTCGCACCTTCCGCTGGCCCCGGAGGAGCCCGGCTCGAGCCGGACCGACACCCCCGGGACGGTCCTTCCGTTTTCCTCGGCGCCGCGTGGTCCCTGCAACGGAACGGGTGCTTGAACCTCGAGTGGATCTTCTTCGACGCCGGCAACACGCTCATCGGCCTGAACTACCACCTCTTGATCTCCGCGCTCGACGCCGCCGGGTTTCGCGTGGACGAGCTGACGCTGCGCCGCGCGGAACGGTCGGCCCGACGAGTTCTCGACCGGGCGATCCTGGAGCGATGGCGTGGAGGGGCGCTGCCGCGCACCGGCTGGATAGAGTCAGGAGTTCAGCGGGATTTCTGGAGACAGATCCTGGAGCTCAGCGGCGCGACGCCGTACCAGGCCGACGCCCTCGTCGACACCGTCCTGGAAGTGACCCGGCCGGCCGGCTCATGGGACCGCGTGGAGTCGAGCACCCTTCCCGCACTGGACGCGCTTTCCGACGCCGGCTACCGCATGGGCATCATCTCGAATTCCAGCGGGACGCTCGTGGAGCACCTTCGATCGATCGGCATGGCGCGCCGCTTCGAGCTGATCATCGACTCGCATGATGTCGGCGTGGAGAAACCGCACCCGGACATCTTCCGCCTCGCGCTGGAGACATCCGGCGCCAGCGCCTCCAGCTCGCTCTACGTGGGTGACGTCTACGCGATAGACGTTCTGGGCGCGGCGAGCGCCGGGATGCACGCCATGCTGTTCGACCCCCTGGGAGGGTGGGATCCGACGGCGCTGCCGCCGGGAGCCCCGGTCTGCCGCACGCTGCACTCGCTGGGCGACCTGCGCGGTCTGCTCGAACCGCCCGCCTGAACCCGACCGCGCCCGCCTAGAAACGAACGGCCATGCCGGCCGATATCCAGCGCTCCGAGCCCGAGTCTTCCACCCCCGCGCTGAGCGTGCCACGCAGGTTCGAAGTGATGCGGCGGCTCAGCGTGGCCCGTATCCCCGGCGACGCCAGCGGCACTTCGATGCGGGCGCGCACACCCCCCGGCAGCTCCGTGCGCATCTCGAGTCGCGGATGCCCGATGACGATCAAGCCGAAGCTGGCGGCCACCGAATCCTGCGTCTGCCCGGCGCCGGTGCGCGCCGGTTCTTCCCGCGCCGCCGAGCCCATCCGCATCCGGCCCCCGCTCATGACGTCGAAACGGACGCCGTCGAGAAAGGCGCGGGCCCTCCGCAGGGAAACCGTGTCATCGAGCGCGTCCTCCAGGATCTCGGAAAGCACCCGGTTGTTCGCCCCCTGAAAGATTCGCGTGGCGTCGCGACGCTGGCCGCGTCTCGGGTTGCCGTCCCCGTCGACGACCTCCGTTGCGTCGGTCTGGAGCAGCGATGGGTTCTTCTCGAGGAACCGCCGTGACTCGCGCTCGAGCGCCGACCGATACCTTCCAAGCAGCGCCTGGCGGACGACCTGGGCCTGGCCCGGCAGGCTGAAGGACGCGGAATCCAGCACGGCGTCCATCGAGCGCGTGGCTTCAAGGGTCTCCACACGGAACGACAAGGGGGCCGACTCGACCCGGAGCAACCCTGAGATCGGCCGGTCGGGTCGTTCCGAGGTCTGCGCCGCAACCGGATCGAATCGTGGCATCGTGAGCAGGATGATCCCCGCCACCGACAGCCCCTTCCAACCGGCAGGTAGACGCCACCGGGTGGGAAGAGTGAACGACGAATCGGCAAGCTGCATCGACGCCTGAAGGCCCTGGGAACCGCGGCCGCCGCGGCGCGGGAGGGAGGCGCCGTGTCGCCGGAAAGGTACGGCGCACCCCGGGGCGGGTCAAGCCGGACGTGGCTTCCCGGAAGAACGCGAATGCGGGACAGGTGCGACTGTGGCGGTTCTGCCCCGACTCACCACCCCAGCGCTGAACGCGGGTTGTCGGGGTTGAGCCGTTGAAGCTCTTCCAGGATCTTCTTCGATTCCGCGCTGAGTGATTTCGGCGTGACGATCTGCAGCATGACGATCTGATCCCCCGGAGCCGGGCCGTTGCGCGACGGGACTCCCCGCCCCTTGAGACGGAGACGTTGACCGCTGCTGGAGCCAGCCGGAACGGTCAGCGTGACACGTCCATCGACCGTCGGCACGTCGATACGTGTTCCAAGCGCCGCTTCGGTGACGGTGAGCGGCAGCTCCAGGATGATGTCCTTGCCGTCGCGGCGGAAGTAGGCGTGCGGCGTCACCCTGAGGACGACGAAGAGGTCGCCCGGTGGGCCTCCCAGCGCCCCCGCCTCGCCTTTGCCGGCAACGCGAACGCGCGAGCCATCCTCGGCGCCGGGAGGAATCCTGACCTGGATCGTCTCGTTGGAGTGCTGCGTCCCCGTTCCCCCGCAGGTCCTGCAGGGCTCGCCGGGCGCCTTGCCCGTGCCATGACAGCTCGGACAGGCCGTGGCCATCCGCATCGGGCCTCTGCCGCTGGTGACACGTCCGCTGCCGCCGCAGTTGGCGCAGTTCTTCGGTTTGCCGGATCGAACGAAGCCCTCGCCCCGGCACGAGTCGCAGCTCACCGTCCTTGCGAGCGGGATCCTCAGCGTGGTGCCCTTGACGGCATCCTCGAAGGTTATCGAAGCCTGAAACTGGAGGTCGGCGCCCTGGGCGGGACCGTACGACGCCTCGCGGCCCATTCCAGCGCCGCTGAACAGATCACCGAAGATGCTGCCGAGGTCCGCGGAGTCCTCGAACCTGAATGTCGACGACGCTCCACCCCGGGGGGCGCCGCGTCCCGCGGACCCCCGCGACTCCCTGAAGAACGATTCGAAGTCGGTGTCGCCGCTTTCCCACTTGCGTCGTTTCTCGGGGTCGGTCAGGACCTCGTAGGCCTCGCTGATTTCCTTGAACTTCTCATCGCCCTGCTTCTTGTTCGGATTGACGTCCGGGTGGTACTTCTTGGCGAGCTTCTTGTAGGCGGAGCGGATCTCCTTTTCGGAGGCTCCGGGTTTCAAACCGAGGATGGCAAAGTAATCTTTCTTCATCGGAGGTGGCAGAATAGGATGCGCCTCCGAAGAGTGTCAAGGCAGCGGGCGCAGTCGGCCCGTGTGGCGTGTGTTAGCATGCGAGCATGCGGCGAAAAGCTCTCGCGATCCGGCTCATCGTACCGGCCATTTCGACCCTGGCGATCGTTTCGGTCGCGGTGGTCAGGGCTTCCGACAAGCCGCTCCCATCGGGCGCCGCGCCCGCCCCTTCGCAGAACGCGGATCCGGCGCGCCGGCATGTCGTCCTGCCGGAGGAAGACCCTAACTTTGTCAGCCTGCTCAACTCGCTGGCCGAGCGCGCCGAGCTCTATCACAAGTCTGCTCTCGGCTTTTCCTGCCGCGAGAACGTCATCACGGCAAAGTACGACATCGACAGCGGCGGCTTCCGCAAGAGCGAGAAAATCGCCTATGACTATCTGTTCGAAGAGCGGCCCGGCGGCAGCCTGCGCGAGGTTCGCGAGGAGGTCGTCGAGAAAAAGAGCGGCGAGAAGACCAAGGGGACGGACTTCGAGCCGGCGGCCCCGCCCGCCTACACGTGGGCCACGCTTTTTTCGGCCGCGAACCGCGGGCGATTCCATTTCCGCCCGGCGGGTCAGGTCGTGAAGGCCTACCGGCTCCTCACGTTGGTTGATTTC
>DASROJ010000138.1:0-4031 GCA_035646975.1 Patescibacteria group bacterium
CACTGGATCCGTCCGGGTGAACACCCGGGAAGGCGCCGCGATTTCGATCCCCTACCATTTTTCTCTCGATCTGGCGAAGGCGGACCCGGGCGCGCTGACTCCCATCGCGGTCGGGCTGGCGGCAGGAACGGACCTCGATGCCGTCATCGGAGGGCTCGTCCAGGATTCGGTCGCAGGGCGACAGGCAGGTTCAGGTGACATCGAGAATGCCGTCGGCGAACGGCTTGCGGCTGCCGGCCTCGTGCCGGGCAGCCTGACGTTCGGGCCGGGAAGCACCGCCGGTGCGGCGCGCAACGCCAATCCGCTGAAAGCCACCTGGACCTCGCCCGGCTGGGGCGTGCTGCTGATCGGCGTGGACTCGGCCGACTGGGATCTGATGACGCCACTCATCCAGGCCGGCGCGCTGCCCAATCTCAAGGCCCTGCAGGACAGAGGCGCCTGGTCGACCCTTCAGTCGATGAAGCCGACGTTGTCGCCGATCCTCTGGACCACGATCGCCACCGGAAGACGTCCCGAGGATCATGGCGTCATCGATTTCCTCATGAAGGATCCCGCAACCGGCGCGGAGGTCCCCATCTCCAGGCTGTTCCGGCGGGTCAAGGCGCTCTGGAACATCGCGAGCGATTTCGATATTCCCAGCAACACCGTGGCCTGGTGGGCCACATGGCCGGCCGAGCATGTCATCGGCTCGATGGTCACCGATCGCGTGGCCTATTCGTTGTTCGAGCTTCCTGCCGCAGAGGCGCCCGCCGGGATGGTCTATCCCGATGCGCTGGCGCCCGAGATCTCCCGGCTGCGGGTCGATGTCGATGAAATTGGATACGAAGACCTCAAGACGATCGTGGATGTCCCGCGCCAGGTGTTCGATCAGGCGCGTCTGGCCATCAGCTCCCCCGATGGATATCGAAACCCGGTCAGCCACCTGCTCAGGATTCTCGCCAGCACGCGCACGTATCACAACATCGCGTTGAGCTTGCTCAAGCGGCAGAAGGCGGGACTCACACTGGTTTATTACGAAGGCCTCGACGAGGTGAACCATCGTTTCGCCCAGTATCTTCCCCCGTCGATGGGGCTCGCCAGGGCGACGGACCCGAAGCTCGCCGCGGCGTTCTCCGATGCCGTGCCGGCCTTCTATCGTCTTCAGGACCACATGATCGGCGAGCTGCTTGCCGCCGCCCCTGCGCAGACCGTGGTCATGGTGGTCTCCGATCATGGGTTTGCCAACGGGGCCGAGCGCCCGGTCGACGAGCCCCCCGATATCGAAGGCAGGCCGGGTCTGTGGCACACGCTCGATGGGGTGTTCCTCGTGGCGGGTCCTCCCATCCGGCCGGGGCGGCTGGCGAACCGGCCCGAGCTTCTCGACGTGGCCCCGACGCTGCTGGCTCTGCTCGGGCTTTCGGCCGCCGCCGACATGCCCGGCCACGCGGTCTCGGAGATCTTTCTGCCGGGCGCCGAGCCCCGGCAGCCGGCGGTCAAGGTGGCCAGCTACGAGGAAATCGGCGAACCGCTGCAAAGCGTGGCCTCAGGGGGGGCGTCGCCGGAAGACCCCGAGCTGATCGCCAGGCTGACAGCGCTCGGATACGTGCAGTCCTCGGCGCCGGGCGCCCCGGCAGTGGGGGCCGGCACTCCGACCTATCACATCAACGCAGGTTATCTGTTCATTTCGCAGAATCAGCTCGACCGCGCCCGTGACGAATTCCAGCGCGCGCGCGATCTGGCTCCCCGCTTCGATCAGCCGCTGCTCGGTCTGGCACAGGTCGAGCTGCTCAAGGGCAGGCCCGGCGATGCGCTGGAGTATCTCGAAGCAGCCCTCGAGCTCGTCGCGGCGCCGCAACCCGCCTTGTTCACACGCGTCGCGCAGGTCTACCTGAAAGCCAAACAGCAGAAACGGGGCCTGGATTTTCTCGGGAGGCTCGAGCTGACCGGCCGGCCCGAGGCGTTCCGGCTCGCGGCGCTCGGCATCCTCCACGAAGGCAGCGGGGATGCCGATCAGGCGCTGACCGCCTATCGGCGCGCCCTGGAGATCGACCCGTCGGTGGAACGGGCGCTGTACGGCGCCTATGTCCTTCTCAGGAAGCGCGGTGAGCTGGAGGCGCTCGCCGATCTCCTCGAAAAGAGCCTTTCGGTTGAATCGATTCCCGTCGCGGTGCGGGCGGCCAACTGGCTGGCGCTGACCCGCGAGCTGCAAGGGCGGCGCCCCGAGGCGCGGGCCATCCTGTCCACGGCTCTGGCCAAGGCGCCGGATGACACGATGACGCTCATCAACCTCGGCTCGATGCTGCTGCGCGACGGCATGGCCCGCGAAAGCGTCGTGCCGCTGGAAAACGCCGTACGCCTCCAGCCGGAGAGTTTCGAGGTGCTCGTCAACCTTGTCGTCGCTTACGGAAAGCTGGGCAATCTCGATCGGGCGCGTGGATACTTCGCCGAAGGGGAAAAGGTCGCAAAACGTCCTGCTCTCTACAACGCCATGGCGTACGCCTGCTACCTCAATGGCGCGAAAGAGGATGCCAGGTCCTATCTCGCGAAGTCGTTCGCGCTCGACCCGGGGCAGAAGGAAGCCAGGACTCTCCAGCAACAGATGGAACGCGGCACCCGCTGACGGTCTATAATCGTGCGTCGAGCGTCGACGCGGATCGGGCGGAGCATCCCGTGGCGCGCCGGCTGCCCGGATCCACGAAGGAGTCACTCAGCGTGATCGCCAGGCTGACCGGCAGGCTCGTCGAAAAACAACCGCATCAGGTCATCATCGAGGCGGGCGGTGTCGGCTATCGAGCCTTCATCCCGCTTTCCACCTATTACACGCTGCCCGATGAAGGCGCGGAGGTCACGCTCAGAACGCACACCCATCTGCGCGAGGATGTCATCGCGCTGTACGGTTTTTCATCCCCCGACGAACAGGAACTGTTCGAGCGTCTCATCGAGATCTCCGGCATCGGGCCGCGGCTCGCCCTGGCGATGCTGTCGGGTCTTTCCGCAGCGGACCTCGTCGACGCGATAGTCGAAGGCGACGCCGGCCGGCTGAGGGGGATTCCGGGTGTCGGTCCGAAGACCGCGGACAGGGTGGTGCTCGAGCTGCGCGATCGTGTCCGCCGGAGTCGCAGCAACGCGGGCGGCGAGAGCGCGGGGGCAGGCGGCGGACCGGCGGGCTCCTCGGCGATGCGCCGCGACGTGGTGTCGGCCCTCGTGAACCTGGGGTATCGCGAGAGCCTGGCCGAAAGCGCGGTGCGGCGCGCGCTGGACGGCAAGCAGGCAAACGGCGCGGCGCTTCAGGAAGTCCTGAAACGCTCGCTCAGATATCTGGCTTCCTGAGAGGACCAACGAAGATGCCCAGGCACAAAGAGCCAGGCCGACCGGGGGACGCGCCCGGCGTTCCTCTGGATGAAGCCACGCTGATCCGCCCGGAGCCGGTCCTGGACGACCTGCCGTTCGACGTGGCCTTGCGCCCGCGCACCCTGACCGAGTACATCGGCCAGACCCAGGTGAAAGAGAATCTGGGAGTCTTCATCGAGGCGGCGCGTCGTCGCAAGGAGCCGCTCGACCACGTTCTGCTCTATGGACCGCCGGGGCTTGGCAAGACGACACTGGCGCACATCGTCGCCAGCGAGCAACGCGCCGCGCTGAAATGCACCTCCGGCCCGCTCATCGAAAAGGCCGGCGATCTCGCCGCGCTGCTGACCAACCTCGAGCAGGGCGACGTGATGTTCATCGACGAGATTCACCGCCTGTCGCCGAACCTCGAGGAGATCCTCTACTCGGCCATGGAGGACTTCAAGCTCGACATCATCATCGGCCAGGGTCCTTCCGCGCGGTCGGTGAAGCTGGATCTTCCCCGGTTCACGCTGGTGGGAGCCTCCACCCGCATCGGGCTGCTCACCGCACCGCTCAGAGACCGGTTCGGCATCGTGCTGCATCTCGGCTTCTACGCCGAAGACGAGCTTCAGGCGATCGTGGATCGCTCGGCGCGGCTGCTCAAGATCGCAACCGACGCGGGCGGCTCGCGCGAGATCGCGCGCCGCGCGCGCGGCACGCCC
>DASROJ010000139.1:0-12691 GCA_035646975.1 Patescibacteria group bacterium
GCAGGAAACGGGGAACTACTTGGGGATGTTGCGGGAGATCAGATTCACGAACCCCATGATCGCGAGCATCCCGACTCCCATGCTGGCCAGGATCGCGCTCACGATCACGCTCACCATCAAAATCGCTCCCATTCGCGGACGACCTCAGAGGGGAAGGGGCTGCAACGGGTCAGCCGAATGGTTACTTGCCTCTATCGGCCTTCTTCATCTTGACTATCTTGTTCTTCTTGCTCTCCAGCTTGCTGCTCAGTCTTCCGAGAGTCTCTTCGAACTCGGTGCGGAGGTCCTTGTCCTTGATAATCTCATTGATGACCAGCAACGAACCGTCGATTTTGTAAATATGGCCCCGGATTGCTTCGATGCCAGTCGCACGGGTCCTGAACGGCTTTTTTTTTCGACCCTCACCCGGGGCGGAGTCGGCCATGTCGTCACTGTGGTGACCTTCCGCCTCGACCTCCCCATGCAGACCCGACCTCGTGAGCCGGGCAGCGGCCTGGGCCATCAAGGTTCCCCGAACCGCGCCATGGATCCTCAAGGCGGCAGTCAGCCCGTCGATGGTTCCGGTGGAAAAGCTCAGCAGATGACGCGAAACCTCCTCGATGGTGAGCCTGTCGGCCTCCTGGCCCCCGACCTTCCGCAGGGCCGCAACGGCGCTGCGGATGATATCCAGGGCTGAATCAAGGGCCTCCCGGTCGGACTCGCTGAAGTCCTTCAGGTGGAATGCGAGCTGGCAGATCTCCTCCGGGACCCGGTGCATTTCCTCCGAGCCGTTCTCCCAATGTCGTCCGGTCAGGATCCATTCAACGGTGGTGTTTCCGATTCGGGCCAGCTCCAGGAGGCGTTTCGGCTCGGGGAGCACGCCGCGCTCGTACATGTGGATGGCCGGCTGTGTCGCCCCAATCATTTCAGCCAATTGCCATTGCCTGAGACCCGACTCCTTTCGCAATTTCTTGATTCTCGCGCCGATCTCTTTCTTATTGATAGTATCGACAGTCGCGTCGGGCATCGTCTGCCTCACGCCTCCAAAAAGATGGGAAGATGAATGCGAAAATTCCATATACATGACCCCGCGAAATGTAGGGGAAGCCCCGGGTGATGTCAAACAGAATGTCAGGCGGGGCGGGGGTTTCCCGGCGACTGGGGCAGACTCGGCATCCCGGACTGCTATGCCTGGCCGCCCGCGTGAGGTAGACTCCGTCGGCTGGTTCGAAGAAGGGAGGTGACGGCCTTGGAGGTCAGACACAGGCTCCGGAGGATCCCGAATCTCCAGGATTCTCTCAGCGCGCTCACCGATCGCACGGACCTCGAAAAGCTGTTCGACCGGAAGGTCGAAATGTCCGGCATCCTGAGGCTCGCCGGAATGGGGATTCGGCGTGAAACCATCCTCGCGCTGCTCGAAAGCCCCGATCCGTCCAGAGCGCTCAGGAAGCTGCTGAACTCATGACACCCGACAACCCGGCCACCCGCAGGTCGCGGCTGCTCGCCTTGCTGCGCGAGCGGGCCGTGACGTTCGGCGACTACACCCTGGCATCGGGCCGCAAGAGCAAGTACTACATCGATGGCCGGCTGGTGACGCTGCACCCCGAAGGCGCCTACCTGATCGCCCGGGTCATCCTCGACCTGATGGAGCGGGAGGGAATCGAAGCCGAGGCGGTGGGAGGCCTCACCATGGGCGCAGACCCCATCGCGGCCGCGGTGTCCGTGGTGAGCCACCTGGAAAGCCGCCCGCTGTCCGCGTTCATCGTGCGCAAGGAAGCCAAGGAGCATGGAACCGGCAGGAAAGTCGAAGGGGGGTTGCGCCGGGGGGCGCCCGTGCTGGTGGTGGACGATGTGGTGACCACGGCAGGCTCGACGCTCCAGGCGATTCGGGCCGTGGAGGAAATCGGCTGCAAGGTGGCCGGCGTGGTCTGCATCATCGACCGTGAGGAGGGGGGTGCCCAGGCGCTCAGGGGGTACCGGTTCCATCCGTTGTTCCGCGTTGCCGAGCTGCTTGAGCGGGAGGGGGCGTCCCCATCGTCGTGATCGACGCGGCGTCCACCCCTGCTCCCGCCAGGAATCCCTGCTCCCTGCACATCCTGTAGAACACGCGCAGGCTGTCGGCTTCGGCGGGTCCCATCCGGAACTGGATGTTGTGCCTGAGGTACGATGCGATCGTGTCCATCGGGAGGCCCGACCCCGCCGCCTCCAGCGTGGCGATCCGATCGATGTTCATCAACCCCTCATCAAGAGATCGATTCAGGACGCTTCTCATCTCGGAAACGTTGACGACGGGGCGACAGGCCCAGAAGGCGAACACGAAAGGCATCCCGGTCATCAGGTTCCATTCGCGCGCGAGATCCAGGACCTGGAATCTCGAGCGAAGGGACGGATCGACCGAGGCCCTCAGCGCCGCGTCGCCGATCAGCAGCGCCGCATCGTGCCGGTCGAGCATCGACTCGAACTCGGGGGGCATCGCCTCGATCCGGGGCCGGCAATGATACCTGTGCAGGAGGATCAGGCGTGAAAGCGCCACCGAGGTGCGCGAATTGAGATCCACCGCAAGCGATCTGATCGAATCCGGATCACACCGGCTGATGAGCAGTACCGAGCGGACCTCGTTGCGCGAGGTGACGCCGGTGCCGGGCACCGGCACGAGCCCGGGAACCCGCGCGAACTCGACCGAGGGAACAAGCGCCACATCGACCAGGCCGTCGTTGAGAAGGCGGGCGCACTCGAACGGCGGGACCATCTTCAGATCGTACCGGCCGCGGAAGCTGCCGTGGGACAGACCCCAGGTAAGCGGCAATGCGTTGAGGTAGGAAACCGAGGCAAGGCGCGTCCGCTGCATGGGATGGCATTCTAGCAGAGCCCGCGGGCACCGTGGTAACATCTCCTTGCCGAATGCTCATCTATCTCATCACGGACAGGCAGCTGAGGCCCGACCTGCCTCTTCCGCTCCTGATCTCATCGGTCGCCCGCGCGGGAGCCGACATGATCCAGTTGAGGGAGAAAGATCTCTCCGGCGCCGATCTTCTCGAGTGCGCCCTCCGGGTACGGGAAGAATCAGGCCCGCGAGGTGCCGAGCTGTTCGTCAACGGACGGGTGGACGTCGCGCTGGCCGCCGGGGCCGCCGGGGTGCACCTGCCGGCTTCGGGTCTGCCGGCGGCGGAGGTCAGGGCACGTTGGGGCCACCGGCTGAGAATCGGCGTCTCGGCGCACAACCTGGCGGAAGCGATCGGCGCGCGCGAAGAAGGAGCGGATTTCATCACCTTTGGCCCGGTGTTCGAGACGGCATCGAAGGTACAATACGGACCACCGGTCGGCGTCGAGCGTTTGAAGGAGGCCGTCGCTCAGGCGGGGTTGCCCGTCTTCGCGATCGGCGGGATCAATCGATCGACGATCGCCCGTCTCGCGGGGATTCCGCTGGCGGGTGTGGCCGTCATCTCCGCCGTGATCGGCGCGGCGGACATGGGCGCTGTAGTCGAGGAGCTTCGAGGAGCGATTTCATGACGAGACCCCGAAAGGCACGCGGCCCATCGCACCAGATGAGACGACCGGGCGGCACCAGGGTGATCGAGCCGGCGCCGGCTCCACCCCCGGCGGCGCAGCCCACCGCGGCGCCGGAGCTGAACCGCACCGTGCTCTCGATCGCCGGGCTCGATCCTTCGGGGGGCGCCGGCATCTCGGCCGATCTCAAGACCATCGCCGCCTATCGTCATCATGGCGCCGCCGTGGTCACATCGATCACGGCCCAGAATACGCTTGGAATCCAGGCGATATATGACCTTCCCATGGAGTTCGTGGCCCAGCAGATCGAATCGGTCATCTCGGACCTCGACGTGCACGCCGTCAAGATCGGCATGCTCGGCACGGCGCGCACGGTGAGCCTGGTCGCCTCATTGATCGAGTCGCTGCGCCTTACCAATGTCGTGATCGACCCGGTGCTTCGCTCCACGACCGGCACGGCGCTGCTGGAGAAGAAGGGAATCGTCGTCATGCGCGAGCAGCTGCTTCCGAGGGCGGATGTGGTGACGCCGAACATGGAGGAAGCCTCGATGCTGACGGGGATGTCGGTCGTCGATCTCCCCTCGATGAAGGAGGCGGCCGTGGCCCTCCACCGGCTCGGCGCCCGCAGCGTGGTGGTGACCGGCGGCCACCTCGGCAACCGGGCGATCGACGTCCTTTATGACGGTCGCCGCACGGCGGTGTTCGACTCGACGAAGATCGTCTCGAACAACACGCATGGTGTCGGGTGCACCTTCTCCACCGCGTTGGCCTGCCAGCTGGCACGCGCGGTCGACCTCGCAGAAGCGGTGGAGGGCGCCAAGCGGTACGTGGCACGCGCGCTGAGCCACTCCAGCCGGATCGGAAAGGGAGCCGGGCCGCTCAACCACCTCGTCTCGCCGTTCTGACCGGGAGGTCAGCGACCCTTGGCGAAGGGCGTCTTGATCCGAACGAACAGCGTCTCGCCCTGCCTCAGCACGAAGAAGACGGTTCCTTCAGGCTTGTCTTCCCTGAGCCGGTCGGTCTGAGTCCGATACGAAGCGAGATCGACGATGACGTGGCCGTCGACCGACTCGATGATGTCGTCCGGCTGCAGGCCGGCCAGCTGGCTCCATCCCGCCTGTTCGAGCTCCGAGACCACGACGCCCCGGGTGGTCGGCTCGAGATTCTGCCCCTGGATGTCGTCGATGGTGATCTCGCGGACCGTGAGACCGAGATCCTCGTCCTTGAGCTCCTCGGCGGTCCACGCCGTCTTGGGCGCCTCATCGAGCGGGAACGAGGTGGTGAGGCGGGCCCCCTGCCGGAGATAGACCAGGTCGACCTGCTTTCCGACGCCCAGCCGCTCGATGCTCCTGCGGAAGTCGGCCAGCTCCTCGTCCTTGGTCACACGCAGCGGCTCTCCCTGCAGCGAGACGATGATGTCGCCCGGCTTGAGCCCGGCTTTCTCGGCGGGCGAGCCCTCCAGAACCGAGCTGATGATGATTCCGCCGTCGGCTTCGAGCTTCCAGTAGTCGATGAGGTCCTCGTTGAGAGGCTGCATCACGATGCCCAGCCAGGAGCGCTTCTCGCCGGCGTCGAGGGCGGGAGGCGCCGTGAGATCGGCGGCGAAGTCGACGAAGGGGAACACCATCGGGTATCCGACACGGGCGCCCTGGGTGAGCGAGCCGAAGATTGAAAGCACGTTGGACGGCGTGCGGTCCCCGGTGGGCACTTCTTTCAGGACATCCTCCCCGACGATGCCTATCGGCTGGCCGCCGGGTCCGATGACGACGCCCCCGATGCTGAGGTCCTGCAGGAAGATGTCGAGACTGTACATCCGGCGCGGACGGCTGAGAACCGCGTTGACGATGCCGGTGTAGAAAATCGGCTCGTAATCGTAGTTCCGCGACATCAGTCCGATCACCACGACGGGATCGCCGACGTCGAGCTTCGAGTTCTCGGCAAAGTGCAGCGGGTGGATTCCCTTGGGCGGATTCTTGAGTCTCAGGTAGGCGAGGTTCAGCTCGCGATTGAGCCCCACCGCTTCCGCGTCCACCGGCCGGCCCCCGCGCAGGTGGACCTTGAACTCCAGGGGGATGAGGGTCGTCTTCGGATCGCCGCCCGGGTCGGGAAACGGGTCTCCGGAGGTGATGATGAGCCCGCTGGAGTCCACGATGATGCCGCAGATTGCGTCTTCCACCTTGCGGCCGTCTCCCCCCGTGGGTTTCTCCTTGGGCCGCAGCGTGTAGGTGATGGCCACGACGTTGTCCCGGTAGCCCTGGTAGACCTCGCGCAGGCTCTGCGGCGTGGCCGCCGCGGCCGCAGAGGCACCGGCGGCGATGAAGATCATCAAGGTCGCGATGGTGGCCCCGGGAAGGGACAACAGGACCATCGGGATGCGTCGTCTCATGGCTGGCGTCCTCCCGGCTGTTCGGCGGGCGCCTTTTCCTGGTCGTACGCCGGCTTCAGGACGTGATACGTCCGCAGCCGGCCGCGCCGCACCTCCACCAGCACCCGATCACGCTTCGACTTCACCAGGTCCCGGTAAATCTGCTCGTATCCGGTCAGCGAGTCGATCGGCCGGCCCTCGATGACCATCATGACGTCGTTGCGACGCAGCCCGGACTCGTCGGCGAACGAGTTGGGCTTGACTCCCGAGACGATCACGCCCTTGCGATCGGGAAGCCGCAGCGCCTGTGCGACCTCTTCGGTGATCTCCTCCACGGTGAAACCCCACTCGCGGCACTCGAGCTCGCTCGCATCGGCCGAGGGGCGATCGCGTGTGAGGAGCTGCGCGGTGAGGCTCTTGCCGTCCCGGATGAACCCTATCGACACGGTCTTGCCGATCGGCAGGTCCGCGATCTGCTTCTGGAGGCGCGGCAGCTCGTCCTCGTAACGTGCGACGATCGGCTGGTGATCGATGGCGGTCACCACGTCTCCCGCCTTGAGTCCCGCCTCGGCCGCCGGCGAGCCCGGCACGACGCCGCCCACCAGGGCGCCCTGGTCCTCGGCCACGCCGAAGTGCTCGCCCAATCCCTTGATCTGCTGCCAGGAAACGCCGATCCACGAACGGGCGATCTGCCCCCGGGCAATCAGCTTGGCGGCGATCTCCTTGGCGAGGTTGATGGGGATGGCGAAGCCGAGGTTTTCGCCGAAGATGGGGATCGCGCGCGCGTTGATACCGATGACCTCGCCTTCGAGGTTCACCAGCGGACCGCCGCTGTTGCCGGGATTGATCGCCGCGTCGGTCTGAATCCAGGTGTTGTAGGTTCCGGTGACCGCGCCGGTGGGCAGCAGGCTCTCCGGGAAATAGCGATCGAGGCTCGAGATGACGCCCAGTGTCAGGCTGCGCGCCAGGCCCAGCGGGCTTCCCATCGCCATGACCACCTGTCCGACCTGGAGCTTCGACGAATCGCCCAGCGGCGCGTGGCGCACCCCCTTGCCGGCCTTCTGCATGTCGATCTTGATGATCGCGAGGTCCGAAAGAGGATCGACGCCGATCAGCCGCGCATCGACTTCTTCCTTGTTGTCGAGCGTGCAGGTCAACCGCTCCGCCTTGCCGACGACATGCGTGTTCGTCAGCACGTAGCCATCGGGGGAGAAGATGACGCCGGAGCCGGTCACCGCGATCTTTCCCTTTTCACCGGCCCGGTAGATTTCCAGCACCGGCTGAATGTGTACCAGGGCGGGCAGCACGCGATCGCGCGCCTCGAAGATCTTGTCCTGGTGCGCATAGGCGCCGCCGCCGTGGTGCGCCGCGCAGGCCGGAGCGCTCATCAGGAAAGACATCGCAACGATGAAAATGAGGAACGTACGAGGTGGCTGCATCTCGTCGCTGAAATTAGCACAGGGGTAGGGAGGGCGCTACGGGCCAACACCTGCATCGAGCGGTGGTTCTTTCCTCCTCCTTGCTTCCTCCCGGGGCTGTCGCGTGCGTGGCTTGCTGACGGGGAGGGTAAATCTTTCTGCCCGGTGAGCGGATACTCCAACGATGCAACGCGGGTCGCCTGGTTTGCCGAGGAGGTCGGCAGCCCCGGGAGTCGAAGACGACGATAATCAACCTGTGGGGTAACTGTCAAGAGGAAAATACAATTAGTTGTGGCCCCCGACCGGATCGGATGAGACGCCCGCCCCCTCCCGTCGGGTCACCAGCGCGAGCTGGCCGCACGCCGCCGAGATGTCGCGGCCCCGGTTCTTCCGGATCGACGCCGGCACTCCGAGCGACAGGAGGTCGTCGCGGAATCGCTTCACCGAATCGGCCGACGGCTCCTGCCAGGGCAGACCACCGCCTTCGTTGAACGGTATCAGGTTCACCTTGGCGTGCAGGTTATGCCGGTTCATCAGCGCGGCAAGACGGCGCGGGTCGTGCGCCGAGTCATTGACACCACGCAACAGAACGTACTCGAACGTGAGTCGCTCGCGGGGCGCCAGCGGAATCTTCCGGCAGGCGTCAAGAAGGATCGCCAGCGGGTACTTGCGGTTGATCGGCATGATGCGGGAGCGGACCTCGTCGGTCGTGGCGTTGAGGGAGATCGCCAGCTTCGGCCGAACCGTCTCGCCGGCCAGCCGGACGATCGCGGGGGCGAGCCCCGCGGTGGAAAGCGTGATCCGGCGACGAGGCACGCCGACCCCCACCGGATCGGCGAGCAGCCGCACCGCGGCGATCGAGTTGTCATAGTTGTGGAGCGCCTCGCCCATTCCCATCATGACGATGTTCACGGGACGGCCTTCGATCCGCTGATTGTTGTCGTCCAGGATCGCGAGCACCTGACCGACGATCTCGCCGGCTGTCAGGTTTCGCACGAATCCCAGCTGCGCGGTGAGACAGAATCCGCAGTCCAGCGCGCAGCCGATCTGCGGCGAGATGCAGAACGTCACCCGAGATTCCTCCGGGATGAAGACAGCCTCGACCTCACCGCCCGTCGGGGGCGCCATCAGGTACTTGCGCGTCCCGTCGGCGGACTGCTGCACCCGCGAGATGGACGGACGGAGGAGGCTGAACCGGCCGGCAAGCCGGTCGCGCAGCGGGCGTGAGAGGTCGCTCATCGCGTCGAAGCCGGTGGCGCGGCGCGAGTAGATCCAGCGATAGATCTGGCGGGCATGAAAGCGCTTCTCTCCGATTTCCTCGAGAACGCATTCGATGAACGCGAGGTCCATCCCGAGCAGGTTTACGGGTGAGGGCATGACGAGAGGATTATATCAGCATGCATTTTGACGGCGACCTCAGAACTCGAAGGAGACTCCCAGCTCCCATCGGCGCCCGAATCGATTCGTGCTGTCCAGCCCGGCGCCACGGGTTCCGCTCCTGAAAGCGACGATCTCGAGGTCGTCGGAATCGAGCAGGTTCTCTCCGCTCAGGAAGGCGGACGCGTGGGCGTGATGAATGACGAAGTTCTTCTCGATGCGGGAGTTCAGCGTCCATTGACTGCCGTTCCGCCGGTCGTTCTTCTCTCCGGTGGGAAACGACGTCCGCTGGGCCGTGAGATTGCTCAGGTCGTCCTCGTCGGACGCGGTCCTGATGAGGCTGTACGGCAGACCCGATGCCCACTGGATCGTGCCGCCGAGTATCAGGCCGAGCGGCAGGTGCGTGACGGCCTGCCACTTGACGATGTGCCGCTGATCGTAATCGAGATAGCCGAACGCCGTATCGCTGATCGCCGGGTCGTTGCCGGCAAGATCGGTGAACTTCTCGGCCTGACCGGTGGCCACCGAATAGGTGTAGCTGAGCTGCATCTGCCAGTTCCTGTGCAGCCGCTTGCGCAGCGCGATCTCCGTGGAGGTGTATCTCGATGAATTGAAATTGCCGGTGCGAAGAACCTGGTTCCAGTAAGGGTTGAGATTGTACAGGTCGATGGCGCCATTGGGCAGCCGGATGAAAGGATGCGGCAACGAGTTGTTCGGGTCCGGATCGATGGTGTCTCCGAAGCGATCCAGCTCCAGCAGGCCGCTGTCGCCGCAGACGTCGTACGGCTTGACGCCCAGCGTGCTGTCGAACTGACTGCAGGTGATGTGGTTCACATCCTCGTCCTGCAGCAGCTGGCTGGCCCTGCGGCTCACATAGGTCAGCGAGACGGCCCATTCAGGGGCCAGCTCCCGCTCGACACCCACCGACCACTCGATCGTGTAAGGGGTGGCCAGGTTCCTGTCGACCTGGTTGATCGAGACGACACCCGTGAGCGGCTCCGAGATCTTGCCGGGCTCGGCCTGATCGAGCACGCCGTTGAGGTTCCATCTCGCCGAGAATCGATCGGGTTCCTGCTCGGCGGTGACGGAGCCGAGAAACAGCCGGTCGTAGTACTTGTTCCAGGTCGCGAAGACTTTTGTCCTTCCGTCGCCCCACGGATCCCACGAGATGCTGAAGCGGGGGGCGAGGTTCGCGTTCGAGATGGTGAACCCCTCCGTCTCCCGCTCCGAGGGTCGAAGCAAAGGGGAGCTGTAGTAGGCGAACTCCGGGCTGCTGCCGGAAAGATCCACGATGCCGTCGCCGTTCAGATCGAACCGCCGCGCCGGGCTGCTGGCGGGGGCCAGGGAGAGGTCGACGACGGGTGGGAGACCCTTGTTGGTGCGCCCGGGCTGACGGGACGAGGTGCAGGTGCTGCCCACCGCGTCGCAGAGAACATCGAACCGGCGCAGCATCTCACGGGCCTCCGGTCGGGGGTCGAACGGGGACAATCCCTTGCTGTCGATCGACTCCCGGTCCAGCCTCAGCCCCGCGTTGATGGTGAGGTTCGGCCGCGGCTTCCAGGAATCCTGCAGGTAGGCCGCGGCGTTGAATCCCGTGGCGGAAATCTCCTGCTGCACCGGATTGAAGATATCCAGCAGAAGCGAGCCGCACCGCACGAGCGGTGGCAGCGGCGGATTGCTGCCGCACTGCGACGCGCCCGCCGTTCGATCGGTGAGGATCGGATTGTTTATCGGGTCGTCCGAGTACCGCTCGTCATTGAACTCGAACCCGCTCTTGATCGAGTGGTTGCCGGCCGCGTCGTCGATCGCGTAGGAGAGATCGGCCTTGAAGGTCGAGCGAGCCCTCCGGTCGTCGTCGGCGAAGAAATAGGGCCCTCGAGCGCTGGTGAGCACCCTGGTGATCTTGAAGCCCCTGGACTCCTGGGAGTAGGTGAAGATCGAATTGTCGTCCTGGCAGTTGGTCGTGAGGCAGGGGAGATGGGCGTAGAGATGTCCGCTGGCGTCCGATTCCTGGCTCACGCGGATGATGCGGAAGTTGTCCGAGACCGGCTGGATCGCCTGGCCGCCGTCGAGATGCGACACCAGCGTTTCGAGCAGGAGCTGCGGGGAGATGATGCTCGTCCACTTGACCTGGAGCAGGGGGCCGCCCGTCTTGAGTATGTAGTCGGTCTCGGTGGAGGTGCGCGAGCCGATGTAGTTGCCGCCGCGCTTCAACGGGTCGTAGTTCATCTGCAGCGCGAGCTTGTTGGCGGTGTCTGCCTGCCACGTCAGCTTGGCGAAGGAATTCCAGCCATTCTGTGTCATGAGCCCGGAGCCGCCCTGGGTGAAGATGACCGGCTCTTCCCGGTCGAGCCGCTCCACCGAGGCGAAGTACCAGACCCGGTCCTTCTTCACCGCGCCGCCGAGCGTGAAGAACGACCTGGTATCCGAAAAGGGCTTGACCTCCACGCTCTCGTTGATGTTGCCGTCGTTATTGCCCGCGCCGTTGCCATCGAGAAACTTCGAACGGAAGAAGATCTTCACCGAGCCCTGCGTGTCGTTGCCGCCCGACTTCGTGATGACGTTGGCGAACCCGCCGTCGGCGCGTCCGTACTCGGCCGAGGCCCCGCTGGTGATGATCTCGATCTCCTCGACCGTCTCGAGGTTGATGTCCTGGCCGAAATGCCCCGTGAGCGGATCGCTGACATTGGTGCCGTCGAGCCGCAGCTGCAGTCCGGTGTCGCGGGCGCCCCGCACGTTGGGGTTGCCGTCGCCGTCGGCGTCGGTCACCCCGGGGGCCAGCGTCAGGATGTCGTTGAAACGGCGGCCCAGCAGCGGCAGCCCTTCGATGAACTCGGAGTCGTAGGTCGTGGTGGTCTTCGTGCTGCTCGTGTCGATGATTTCACCTCGGGCCTCGACCTTGACGGTCTCCTCGAGATCCTTGGCGGGCCTCAACGTGAGGTTCTGCACGGTGGCACGTCCCGGATGCAGGTCGAGCGGGCCCGCCAGCACCGTGGCATAGCCGGGCACCGTCGCCTTGAGCGTGAACCCGCTTCCCGGCGGCAGCAGCTTGAACGCGAAGTTTCCCTCGATGTCGGTGACGGCGTTCTGGGTTCCCACGGCGGCGCCGGGATTCGACAGGGAGACGACGACTCCCGGAAGCCCCTGGCCCGACTCGTCGAAGATGCGGCCCACGAGGCTGGCGGTGGTGCCCGTCTGCGCGAACGCAGACGAAGGGTCAAGACAGACCCAGGCAAGGAGCGCGCATGTGGTGAGCCAGCGGGGCATGGAGGCACTCGGGAATCGATTCGGCACTTTCGGCGGCCGGGGAGATCTCCGCCGGCCGGACCAACACGCCCAAGAGGGGATCGTTTGGACCAGAAGGGTACGGCGTGAACCGGATCAGGTCAATCCCGAACTCGGGGGTCCAGGAGGGCATAGGAGACATCGACGGCCAGGTTCACGACCAGGAAGCCGGCGGTCAGCACGATGGCGCCCCCTTCCACCACCGGCAGGTCGCGGCTGCGCAGTGCCGACATCATGATCAGACCCAGCCCGGGCCAGTTGAAGACGGTCTCGGTGGCGATGGCGCCGCCCATCAGCTGGGCGAAGTTGAGCCCGATCAGGGTGACGATCGGCAGCATCGAATTGGCCATCACGTGGCGCAGCAGCACCGAAGCGGCGGAGGCCCCCCTGGCGCGCGCGGCGCGAACGTAGTCCTGCGAGGACTCCTCGATCAGCGAGGCGCGGGTCACACGCGCCAGGTATCCGCAGGAAAACACCGCCAGCGTGACGGTCGGCAGCACGAGATGCGTCGGGCCCGGCAGTGGCAGCCCGAAAAAGGTCCCTCCCTCTCCATAGCCCGACACGGGCAGCCAGCCGAGCCGCGACGCGAACAACAGCATCAGCATCAGCCCGACCCAGAATGTCGGAAGGGCGATGCTCGCCGTGCTGATCATCAGGGCCAGTCCGTCCAGCAGCGTGCCTCGCCGTCCTGCCGCAAGCGCGCCAAGCCCCAGCCCCACGAACGCCCCCAGCGCCGTGGCGCACACTGCCAGGATCAGGG
>DASROJ010000140.1:0-18735 GCA_035646975.1 Patescibacteria group bacterium
GAGCCGCAGCGCCTGGCGGCTCCGCGGGCGCCCGTTTGTTGCCGTACTGGAAAAGATTCCGGTCGGGGTCGGAGGCTCCCTCGGGTTGAGGCACCAGGTCCGGCTTGACCGTGTTGACTCCCTGCAGCGATTTCAGCACGCCGCCGATGTCGATGGGGGGCAGGTCGCCGATCGTATCGCCCGTCGCGTTGAGGCTCGCGCCGCCGAACCGGAAGTAGGCGAACACGGCGATGGCCAGCCCCGCCAGAAGGACCCATTGTCTGCGGCTCGACCCGTTCATGCGCCCCTCATCCGCGTTTTCCCCTGGGGACGCCGGCGTTGTCCCGCTGCTGGATCTCGGGGTCGACGAAATAGGTCGACAACGAGATGTTCAGGCTCAGGATGACGCCCCCTTCCTTCGAGCTGGCCAGCTGGATTCCCTCGATCACGATGAAGTTCTGCGACTTCTCCACCGTGTCGATGAACTCGCGCAGACTCTCGTAGGAGCCGGTGAGCGGCATCGTCGCGCTGAACTTCGCGACCTTGTCCTTTGGGTACTCCTCGCGCGGGTAGGTGATCGTGTCCAGGCTGATGTGAAACCTGTTGGCGATCTCACGGATCTCTTTCTGGAAGCTGATCAGCCGCTGCTGCTTCGTGGACAGGACGTCGGAGTAGAAGGTCTCGAGATTCGTGCGCCCCAGCATGACCCGGTCGTAGTGCTCGCGCAGCCGGGCCACCTCGTCCTGCTTGTTGGCCAGCAGCCCGGTGGCGTGCGCCACCGCCTGGTCCAGCTCGCCCACTTTCTGGGAGCGGGGCACGTTGACGACGAAGGCAAAGACGAGGTTGACCCCCAGCCAGGCCAGGATGACCGCCGCGATGAGCGCGGCCTTCTCCCGCACGTCGAAGTCGGCCATGAACTTCTTCATGGCAAGCCTCCGGAGGGCTCGGCGAGGATCGCCTGTTGCGCATCAATCGTCAGGCTCCCGCGCGTCTTGATGAACGCATCAAGACCATGTTTGTTGATGAACTCTTCGTTGCTCAGCGCGGAATCCTGGGACTGGGCCTTCGGATGCAGCCGGCCCCGGATCCTCACGAACCTTTCCTGCCCCGCCCAATCGATGAATTCCTTGTTGGTCAGCAGGCGCGGCGGCTTGGGCGGCTTGCCCAGCGGCGCTCCCAGCGGGGCTCCCGGCGGCGCCGGAGCGGGGCGCGGCTGTGTTTCGGCCGGCTGCGCTTCGGCAGGTTGCGCTGCGACAGGCGGTATCGCAACCGGCTGCGCGCCCGGTTGCCCGCCTGGTTGCCCGGTCTGCGCCGAAGCCGCGGGCGGCTGGGCATTCGGATCGTTCGGGGCATTGGCAACGATGGAAGCGTTGAGAGCATTTGGATCGGTGGCGGCCACCTCGGGCTTCGGCAGCCCTTCGGTGGGCGTGGCGGGCAGCTTGCTGGAGGCAGCCGTCGTGGGATTCTTGCCCGCCGGCACGTAGTTCATCGAGAGGTCGAAGTTGATCTCGTCGCGGCTCTCCTTGCTGTTCTCGCTGACCGGGTAGACCGCGGTGAAATAGTTGGAGTTCACCAGTCCCTGCTCGAATTCGTAGAGGTCCCCCGGCACGCGAGCCATGCCATCGATCTGGATCTCGATTCCCTTGTTGGAGATCGCCGGACGGATCGAACGAATCCTCACGTTGGGCGGGATCAGGTCCTCGATCCGATCGAAAAGCGTCGACCACGAAAACAGCCGGCTGAGGATGAGGCCGTTGGCGAAGGCCGACTTCGCGTTGAGCGTTGTCAGATCCAGCGAGCCGACATCCTTCTTCATCTTTTCGACCTCTTCGCGAAGCTCGAGGTATTTCTGCTGCCGGTCGGTGTACTCGGCGTTGAGTCGGGCAAGCTCTCCGCCCGTCCTGACGAAGTCGTACACGTTGTAACCGCTCGCCGCCGTGAGCAGCACGGCGCAGGTGATGAAGACGCCGTAGTAGATGCTGTTGTTGCGGAACGGGCGGTGCGCCAGGTTGATCGAGGGGGTATGGACGAGGCTCACGCGGCATTCCTCCCCAGCGCCGCGCCGACCACCGGGGCGATCCGTTGCAGCACCTCGGCCGCGCGCTCGGGGCCCATGGCCGTGAGCCTGCCCGGAAGCTCCACCACGCGGCCCACGTCGATCATCTCGGGCTGCGTGGCGATCGGGGCCCCCTCGAACATGGCGGCGATGCGGGCGGGGTCGCGCCCGACGACCCGCATGTAGACGCGCGCCAGGCCCCGGCCCAGCAGCTTTTCCTGGTAATACATCATCGAGGCCCGAAGCTCGCGGTGGATGAGCCTGTCACCGGCCTCGAGTCCTTCCTCACCGCCGAAGGCGAAGCTCTTGCAGCGATAGAACAGGACCCGCCCGGCCCGGAAGATCATCACGGTGAAGAACGCAGAGCCGACGTTGCAGACCATGAAGTCGCCGCCGATCGGCACTTCCTTGTCGATGACCTCCCGGTAGAGATGCGTGAGGCTGAACGAGCTCAAGTCGATCAGTCCGGGATGGATCCCCTGGCTCAGGAAGATCGCTTCGTGCTCCGCGACGATGGTGTCCGGGATCAGCACGGCCAGCAGCGTGTGCCCTTTGCCCTCGGGGCCGGGTGCGATCTCGTAGTCGACGACCGCGTCTTCGACCTTGAATGGGACGGCCTTCTTCATCTTCCACCGGACCATGTCCATCAGCTCTTTGCGCGTCCGTGGAAGCTCCTCGAACTGAAGCAGCGAGACACGCGCAAGATGGTCGGGCAGCACGAGCGAGATCGCCGGGGTCTTGATCCCCTCTTTCTGCAGCGCGCCGGCCACCAGGGCGCGGAACCTGTCCTCGGACTTGATCCTCACCCGGTACAGCTCCGTGTCGACCAGGTCGGGCGGCACGTCGACGAGCTCCCAGGACGTCAGCGCCCGTTTCTTCGACCCGTCCTTCGCGAGCCGCACGAGGCTCAGGTGGTCGGGGGTGATGCCCATGGCCACCGGGGGATAGCTCACCTTCAGCCCCGCGCCGGTGCCTTCGGCGGGGGCCCCGGGGGTCAGCCACCTCGGCAGCTTGAGCCGCTTGAGATCGAAGGACATCGAGCTACTGGACAAAGGTCACCTTGTTGATCTCTCGAAGCGTGGTCAGGCCGTTGATCACCTTTTCGATGGCGGATTCGCGCAGAAACTGCATCCCCTCTTCCTTGGCGACTCGCTTGATCTCGGCGGCGGACTTGCGCGCCAGGATCAGCTCGCGGATGTTGTCGGACAGATCGAGGATCTCGGCGATCGCCGTGCGCCCCTTGAAGCCCGTCCCGTTGCAGTCGATGCAGCCCCGGCCTTCGTAGAAGGTGTGGTCGCCGTACGTCGTCGGGTCGAGACCCGACTCCTCCAGGAGCCTCTTGTCGGGCCGCGATGGCTGCTTGCACTCGTTGCAGATTTTCCTGACCAGACGCTGCGCCAGGACGCAGTTGAGCGCGGAGACGAAGTTGTAGACCTCCACCTTCATGTTGAGGAACCGGCCCAGCACGTCCACCACGTTGTTCGCGTGCACGGTGGTGAACACGAGGTGGCCCGTGAGGGCCGACTGCACGGCGATCTGCGCAGTTTCCTCGTCGCGGATCTCGCCCACCATGATCTTGTCGGGGTCATGTCTCAGGATGGAGCGCAGGCCCCGGGCGAAGGTGAGCCCCTTCTTCTCGTTGACGGGTATCTGCGTGATGCCGGGCAGCTGATACTCGACCGGGTCTTCGATCGTGATGATCTTGTCTTCGTCCGACTTGATCTCCGAAAGCGCCGCATAGAGCGTCGTCGTCTTGCCCGACCCCGTGGGCCCGGTGACGAGGAACATCCCGTACGGCTCGGTGATCTGGCGGCGCAGTATCTTGAGATCCCGGGGCTCGAATCCCAGGATGTCCAGCCGCAGCTCGCTGAATTCCTCGTTGGCCGATTCCTTGTCGAGGATTCGGATGACCGCGTCCTCGCCGTGAACCGACGGCATGATCGACACGCGGAAGTCGATCGCGCGGCCCTTGAGCTTCATCTTGAATCGGCCGTCCTGCGGGATGCGCTTTTCGGCGATGTCCAGCTCGGACATGACCTTGATGCGGGAGATGATGGCCGAGTGGAACTGCTTGTCGATGGGGTCCATCGCCTGGTAGAGCACGCCATCGATCCGGTACTTGATGACGACCTCCCGGTCGCGTGTCTCGATGTGGATATCCGAGGCGCGGCGCTGGAGGGCGTTGAAGATCGTCGAGTCGATGAGCTTGATGATGGGCGAGGCGTCCGAGGTGAGCTTCTCGATGGTGAGCTGCTCTTCGCCTTCCTCGTCCTCCCGGATCAGCTGGACCTTGAAGTCCTCCGTGGCCTCCTCGAGCACGCGCTGGCTCGATTCGGACTTCTTGAGGATCTCCTGGATGGCGGAGCGGGTGCCGACCATGATGTCGATCGGATGGCCGAGCAGCATCTCGAGCTCGTCGATCATCAGCACGTCGGTCGGGTCGGAGACGACGCAGAGCAGGGTCTTGCCGCTGTACTTGTAAGGCACGAAGTTGTAGCGGAACATCATGTCGACTGGTATCGACCGGAACAGCTCGTGATCGATCGGGAACTGCATGACGTCGACGTATTCCAAGCCCAGGCGCGCCGCCAGCCGTTGCGCGTGGAGCTCCTCGGAGAGGACCTCCGAGCCGCCGGCCTCGGAAGTCGGCTCTTCCAGTGGCTGGATCGGGGTCGTCTCTTCGGACTCGTTGCGTCTCGTGCTCATGCGTTCATCCTCACGTTTGCGACAACGATGTGGACTTGAGAAGCGGCAGGTAGATGGCGAGGATCATCGTCGCGACGACGGCCCCCATGAATATCAGCAGCGCCGGCTCCATCAGGCTCACGATCGTGGAAAGGTCGGTGTCGATCTCTTCGTCGTAGAAATTGGATACGTTGCTGAGCATCTCCTCCAGCGACCCGGTGGACTCGCCCACCTTGATCATCTCCACCGCCATGTCGGTCATCACGCCGGTCTTCTCGAGCGACTCGTGCAGCGGCTGGCCTTCGCGCACCTTCCTGGCCACCGTCATCATCTCTTTCTCGAAGACCAGGTTGCCGACCGCCCGCGCGGAGATTTCCAGCGACGTCACCAGCGGGATTCCCCCCTGCACCAGGGTGGCCAGCGTCCGGCAGAACCTCGAAATGGCGTACTTGGAGAAGACCGGCCCGAGAAACGGGATCTTCATCTTGTACTGGTCCCAGGCCATCGTCCCGGCCTCGGACTTCTTGTAGGTGATCAGCGCGCCCACGGCCACCGCGAACAGCGGGACCAGGATGAAGAGGTACCGGCTGACCCAGCCGGCCACCGAAAGCAACGCCACCGTCACGAACGGCAGGTCGGCCTGCATCCCCGTGAAGAACTCCTGGAACTTGGGCAGGATGACCGTGACCATCAGGATGACCAGACCTATCGCCATCGTGACGAGGATCATCGGGTAGACCAGCGCCGAGGTGACCTTCTTGCGAAGGGTCATGACGGTCTTGCTGTAGCTGATGTAGCGTCTGAGCACGCCGACGATCTCGCCGGAACGCTCGCCCGACGCCAGCGCCGAGGCATAGAGCCGCGGGAAGAGGTCGCCGTGCGATTCGAAGGCTTCTGACAGCGAACCGCCCGATTTCACCTGGTCGCGGATGTCGGCCAGCACCTGCTTGAAGACCGGGTTCTTGCGCCGCTCGATCAGGATGTCCAGGCTCGAGATGATCGGAAGCCCGGCGCTGATGAGCGAGGCCAGCTCCTGGTTGAAGATCAGGAACTCCTTCGCGGAGATCCGCTTTCGCTTGAACGTGGTGAAATCGAGCAACGCGGCGGCGGCGGCCTTCTTGCGGATCGAGAAGATGAGGAAATCCTGCGTCTCGAAGTCCCGGCGCAGGTCTTCCTCGGTCTGCGCGGTGTAGACCCGCTCGATCACCTGGCCCGTCGGCGTCCCCAGTTTGCAGATGAATTCAGCCATCGTTCACTGCTCCAGTGCTTCCTGAGATGTGGCGGTGACCGAGACGAACAAAGCCTGCTTGGAGTCCTGGCTGCTGGTGGCGCCGAGCACGGTGGTGACACCCGCCTTCAAGTTGAGGACGAGATCCATCACGGCAGAGTACCGCGGCTGCCCGTCCGGCCCGCGGCGTATCCTCTCCAGGGCGAACCGCTCCATCCGTATCACGCCGATCTTCTGCGTCACGGCGCCGACCTGGAAGCGGACCCGGTAATCCTCTCCGAGCGCGACCGAACCGCTCTCGTTTTCCGCCGTCGACAGCGAGGCGCTGCCGAGCTGCGTGACGACACCCCACTTGGTCACGTCCTGGATGACCGACGGTGGAAGACCCATCCGGCGCGGTGGCTTGTCCTGGGGCGGGCCTTCCTCGGCTCGCATGAGCTGCACGACCAGCGTGATGGCGCGGGGTGGCAGATCGTAGCCGGTAATCAGCGCCTCGATGCGCCGGATGCTCTCGGGCGTGTCGGTGACCGTCACCGCCTTGATGCGCGGCTGCACCGTGTACGAGCCGCCGTCACCGATGGCGGGCTGGATGAGCGCGACGATGTCGTCCACGGTCTTGTAGTGGGCCGTGAAGGTCTTCGTCGCCAGACCGGCGGCTGCGGCAGGGGGGGCAGGCGCGGCGATCGAAGGGGTCTGCATCACCAGGGCGACGAGCACGAAAAGGGAAACGGCGATTCCCGTCGGGATCGCAAAACCACGCCGTCTCACAGCTCGAGCCCTTTGTCGACGATCAGCACCAGCTCGGCCACCGGCGCCGCGCCGCGCGTCGACTGCAGTGAGTCCTGCGTGTAGCTCATCGTGTAGACCTGCACGTCGCGCCGGCCGTCGGTGAGCACCCTTTCGACGGTCTGTGGCATCGGAGAGGCCGCGGGCGCCTCGGCGATGGGTGCGGGCCGCGGCACACCGGCGATGGGAACGCCCGCCACCGGCCGCGTCACCAGACGTGGGACGAGGATCAGCGCCGCGGTGACGCAGGCCGCCACCAGGACCACCGCCGCAACCCGGGTCCAGAGCCTCCAGGCATCCCGCGCCGGGCGCGGGCGCCGTCCGGCCTCCTGTCTGACGATCCCCTCGTGGATTGCCGGCCAGAACCCTTCCCAGAACTCGTCGGGCTGTGTCTGGTCCGCCAGCGGCGCGAACAGCTGCAGAGGATCGCGCGCGACCACCTTCTGGAAGCATGCCTCGCAGCCATGAATGTGCTGCCGCATGCCGCGGCGCTCGGGAGGCGGCACCTGGCCGAGAAGATACGAATCGATGTAGGAGCCGACCCTCTCGCAGTCGAACAGGTCGATCGGTTTGCGGCTCACTTCTTCGACCCTCTGAAGTACTCGGGATACCGGCGTCTCAACCCGTCCTGCAGGACCCTGCGCGCGGCCAGCAGGTGATTGCGGACGGTGGAAGCCTTGATACCCATGATCTTCGCGATGTCGTCGGTGGCCACGCCTTCGATCTCCTTCAAGCTGAAAACGGCCCGTTGCGCAGGGGCCAGCTCGACCGCGATCTCGTTGAAGACTCTTCTGAGCTCCGCCCGCATCACCTCGGCGTCGGCCCCCGGCATCGCAAGGGCCGGCAGCGCCGCGGCGACGTCGTCATCGTGATCACTCCGACCGCCGCTGTCGCTGCTACCGCGGCTTTCGGGAGACCCGACCGGTCTCGGCCCGCGCTGCCTGTTCCGGTAGAAGTCGATCGCCAGATTGACCACGATCCTGTAGAACCATGGGTCGAACCGGGAGTTCTCGTCGAAACTGTCGATGACCGACCAGAGCCTGATGAAGGACATCTGCGCGACGTCCTTCGCGTCATCCTCGTCGCCAACGATGTTGAAGGCGATTCGGAACGCCAGCGCCCGCTTGAGCCCGACCAGCATCTCGAATGCCTGCTGGTCCTTGCGCCGGCTGCGTCGTATCAGCTCGCGTTCATCGACCATCGACCACCGCGGCTCCGGGGATTGACCTCCGGTGAGACACGGCGCGATGCGGCCCATCCCGATTACGATGGTGAGGCGCCGCGCGTCTAGTGGTTTCGACCGCCGGAGGTGAGAAAAACGAAAGCCTTAATGTAGTCAATCACTTGCGGCAGGTCAACGACGGTCGGCAGGCTGGCCGTGGACGAACCAGGTCTAACGGGCGGCGAAGTGGTCGTGGCCGAGTGGCTCCAGACGACTACCGCCTCCCGAACCGTCGACGAGGCTCAGTCCGCCGCGGCGCGGCGTGACCCGTCCGATGAACGTCACATCGAGGTCGATCAGCCGCGATTCGCTGGATGGCGGCACCGTGAACAGCAGCTCGTAATCCTCCCCCCCGTGGAGGGCCAGACCGAGCGGTTCGGCGTCCACGAACGGGGCGAGGGCGCGCGCGCTGTCGGCGATCGGGATGGCGGGCGCCAGCAATCGCGCGCCGACATCCGAAGCCTCTGCCAGCCGACGCAGGTCGGTGGAAACGCCGTCGGACAGGTCCATCGCCGAAGAAGCAATCTTCCGCTCCAGCAGCCGTCGGCCCAGTTCCAGCCTGGGGACCGGGTCCAGGTGGCTGCGCACCGCCTCGGCCGCCCGCGTGCAGACGCGGCGTCGGTCGGCCCCAGCCAGACGGGCTGACGGAGGCGAGGAGACGGCGACGACCCGTCGCCGAGCGCGATCCATGCGAAGCCGCCATCCCCGGTCGAGGATAGCCCGACCCGCGGCCGATCCACCCAGCGGACCGCTGACGTAGATGCCATCACCCGGGCGGGCGCCGCTTCGAGCCAGCAGGCGGGCAGGCCGACGCGTGCCGGGCCTGCCGAGAATCGTGATCGAGATCACCAGCGGCCCAGGGCTGCCAGAGGTATCCCCGCCGACGAGCTTGACGGAGTTCTCTTTCGCCATGGACAGGAGTCCGCCGAGAAACTCGTCGAGGAACCGCGAGGAGAGTCCGTCGGGAATCCCGAGAGTGAGGAGAAACGAATCGGGACGTCCTCCCATCGCCGCGATATCGCTGAGATTCACCGCGAGCGACTTCCGGCCGAGCAACCAGCCGGGTTCATCCCTTCTGAAATGACGGTGTTCGATGAGACAATCGGTGGAGACGAGCCAAGCGTTGCGAGCCGTGCCCAGCAGCGCGGCGTCATCGCCGATGCCGGCCGGGGAGGCCGGCGCGAGGCCGCCAAACCGTCGCCTGATGTCGTCGAGGAGTCCGCGCTCGCCCAGCTTCCTGAGATTCACGCGGCGGAGATTATCACGACCCTCCCCGGACATGGACGACCGCGCCATCGGCCGATTTCTTCGTCTTGGCCGAAATCTTTGCCGCGGCGGAGGGAGCCCGCGACGCCTTGCGCCGCTCCAGCAGCGCCGCCTTGAAGACCTGCCCGACATCCTCGACGAAGATGAAGGTCATGTTCTTGCGCAGGGTGGCCGGGATTTCCTCGAGGCTGCGCCGGCACAGCTCCGGAAGGATGACCGTGTTGATGCCGGCGCGGCGTGCGGCGAGCACCTTCTCCTTGATGCCGCCCACCGGGAGCACCTGGCCTCGCAGGGTGATCTCTCCGGTCATGGCGACATCGTGACGCACGGGGCGGCCGGCGAAAGCCGAGAACATGGCCGTGGCCATCGTGATGCCGGCTGACGGACCGTCCTTCGGGATCGCCCCCTCGGGGACATGCACATGAACGTCATGGGTGCCGAAGAACTTATCGGGAATGCCGAGCTGGGCAGACCGGGTCCGGGCGTAGGACAGCGCCGCCTGCGCCGACTCCTTCATGACCTCGCCGAGCTGCCCCGTCAGCAGGAGCGCCCCGCGTCCCCGCATCGCGGTGGCCTCGATGAACAGGATGTCTCCGCCGCTGGCCGTCCAGGCGAGACCCGTGGCCACGCCGATCCGATCGGTCTTGAGCGACTCTTCGGGCAGGATGCGCGGCGCGCCGAGAAACTTGTCCACGTTCGCCGCCGCGACCTTCACGCATCCTTTCTGATCGTTTTCCGCGACCTTGCGCGCCACCTTGCGGCAGATCGTGGCCAGCTCGCGCTCGAGGTTGCGCAGCCCGGCCTCGCGGGTATAGGCGGAGATCACGCGGGAAATCCCCTGGTCGATGAACTCGAGCTGGGTTTCCTTCAGCCCGTTTTCCTTGATCTGTTTGGGTATGATGTGGCGCTTGGCGATGGTGATCTTCTCTTCCTCGGTGTAACCGGTCAGACGGATGACCTCCATCCTGTCGAGGAACGCCGGCTGTATCGGCTCGAGCATGTTGGCCGTCGCGATGAACATGACGTTGGACAGGTCGTACGGGACCCCGAGGTAGTGATCGCGGAAGGTGTTGTTCTGCTCAGGGTCGAGCACTTCGAGCAGCGCCGAGGACGGGTCGCCCCGGTAGTCGGCGCCCAGCTTGTCCACCTCGTCGAGCATGAAGACCGGGTTGGAGGAGCCTGCCTGGTGCATCCCCTGGATGATCCGGCCGGGCATCGAGCCGACGTACGTCCTCCGGTGACCCCGGATCTCGGCCTCGTCGCGAACGCCGCCCAGCGAGATGCGCACGAACTTCCTGCCGAGGGCATGGGCGATCGACTTGCCCAGGGAGGTCTTGCCTACCCCCGGCGGCCCGACGAAGCAGAGGATCGGCCCCTTCATGTCCTTGTTGAGCTTCCGTACCGAGAGATACTCGAGGATGCGTTCCTTGATCTTCTCCAGGCCGAAGTGGTCGTCATCCAGGATTTTTCTCGCCTTCTTGATGTCGAGGTTGTCCTTGGTCTGCTTGCTCCAGGGAATCTCGACCATCCAGTCGAGGTAGTTGCGCACCGTGGCGGTCTCGGCCCCGTCGGGCTGCATCCGTTCGAGCTTCGACACCTGCCGCTCGACCTCCTCCTGCACCTTCTTCGGCATGCGGGCCTTGACGATCTTCTCCCGGATCTGCTGGATCTCCTCGGCAAGCTCGTTGCCCTCGCCCAGCTCCTGCTGGATCGCCTTCATCTGCTGGCGCAGGAAGAACTCGCGCTGCGACCGATCGATCTCCTCACGCGCGTGGGTGTTGATCTCCTGCTGCATCGTGAGCAGATCGATCTCCTTGTTCAGGAGGTCGTTGACCCTCTTGAGGCGGGCCACCGGGTCGACCAGCTCGAGGATTTCCTGGGCTTCCTCGATTTTCATCTCGAGATTCGAGGCGGCGAGATCCGCCAGTCGGCCGGGCGCCTCGAGATTGGAGGCCACCACCATCACCTCCGAGGAGATCGACTTGCCGAGCGAAACGCTGCGCTCGAGGGTCTTCTTCACCGTGCGCATGAGCGCTTCCTGCTCGATGTTCCCCTCGGTGACCGGCTCGGCGATCTTCTCGATGCTCGCGTGGAAGAAGTCCCGCTCCACGTGGAACTCCTGCACCTTCGCGCGCGCGACACCCTGCACCAGCACGCGCACCCGGTTGTCGGGGAGCTTGAGCATCCTCATGATGACCGCGACCGTGCCGATTCGATGAAGGTCTTTCGGGCCGGGCTTCTCGACTTCCTTTTCCTTCTGTGACAGCAGCAGGATCATCCGGTTGCCGGCGAGCGCGTGGTCGACCGCCGAGATCGAGCGCTCCCGGCTGACCGAGAGCGGCACGATGATGAACGGATAGACCACCAGGTCGCGCAACGGCAGCACCGGCAGCCGATCGGGGATTTTCAGCTGGTCTTCGGCTCGGGCGGTATCGGGAGTCACTGGCTCGCCTCCAGATTCGTGACGGGAATGACGACTTCCTCCCCGCGCCGGTTGGGCACCTTCGGGAAGAATACCTCGAGCACACCCGCCTTGAGCGCGGCGGTCGCGTCGCGGGTGTTGATGGGCATGCCCAGGGGAATGACGCGCCGGAATCGGCCGCTGAGCCGCTCCATGCAGTGAAACTTGACGTCACCTTCGGGCTGATGACTCGGCCGCTCGCCCGTGACGATCAGGGCGCCACCCAGCGCGGTCACTTTCAGTTTTGCCGCCGGGACACCCGGCAGCTCGCATCGAACCACCAGGCCCTCGCTCGTCTGGATGACGTCGACGCTAGGGATCCACTGGTGGACACTCGATTCGTCCCCTTCCTCGTCCCGCATCTCGAGCAAGACATCGAACAGCTTGTTCATCTCGCTCTGGATTCGAGCCATCTCCAGGTAGGGACCGAAACTGTGTTCCATGCATTCCTCCAGGATGACCGGGCCGCGGGGCTGAATATTATGAGTGCGCGGGGCGTGCGCAAGGTCTCCAGGCGCTAACGCGATTCCTCGGCTTTCTTCTGATCCAGCAGCCCCTTCAGCTCCTCGAGAAAGTCCGAGGGTTCCTCGAAACGCCGGTAAACAGAGGCGAACCGGACATAGGCCACCTTGTCGAGCTCGCGCAGCCTCAGCATCACGTGAGCCCCCACCCTGTCGGTCGTCAGCTCCTTGTCAGGGCTTTCCTGCAGCATCGCCTCGATCTCATCGGCGATCACCTCGAGCGCCTTGAGGGGAACGGGCCGCTTTTCGCAGGCTTTGAGCAGGCCGCCCATGAGCTTCTGCCGATCGAACGGCTCGCGTCGGCCGTCCTTCTTGATGAGACGGAAGGCGATCTCCTCGATTCTCTCGTACGAGGTGAACCGGCGCTTGCACTCGAGACATTCGCGCCTGCGGCGGATGACAAGCCCCTCCTTGCCCTCCCTCGAGTCAACGACCTTGTCCTGCAGGTGTCCACAGAATGGGCACTTCACCGCGAGGCTCCTATCTTGCGGGGCGCTTCCTCGGCCTGCTGCGCTTCCCGCGTGAACTCCGACAGGCTGCGGAAGCTCACACCCTCCCTCCACAGCAGGATGATCCCGATGACGATGACGGGACCGATCGCGAACGCATGCGTCACGAGGATCGTGGCCGCCGCGTGATTCGATTCGATGCCGAAGACGTTCACCAGTCCGAGCTGCCCAAGGTATTCGTACGACCCGACGCCGCCGGGCGTCGGCATCGCGATGCCGATCGTCAGCAGGCCCATCATGAATAGAGAATCGCCGAATCCGACACCCAGATCGAAGGCCCTGAGCGAGGCCCAGATCGAGCCGGTGATGACCAACCATATCCCGATTGACTGCACCCAGGCCAGCGCGAAGATCCATCCATCCTTGACGGCGTCGAACCCGCCGAGAAACGAGTGCAGCATCCTCGGCACCAGCGAGTCTGCGCCCCCGCTCCTGCGGTCGAGCCACTCGAACAGACGCTGCCGGAAATGGACGAGCAGGTAGAGCAGCGGGAAAATCGCGAGAGTGCCCAGACCGAGCACGAGACCCGCCTGCCGCACTTCGCGCATCGGGAGCGCGCCGGTGCCGGTGGCCGGCGGATCGAAAAGAAAGATGAGATAGATTCCGAACAGCAGGGCGACACTCAGGCTGTCCATGAGCCGCTCGAGCACGCAGGTGGCCAGCGCTCCCGACTTGCTGATTTTTTCCCGCTGCCCCAGCATCATCGGCCGCAGCACCTCGCCGACCCGGAAGAAGATGAAGCTGAGCAGGTAGCCGATCGCCGTGGTGGAAAAAACGTTGTAGAAGCTCACGCGTCTCTTCATCGGCGCCAGGAGGATCTGCCAGCGCAGGCTCCTGAGAGTCAGGTGCGCCATCTGGAAGGCCACCGCTGCGGCCAGCCAGCCTACCTTCGCGGATCGGACGTGCTCGACGACGCGGCCGAGCTCGAGCTTGCTGAAGAAGAGATAGAGGAAAACTGCGGCGGCGAGGAAGCTGAGGGTGATCCTCAGGCCGCGCTTTTTCATCTCAAGCCGTTTCCAGGTGATGGTGGTCAGGATTGACCGTATCCGGCGACGCGTGTCAGGCAGACAACCTACTACAGCGCCTGAACGAGGGTCAATCGTCGACGAGGGTCGATACGCGCGCCGCCGGAGCGACCCGCACCGTCCTGTGACGCTTGAGCATGACCATTCCCGGCGACATCCCCTTCCCCTTGCGCACGTGACGCTTCCACGTCACGTGGACGTCGAGTTCCTTTTCGTTCTTCCCCTTGCTGAACCAGGCCGCGAGCGCGGCCGCTTCGAGCACGGCGCGGTCGGGAAGCGCGGCGAGCCGCCGCGGGTTGCGCACGATGACGTGGGCGCCCGGAACACCGGCGGCGTGAAGCCAGAGATCGTGCGCCCCCGCCACCTTGAACGTCAGGTGATCGTTCTCTCCGCCGGTCCTGCCCACCAGCACCGTGAATCCATCGCTCGTGCGGAACTCGCGCACCTGCACGTACTGCGGCTTGCGGCCGACTTCGGCGCGCTCGGTCCGGCGAAACGCTTTCACCAGCCGCCCGGCCTGGAGGTCCCTCTCCAGATCCTCGAGCTCGGCGCCGGTGGCCAACCCGGCTATCCGTGTCTGCGCGGAGGCCACCGCCAGGTGTCTGCGCTCGAGGGCTTCGATGCGTTGCGGAAGCAGCTCCCGGGTGCGCTCGCGACGGCGCGCCGACTTGAAATAGCGCTGCGCGTTTTCGTTGAGGTCAAGACGCGGATCGATCGGGACTTCAACCAGCCTGGCTTCGGGGTCGTAATGATCGACCACGCGAACGAGGGCGCCCTCCTTTCTTGCCGCGTGCATGCCGGCGAGGATCAACTCGCCCCGGCGCCGGTCCTCTTCACCTCCCGATGCGGCTTGCGCGAGCTCCGCCGAGAGCACGCTCTTCAGCGCGGTGATCCTGCGCTGCTCGCGTCTCAGCAGGCCCGTCAGCGACTGGTGCTGCGACTGGAACGCCAGGTGCCGGACCATGCAGACGGTGGCGGCTTCCTCGGCTTCGTTCACGGTGCGCATCGGCGTCGCCGTCAAACCCTCCGCGCTGGTGAGCGGCAGCATGTAGGCGAACAGATTGCCGGCCGAAAGCGGCGTCGATTCCGCAAGCCCCGCTGGATCGCCGGGGCTGTAAAGGTTCGGCGACCAGTCTCCACCCGCGATGCGGCCGGACAGCTCCGCGAAAACCGCCCAGGGGTCCTCGCCGCCGCGTGCCCGGTGCCCGATCTCGGCCGCCAGCCGCGAGCTGAAGCCGTGCCATTCCCTGACGAGCCGGTCTTCCAGGCGCTCATCCTTCGCCAGCCCGGCAATCGCGGCCTTGAACGTCACGGACTCCCACTCCGGCGACCCGGGCGGCGCGTCCGGCGCCGCGGAGCCGCGCAGCTCTGTCTGGGCGGTCCGCGCGCTGCGCAGGACGCGGCCCTCCCCGTCCACGAGCAGGAGATTCGGCGCTCTGCCCATGAGCTCGATGACGAGAGCGCGGCCTGCCTCGAGCTCGAGCCGGACGACGCGGTCGCCCGCGAGCCTGATGATGCGGGTGACCCGGCGGCCGTGCACCTCGCGGGTCATCCCGACAGCCAGCTCGGTGGGCGCCGATGGCGCCCTGGTTCCGCGGGCGAGATGCATCGTTGTCAGGCGCGGATGGATGCCGACATGCACTCTCGGAAAGGGTGCCTCGGCGAAACGCAGGAGGAATCGGTGGGTCTCGAGCTGGATCACGTCGTCGAGAGCCTGCCCCGTGAGGATGGGGCTCATTTCGTCGACGATGGCCTGAAGCACTGTCTGGTCCAGAACGGCCTCCGGCCTCACCCCATGAAAGCCTTACGGGGCGCGGGTTTCAGCTTGACGTCATCGAGCGCCCGGCGTATATGATGGCCAGACAGGCGCGGGGGGTTCTTGGCCGCCTCATTAATGGGGATGGGGTGCCAAGAGGGAAGGACTCTCCGAGTCTGTCGATCCTCATACTTCGGTCAAGCCCGGCGGCCGGCTCGCAGGCTGTCCGTCGGGCCACCTTCTTTCCTGCCTTCGCCTCCGCCCACGTCTCCCGATGCGGCGCCGCTGCGTCTTTGCACCATCAGCACCATGATGCGGCGGCCTTTCATCCTTCTGACGGTGAAGATGAAGATGTCGTCCGAGACACTGTCCCCCTCCGCGGGGACCCGGTCGAACAGCTTGAGAACGTATCCACCGATCGTGTCCACCTCGGGGTCCTTGATGCGGGTGCGGACCTTCCGGTTGAACTCCGGAATCGGCATACTCGCCCGGACCCAGAAGAGCCCTTTGCGGACCCGGCGGAAAACACGCACCGGGCGATCGAACTTGTCCGTGAATTCGCCGACCATCTCCTCGAGCAGGTCTTCGAGGGTGACGACCCCCGCCGTCCCGCCGTACTCATCCACGACCACCGCGAGATGAACCTTTCGCGCCTGGAGCTCGCGCACGAGCTGACGGGCGCGCATCATCTCCGGCACGAAGAGCGCCGGCCTCGCCAGCTCGCGCACCGCAACCGTCGGTTTCAGGTTGAACCGCTGCGCCAGCAGGTCCTTCGCGTAGAGAATCCCCGCGATGTCGTCGATGCCTGCCCGGTAGACCGGGACCCGTGAGTGCCGGCTCTCGCGAATGAAGGCGAGCGCCTCCTCGGGGCTGGCCGTTTCCCTGATGGCGACGATGTCGGGTCTCGGCACCATCACCTGGCGAACCTGCAGGTCGCCCAGCCGGAACGCCGACTCGATCATCTCGGTCTGGCTCGGCTTGAGGATTCCTTCACGCGCGCTGATCTCTATCAGCGTGCGGAGGTCGTCCTCGCTGAGTGAGGCCGGCATTCCCGCAGCTCCCTGGCGGGTCGCGTGACGCTCCGTCAGGAACGACGTGAGACCGGCAAGTGGAACCGTCAGGGGGCGCGCCAGCTTGAGAAAGAATCCGATCGGACGGGCCAATCGAAGCGCCACATCCTCGGGGAAGCTCGCCGCGAGGGTCTTCGGCCCCACTTCGCAAAGCAGCACGAGAAGACCCGAGGTCGCCACCACGCCCAGCAGGAACGACAGCTCCGGAGGGAGGAACATCCCTTCGTAGCGACGCCGAAGCACCGCCACGACATTCGACGAACCGACGTTCACCAGCTCGGTGCCCGCGATGACGCTGACGAGGAACACCCTCGGGTCCCTCAGAGCATCCGCGATGATGCGTCCCGGTCCCGGTTTGTCACGACGAAGACGCTCGATGCGCCACGGCCTCAGGCTGAAGAAAGCCGTCTCAGAGGCGGAGATGACCGCCGACAGAGCGAGCAGGGCGGCCAGCAGCAGGAGAAGCGAGGTCGTGGTCATGCAATCCCGCCTTCAGGGTGAAACGGAAAAGGGCGACCGGATTCTTGGTCCCGGTCGCCCTTCGCTTGATTGCGTTTCAGAATCGCGGTGGTGTTGAGGACAGCCGGTCTCAGTGATCGATGGCGTCCTTTGCCGATACGGACACCGCCTTGTCGACCTTCGCCTCGATCTGGTCTTCGGGCAGGTTGGCGACCTCCGCGATTTCGCTGACGATCAGGTATTTCGACTTGTCGAGCATCTTCCTCTCGCGATAGGAGAGGTTCTTGCTCTTGCTCAGATAGGTCAGGTTCTTGAGGACCAGGGCGACCTCGAAGATGTCTCCGGTCCGCATCTTGTCGGAATTTTCCTGGAATCTGCCTTTCCAGTCGTTCGTGATTTCGATCTTCCCGCTGCGCAGTACCTTGAAGACCTTATCGACATCCTTCCGGGACAGCACTTTTCTCAGCCCGACCTGCGTGGTATTTGTCGTGGGGACGAGCACGGTGCTGTCGTTAGAGAGGATCCTGAGCCGGTAAAAGGTGTTGTCGACTCCCGAGCTCGAAGCGGACATGATTTGCTCGATCACACCCACCCCGTGATTCGGGTACACCACTTTATCTCCCACCTTGAACTGCACGGCTTACCTCCTTCGGACAGACCTGACGCCCATCCGAACCCGATTTCATTGAAAATCAACGGGTTATTGTATTCCACAAACTTCAAAAAGTCAACATCCGGGGGTAATCCTTCCCCCTAATATCCGGAAAATGCCTGCAGGCGACCTGGAAGCTCCAATTGCCTCGCCTTGCCTCACGAACCTCTGTTCATTGGGAAGCCGGGCCACTTGACCCGAAGCGGACCGGGGGCTATCTTTCGCGCCGTGAGCGACTTGAAGGCCTCCCTGCTGAGAATCATGGATCACAAGGACCACTGGGCGTGGCCCGTGTTCGGCGGTCCGACAGCCACTCTCGATCAGCTCAAGATCCACTTCCAGCAGGAATATGCCGTCTACGTGCGGGATTTCCCGGTACTGGTGAGCCGGGTCCACTCACGATGCCCGGTCCCGGATGTCAGGCGCGACCTCGCCGAAAACCTGTACGAGGAAGAGACAGGCGGTCTCTCAGGGACAGGTCCTCATCCCGAGCTGTTCCTTTACATGATGGAAGGGCTCGGCTTCGACCGACGCGAATTCCGAAACGTGAAGCTGCTGCCGGAAAGTCAGACCTATCGTGACTGGCTCGATGAGGCCACGACCCAGCTGCCCTGGGTGGTCGGCGCCGCCGTGGTCACCATCTTCGTGGAAGGCAGCGTCCATGATCGGCGGGAGATCTCGCAGCACGCGCTCCGACCCGCCGCGCGCAAGGAGGATGCCGAGCGGACCATGCTGCGGGACAATCCTCTCGTGCGGTACCACGGACTCGATCCCCGCTATCTGAAGCTCAAGCGGGCCCACGCCAGGGTGGAGGACGGTCACCGCCGCTCCGCCTGGCGCATCGTGCTGGACAACGCGCGCGGCGCCGGCGAGAAGATGCTCTGCGTCGAAGCGCTGGAGCGCAGCCTGGAAACGTGGCACGCCTACCGTGATGGTGTGGCCCGCGCCTCCGGGATTACCCGGGACATGCGGCGCACATCGGCCAGGCGGCTCGGTCGCAGCTCCTGACCTGCCGGGTCTCACCGGCAGTCGCCTGCCCCCTCCCTCTCCCCTTCCACCC
>DASROJ010000141.1:0-3817 GCA_035646975.1 Patescibacteria group bacterium
AGCATGGCCAGACCGCTGGGCGGGAAAGGATTCGGTCCGAAATGGAAAAAAAAGAGGACGACGACGAACCAGGCGGCGCTCAGGAGTGTGAGGAGGCCTTTTCGAGACATCGCGGGGCATTAAATCACGAAATCGGAACCACGGGTTGTCAAACCCGGCCGCCGACGCCCGCAGCGCTGCGGGAACCGGATAAATGCCCCGATCTGAGACGGATCCGACTCCGAGACAGGATGCCGACGATCTTGACAGTCGCCCGCCGGCACATATGTTCTGCGGAGATGCCGACTCCACACAGGGACAGCCGAGGCTTCTACAAGGCCCTCATGCTCGAGCCGGATGCGAGCAAGGAGCAGATCCAGCTCGCCTACGAGATGCTCTGCGAGCTGCCCCAGGACCAGATGGCGGCAAACAGGGGAGAGATCGAGCGGGCCTACGCCGCGTTGATCTCCCCGACGAGCCGGGAGGCCTACGATCGGCTGGAAACTACTCCGGCAAAGCCTCAAAAGGCCAGGTTCACCCTGAACGATGGCCGCCTGCTCGCCGCGTGCACGGCGCTGCTGGTGCTCATCCTCGTCTTCGTCTGGATCCCGCTCTATGGCAGCCGCCTGCGCAGCTTCTCACCCGGCGATCAGCTCACCAGCGTCGACGGGCGCCCGTTCGGAACGATTGTCCAGACCGATGATCGGCACACCTTCCCGGGCGGCGGCGTGGCGACGGGGTACCTGGTCGAGCTGTCGGGCAGCCGGGAGATGCGGTGGTACCCTGCCAACGACCTGCGGGCGACCTGCCGCCGCGTGCACTAGTCCTTCCCTGAAACACAGCAAGGGGAACGGCGCGGGGCGCGCTCCATTCCCCTTGCGGGCTGGATGTTGATGAGGCTTGCGCGGGACGATATCGCGCGGGGCAGATCACATCCGAACGTCCACACGCCGCGGGCACTCAGCCCCAGCTCCAGCTCGACCAATCCTCCTCAGGCAAGAGTCCTGACAGCGACGAACAGCAAGACGAAGCTGATAAACGCTACCGCCCGCCATCTCATCCGCAGCCGCCTCTCAAGATAGAGTATTCATTCTATCCATATTACATATCTGATTACTGTAATCAATATACGTGAAATTAGCGCGGCGTCAAGGAAGAAATTTCTCGGGATGGGCAAGCTTTTCCGGCAGATACTGGTCGATGACGTAGTTGAGTCCGTGCTTGGCCAGCGCCTGCTGCTCGGCGCGCACCCCCATCTGTAGCAGGTGCTCCATCGCGGCGACCCATTTCCTGTGATGCTGGAAGAACGGATCGTTCTTGATGGCGTCGCGGGCGCGCTTGATGTCGACGTCCTTGAGCGGATGGGTGGGCAGCTTGTAATCGACGATGTCCTGCGGCGTGATGCCCAGAAATGTCGCCTGCGGCACGCAGAAGAACTCATTCAAGTGCGCCGCGTTGCCGGATCCGACCTTCAGAGTGCGGTAGATGTTGGATATCCCGTAAGGGTCTCCGTCCACGAAGACGTAGACAGGGATCTTCTTGAAGTCGGCAAGCCGGCGAATGAACCGGCGGCAGGCCCGGGTCGGCACGCCGCCCATTGACACCAGAACGCACCCGGCCCGCTTCCAATAGTTGTGCTTGACCAGACGCTGGAACATTCCGGCGGTTTCGATCGCCAGGATGAACTTCGCATCGGTTTCGAACTTGAGATGCTCCACCGAGATCGGGATCGAGTAGGCCCCCGAGCCGAACTTCGTGCAGTCGATCCTGAGGGTCTTGCCGGTGTCGGTGTCCTTGTCGAGGATGAACAGCCTGCCGGCGACCTCGCCGCCTTTCTCCTCGGGTATGAAGCCAAGCTGCTCGCGGTTCATTTCGAACAACGCTTCGACGTCGTCCATCACCGTGTCGGACTCGGTCTGCTCGAGAAATCGGCACTCGTCCCAGTTCTTGCTGACGTAGTAAGCCTCCCTCTTCGTCGCGATGTCGTCCTGCTCGACGAGCTCTTTGGAGAGGGCCATCATCCGAAGAGTCTGCGCGAATGTCTTCACGGTGGAGACCGTGAGCGTTCGCTCTTTCTTTCGCCCGCGCATCTCGAGATAGCCCTGCTTCGGGTCGTATTTCACGTTGGAAAGCGAGCGCAACGGGAACTTCATGCTCGGCTTCTGCTTCTTGAGGATTTTCTGACGGACCTCCTCCGCCTGTCCCTTGATCTTGTCAACCGTCCGGCTCATATCGTGCGGCTCCGCTCCAGCGTGTCCTTCAGCGTCTCGACCACCCTGGCTTCCTCCTTCGCCGAAAAGCCGAGGATTTCACGCAAGGCAATCCCGATGTGCGGGATGTATTTCTCGATGTAGGACCGTTTCTTCTCCGCGTCTTCCTCGCGCCGGCGATGCCGCAGCCAGGCACCCAGCCGCCGGCCGCATTCCTGAAGCGCCAGACGGATCTCCTTGACGATTTCAGGGTACGAAGCGATTGCCTCCTTGCTCTCCGAGGTGAAAGGCACCCACGCCGACGCCATGTGGACGAAGAGCACGAGCGGGGCCGTGGGCAGCGCACCCCTGGCCTGCTGCAGACCGTATTTCTTCCAGTCGTTCAGGATCACCGAGCGGGTGATGGCGCAGCCCGCCTGCTGGTACTGCAGCGGCACACGGTTGGCGAATCGCCACAGGTCGGCCAGGTCATCGGCGGGAAGCTTGCCGCCATAGGCCAGACCCGTTTCGATCTGGAACGGGTTGCCCCGGTAAACGGCGGGGCTTCGTGTCACCGACGTGTAGAACTCGCAGTCGGGCACCGCCTTCTTCAGGCCGTCCAGGATCAGCGCGTCGCCGATCGGTGACAGGCAGTTGGTTGGCGGGCTCATGATCCGCACCCGGGGAATGCTCTTGAAGAGCCGCTCGACCTCTTCGGGCGTCAGATGATGGGGTCTCGCCTCCGCCCGCACTCCCGCCGCCGCCGCGATCTCGTCGGCGACCTTGCCGGACACGCGCGAGAAATCCGACTGCAACGCCCCGCGCAGGTTCCTCGAGCGGGTCTCCTTCATCATTTTCATGAGCACGCCCAGCTCGACGCCATACGGGTGCGGCTTGATCGGCACCGGCTCGCGTGGCAGCTCTTCGGCCAGACGCTCGTAACGGAACTGCTCTCCCTTCGGATCGGTGTACAGGATTTCCGCGTGCGGGTTCGCCAGGGCCGTCTGGGCGATGTAGTCGTCCACCGAGCGACGTCCCTTCTTGTACGTCGCCTGCAGCTCCATCTCGACGCTGGTGCCGTGATCGTGCGCCCACTCGGCCGTCCCTTCGTTGAGGACTTCGGGGAGGTTCTTTCGGGTGTCGATCTGGATTTCGTAGCTGTTCGCCGGCTTCCCCTTGCCGGTGCGTGAGACGATCCTCACCGGCTTGCCGGTGGTGAGCTGGCTGTACATGCCCGCAGCCGAGATGCCGATTCCCTGCTGGCCGCGGGATTGCTTGAGGACGTGAAACTTCGATCCGTACAGCAGCTTGCCGAATATCCTGGGTATCTGCGCCTTGACGATCCCCGGGCCGTTGTCGGCCACCATGATGCGATAACGATCCTCGGAGATCTCCCGGATCGAGATTTCCAGGGCCGGCAGAATGCCGGCTTCCTCGCAGGCGTCCAGCGAGTTGTCCACCGCCTCCTTGATCGCGGTCAGCAGAGCCTTGGCCGGATTGTCGAACCCGAGCAGATGCCTGTTCTTGGTGAAGAACTCCGACACCGAGATCTCGCGCTGACGCGAGGCCATGCTCTCGGCCGTTTCCCTGCGCCGCGCGTCCTTCTTCCCAGTGACCGGCTCGGTTTCCGGGCCGGGTCGGGGATGGCG
>DASROJ010000142.1:0-6222 GCA_035646975.1 Patescibacteria group bacterium
AGAATCGCCTCGTGGCCCGCGCCGCTGATCTGGAAGAAGTACTTCGTCTGCCGCTTGAGTTGCAATTCCTTGTCGTCGATGCGCCGCGACAGGTACATGGTGCGGTAGATCCTCACCAGCGCCTCGCGGTCCAGCCCGAGGGCGCGGGGCTCGATCTGCGGGGATTTGTCGTTGGCCCGTGTCTTCACGCGTGCACTCCCATCAGGATGTCGGCCTCGGTGGCGGTGGTGGCGCGCCGGCTCGACAGCGCGGATTCGGCGGCCTGCTCCACCTCTCCGGTCACACGATCCTCGATGCGGCCGAGGGTCTCGGCGCTGACGCTGCGCGCCGTGGTCAACCAGGTCTCGTACATTCCGATCGGGTCACGGCGCCCCCACCAGGTGAACGTCTCGGGTGGAAACAACGCGCGCGCTTCGGCCTCGTCGTGCGTGGCGTGACCGCCCATCCGGAACGTGGCGGCGGTGACGATGACGGGCCCGTCTCCGGCGCGGCAGCGCGCCGCGGCCTCGAGCGTGACCGCGAAGACATCCAGCACGTTGTTGCCGTCGCAGACCAGGCCATCCACGCCGTAGTTTTCGCGCATCTGCTCGCAACCCGCCCTGGAGTGGATTTCCCTGTGCGTCCCCAGCGCCACCTGGTTGTCCTGCAGCACGAGGACCAGGGGCAGCCCTTTCACCGCGGCGAAGTTCATCCCTTCGTGGAACTCGGCGGTCCACCGTGCTCCATCACCCACCCAGGTCATCGCGACGTGCGGCTCCCCCTTCAGCTTGAACGAAAGAGCCAGCCCGGCGAACACCGGCACCAGTGCGCCCACGAACGAGATCGGCGGGATGACACCGCAGCCCGGGTCGCCTGTATGCAGGTCGCGCCCCTTCGTGATCGTGTCGGAAGCCCCAAGATAGATCTTGAGCAGGTCGGCCAGCGGCATTCCCATTTCGTGACAGCTGCCGGCGTTCCTGATCATCGGTCCCACGACATCTCCCTTGCTCAGCGCGTGGACGCTGCCCACGGTGACGGCTTCTTCCCCGGTTCCGAGCCAGGCCTTGGAGATGACCCCCTGGCGCACCCATCGCTTCAGGGCGATGTCGTGCAGGCGGTTGCGAAGCATTCCTTCGTACAGCCGCAACAGGACGTCGTCGCCGGGCAGCGCGCCGGGGATGCGGGCGCGAAACCCGGCCATCGCCCCCGGATCGGGCGTCCAGTCGATGTACTCCGGCGGGTCGAACGCAGGATAGCGACGCATTATTGATGGAGGCCCCTCAGGCCTTGCCAGTCTACCTTCGGGCCGCGAGGGGCGTCAATTGCGCGATGGGGCGGTGGGGGGCTACTTGACCCGGACGGTGAACGTCACGGTCACGTCGTCCTTGACCTTGTTGAAGAAGATGGAAGGGTCGGGAATCGAGTAATCCGACAGCTTGACGCCGATCTTTCCCGTGACGACCCATCCCGACGCCTCGTGACGCGCCTCCACCGGCAGCCTCACCGCGCGTTTGACACCATGAATGGTCAGGTCGCCGGGCACCGTCGCCTTCACCTCTTTGTAGCCGCCGGCCGGGTCCTTCGTGGACGAGACGATCGCCGGCTGCGCCGTGGAGACAAAGGTGATCTTCGGGTGCTTGCCCGTCTCCAGGCAGCTCTCCCGCATCTTCTTGTCGCGTGACCCGTTGCCGGTCTCGAGCTTTGCGGCCTCGATTTCAACCGAGACGCGCCCGTCGGCGAAAATGTCGCCGCTTGCCGAGCTGAGGCTGCCGGTCACGGCCTTGGTGTGCCCTTCCACGGTGTGAAAGGTGGTGTCGAGCTGAAAACCGACCTCGCTCGCTGCCGGGTCGATCTCGAGCCGCACCGGGGCGGAGGCCCACACTCCCGCCGATGCCAGGGCGACGCCCGCCGCCAGCATCCCCAGGGTGGTCATCCTGCCTGCGCTCGTCCATCTCATGACATGATTGTGGTTCAATCTCCGACGCTTCACAACCGGGCCTTCACCCGGTTTGCGCCATCCGCGTGAAGCGTTGCTCGTAACCGTCGGCCAGGTCCCTCAAGGCCGCGGCGCCATCCCCCTGGAATGCCGGTCCATGCATCAGCCCGAGCGTGCGCGGCTGAAGCTCCGCCAGCCGGCGCAGGGTCGGCGCCGTGCGGGGAGTCAGCGCGGTGGCGCCGTAGGTATCTTCGGCCGCGAAGGCCGGGCCGACGATGTCGCCTCCCGTCACGGCGCCGTTGTCCCCCATCTGGGTGAACAGGTCGCCGCACAGAAGCGTGGCGGTCGTCTCTTCGTAAAGCAGCCCGGCGTCCCATCCGTGCGGGACATGGGGCGTGGCCAGGAACCTGAGAGTCTTTCCTCCCAGTTCGAGCGTTTCGCCATCCTCCAGCGAGCGTGGTTCGCGCAGGCACAGATCCCGCGCCGCGATGATGACCCCGATCCCGCTCACCGCGACGCGGGCGCGCGGAGCGGCGTCGAGCCAGTCGTTCATCGCGCCCGACTCGTCCGCTTCGTGGTGGCCGTACGAAATCCAGCGAATCCGATCCACCGGAATCACCCGGGACACGGCATCCCGCACGAGCGGGAAAATCTGGCGCAACCCCGTGTGAAACAGCACCGGCTCTTCCGCCACGACGAGGTACTGGTTGAACGGCAGGCCGGCGGCCTCGACATAGGTGGAAAGCCTGTAGATGCCGCTGGCGACCTCCGTGACGCTGGTTTCCATGTTTCACGCTCTCCCTGGAAGGTTACTTTTCGATCAGCTCACCGACCGTTCGTTCGACCTCCGCGCCGAACAGCGCGCGGCCTCGAATCAAACCCGAGCGGTCGATCAGGTATGACATCGGTATCGCCTGCACGTTGTAGGCGCGAAAGATCGGATCGGCCGGCCCCAGTCCGCTGGCGTCGGCCACGATCACGGGCCAGCGCATCCGCTCCTTCGCCACGAAGCGGTTCAACGCGGCCTTGTCGGTGTCGGCGCTCACGCCGACGATCGTGAAGCCCTCCGCGTGAAACCTTTCGTAGGCGCGCTTGAGGCTGGGCAGCTCGTTCATGCAGGGCTGGCACCATGTCGCCCAGAAATCCAGCAGCACGATCTTCCCCCTGAGCGACGACAGGCTCGCCTTCGCCCCGTCGATGCTCACCGTTTCGAAATCGGGCGCCGGGTGGCCCGGCCCCAGCCGTTCGATCTCGTCGATGTAGCCGCGCGAGGCTTCCGCGTTGGCGGAGGTCGGGTACTGTTCGGCCACGATCTTGAAGTGCTCGAGGGCCTTGCGCAAATCGACATCGAACCGGTACCAGCTCAACGCGATGGTGAATTCCGCCGCCGCGATGGTCGAAGCGGTCTTCGTGGCTTTCATGGCGCGCTGCATGTCGGCCACGATGCCCGGCGCCGCGCGCCGCCATGCCCGTTGCTTGATGCCGTAGTCCATCGATTCGATCGCCGCGCGCCCCCCGGCCTCGGCCATCCGCATCGCCGAGACCTGCGGAAACACGCCCGCCACCGCCGCGGCATCGGGGCAGGTCCTGAGCATCAGATCGTAGGTCTTGAAAAATCCGTCGGTGTCGAGCAATGCCGCGCGCATCTGCATCACCCCCGACAGCGCCTCGGCCGCCTCCGGGGCGCCCGGATGCGCTGCGGCGAAGCGCTCGAGCCGTTCGGCCCAGACAGGCCGCGGGTCGGCAACGCTGCCGTCCGCGGAAGACCAGGCGCGCACTTCGGCCATCGCCTTCTGTGTCAGGTCGAGATATTCCTGTTTCACGGCGGAGGGGTCCTGCGCAACCTCTCGAGGCGCGGGCGAGCAGGACGGCAGAAGCAGACAGCCCGCGAAGGCCAGGGCGGCCGCGCCGGTGCGTCGGGTCACGCGTCACCGTTCCTTTTCAGCGACTCCCCTCACGTTCAGCGACTCCCCTCGCAGAGGCGGCTGCAGGGGGGCCATATGGGGCGCTTCCCATCCGCCCGGGTAGCTGGCATCCTACACTTCCCTCGACAGCGCGGCAACGCGAGGCAAGCCCAGGAGCCTGTTCATGATCCTCGTGACCGGCGCCGGCGGAACCGTCGGCGGCGAGCTGGTGAATCGCTTGTCCTCTGAAGGCGTCCCGTTCCGCGCGGCGTATCGCTCCGCAGCCGGAGTCGCGGCCGCCAGGTCGCGCGGCATCGACGCGATCGGCGTGGAGTACGACCGACCCGAATCGCTTCGGCCTGCGCTGCAGGGCGTCGACTCGATGTTTCTGCTCTGCGCCAACGGGCCCGACCAGACGCGGTACGAGATCAACGCCGTGCGCGAGGCGGTCAACGGCGGCGTGAAACGGATCGTGAAACTCTCCGTCTGGGACGCGGGCGGCCAGGAGTTTTCGTTCGCCAGGACGCACCGGGCCGTGGAAAGGGAAATAGAGTCCTCGGGACTCGTCTGGACATTCCTTCGGCCCAACGGCTTCATGCAGAATCTTTCGAACTTCCACGCCGCGGGCGTCAAGGCGGGAGTCATCCATCTGTGCGGAACCCGCACGCCGATCAGCCACATCGATGCCCGTGACGTCGCGGCGGTCGCTGCCGCGGTTCTCGCCACCGGTAGCGACCATTCGGCAATGGCCTACGATCTCACCGGACCCGAGGCGTTGACCTACCAGCAGATCGCCATGAGTCTGTCGAAGGCGCTCGGCAGGGAGATCGTCTGCGAGGAGACCTCGCCGGCCGACTTCAGGAAGGCGATGATCAGGTCCGGATCGCCGGACTGGGTCGCCGATGCGGTGATCGATCTGATGCGGTATTACCTCGACGGACGCGCCGGCCGCGTCACGCCATGGGTCGGTCGGATCACGGGCCGCGAGCCCGGGTCGTTCGATCGATTCGTCCGTGATTACCGCGGGGCGTTCGCCTAGAAGCCTGTCCGAGTCATCGCTCAGGTCCCGGAGGAGACCACACATGAAGGCGGCTGTCATCACCGAGTTCAACCGCCCCTGGTCCATTATGAACGTGCCGGACCCCAGGCCCGGGCCGCGCCAGGTGCTCATCCGGATCCGCGCCAGCGGCATGTGCGGAACGGATATCCACGCGCATCATGGCAGGATGCCGATCAGGCTGCCGCAGGTGGCGGGCCACGAGCCGGTGGGCACGATCGTCGAAACAGGCGCCGGCGTGACGGACCTCCGCGTGGGAGATCGCGTCGGCGTCTGCTGGCATCAGAAAGGATGCGGCCGGTGCGTCTTCTGCCAGCAGCGTCGCGACATTTACTGCGCCGGGATGCAGACCTGGATGAACCTGGGCGGGGGCAACTCCGAGCTGATGCTGGCCTGGGAGGCGGGTTGCGCGTTGATCCCCGCTGGCATCTCCGACGAGGACGCCGCGCCCGTCTTCTGCGCCGGCTTCACGGTAATGAGCGGTCTTCGCAACGCGGAGCCACGCCCTGGCGATCGCGTCGCGGTGCTGGGTCTCGGCGGGCTCGGGCACCTGGCCATCCAGTTCGCCCGTGCGCTCGGCCTGGAGGTGTTCGCGCTGACCGGCACGGAGTCGAAAAAAGACGAAGCGCGTTCCCTCGGCGCTCATGAAGTCATCATCGCATCGGGCGATCTCGGCCAGGCCCTGCTGAAGGCCGGCGGGGCCGACATCATCCTGGGGACGACCAACTCGGCGGCGCACGTCACCCAGGCGCTGGCCGGTCTTCGCCCCGGAGGCCGCCACGTCAACATGGGTTCGCTGGACGGGCCGGTGCAGGTCGACTCGCTGCTGTTTCTCGGCAAACAGCTCAGGCTGATCGGCAGCAAGCAGAACCATCGACGCGACCTGGTCGAAGCACTGGAGCTGGTGGCGGCCGGGAAAGTGAAGCCGATGCTCGAGGTCTACCCGTTCGACCAGGTCAATGCGGTGCGGGACCGGCTCGAGGCTGGAAAGGTACGATACCGGGCGGTGCTCAGGAATGCCTCCTGATCAGGAGGTCGGATTGAGCATCACCAGCGCCGAGTTCTTGCTGCCGAACCCGATGCAGTTGCAGACCGCGGCCTGGAATTCGGCGCGTCTGGGGGAGTGCGGCACGTAGTCGAGATCGAACCCCTCGTCGGGGTTCTCCAGGTTGACCGTCGGCGGAATGATCCGGTCCCGCATCGCCAGCGCCGTGGCGGCAACACCCATCGCGCCACAGGCTCCCTGCGGATGGCCGAACATCGACTTGGTGGCCGACACCGGCAAGCTGTCGGCGTGCCCGCCGAACACCTTGCGGATGACGCGGGTCTCGACCTCGTCGTTGATC
>DASROJ010000143.1:0-5539 GCA_035646975.1 Patescibacteria group bacterium
AACGCTCCCAGCGCCGTGGCGCAAACTGCCAGGATCAGGGTGCGCCAGATCCCGGTGGCGAGAATCTCCGCGACGGGTCGACCCTGCCGCACGTACGATGTCCCGAGGTCGAACCGCGCCAGCTTGCCGAGGAACTGGCCGTACCGAACGAGAGCCGGCTGGTCCAGACCCCACTCGGCCCTCACGGCGGCCAGCACGTCGGGATCCGCGCTCTGTCCTGAAAGAACGCGCGCTGGGTCCCCGGGGATCATGAACATGAATATCCAGACGAGGGTCGCCGCGGCCCACAGGGCGGGCAGCATCCAGAGCAGACGGCGCATCACGAAGACGATCATTTCCTGCGGACGACCTCCTCCCACGCGATGCCGAAGGTGCCCAGCTGGCTGAGCTTCATGCCAGTGAACTCCGGTTTCAGCAGGACGTCCTGGCCGTACCAGTAGATCGGCACGAGGGCCGCGTCTTCGAGCAGCATCCTCTCCCCCTCGCGGTAGAGCTGCTCGCGCTTCGCGCGGTCGGGCTCGCTGCGCGCTTTCTCCATCATCTGGTCGAACTCCGGGTTGGTGTACAGGCCGTAGTTGCCCTGTCCGCCGGTGATGAACGGCGTGGCGAGAAAGTTGTCCGGGTCGGGCCAGTCCGCGTACCAGGTCATCCTGAACAGCGAACCCGCCGCCGCGTCGGCCTTGCCCGACTGCATCGCTGCAAGAAACGCGAGGAAGTCGCTCATCTTGATTCTCACCTTGACGCCGATGCGCGACAGGTCGCTCTGGATCCGGTCCGCGACGAGCGAGAACCCGCGTGTCTGGTTGCTGGCGTAGACCAGCTCGGGCAGCCCTTTGCCATCCGGGTAGCCGGCCTCGGCCAGAAGCCGCGAGGCCAGGTTGGGGTCATAGGCGAAAGCGGTGCGGTTCGGGTCGTGTCCCAGCATCCCGGGCGGGATGATGCCCGACGCGACGACATCCTTGCCCTCCTGCAGCACCCGCACGATGTAGTCACGATCGATGGCATGGAGGATCGCCTGGCGCAGGAGGCGATTGTTCCTGAAGGGGGCCGCACCATGGTTGAAGCCGACGAAGAGGATGGACAACCGCGTCGAGTTGTGAACATCCGCCGGCATTTCCTTCAGCACCTTTTCGCGTTGTTGCGGCGGAATCTCCTGGGTGAAGTCCAGTCCGCCCGTGCGGTATTCCTGGAACGCCGTGCTCGAGTCCGGTATGAACCTGAAGATGATCTTCGTGATGGCGCCCCTGGGCGCGACTCCCTTCCAGTGGTCCGCGAAGCGGGCCAGCGTGAGCGACACGGTGGGCTCGTAGGCGTCGTACCTGAACGGGCCGCATCCCACCGGGTGCTTCACGTAGGCCCTGGCCGGATCGTCGTAGACCTCTTTCGGCAGGATCGATCCTGCTTCGCCTGCCAGGATGGTCAGGAATTTCTCGTAGGGATGCGACAGGGTGATGATGACGGTGCGGGGATCGGGCGCGACCACCCCGGGAAGATCCTGGGTGCGGCCAGCCCAGTAATCGTCGGCGCCCTTGACGCTGGCGAAGAAATAGGACTTCTCCGAGTGAATCTTCTTGGACAGCGCTCTGAGAATCGAATAGCGCACATCGTCGGCGACCACCTCGCGGCCATTGTGGAACCTGACTCCTTTGCGCAGTTTGAAGGTGTAGGTGAGGTTGTCGGGCGAAACGGTCCACGACTCGGCGACCGCCGGGCGCACCTCGAGCGAACCCGGGACATACTCGACCAGCCCGTCGAAGATCAGGTAGTGGTAGACGCTGGAGTTGTCGTCGCCGGTGAGAAACGGATCCAGGCTGGGAGGATCCTCCGGCATCCGGTACCTGAGCGTCTGCTCCGCCGGGGCGTTGTCGACCGGCGCCGGCGCGCACGCCGCCGGCAGCATGGCCAGCATCAGGATGGCAAACAGACTCCTCGCACTCGGCATCTCGTCACCTCATGAAGTATGAGTCGCCACCTGCAGCTTCGGGTCGATGGCATCACGCAGCGCGTCCCCCAGGAGGATGAACCCAAGCACGGTGATCGCGATGGCAATCCCCGGAAACACGCAGAGCCACGGCCGGACGGTGAGGTCCGGCTGTCCGTCGACGATCATGCGTCCCCACGAAATGGCGGGGGGTTGCGCGCCCAGACCCAGAAAGGAGAGCCAGGCCTCGGTCAGGATGTTTCCCGCCACGCCCACCGAGGCGGCCACCATCGCCGGCGCCGCCGCGTTGGGCAGCAGGTGCCGCGCGACCAGTCGAAGATCACCGGCGCCGAGGGCCCGGGCCGCCTCCGGGTAGCCGCGTCCCTTCACCGACAGGCATTGTGCCCGCGTCAATCGCGCGATACCCGCCCATCCCATCAGCCCCAGCACGACGAAGACGAGAGTGATGCTCCGCGTGTCGAAAACGGCAATCGCCGCCATCGCGAGGATCGGCAGGGGAAAGGCGAGCAGGATGTCCGCCAGGCGCATCAACGCGGCGTCGAGCCAGCCTCCGTAGAATCCGGCCAGTCCGCCGAGGATGATGCCGATGGTGAAGGCGATCGCCTCGGCGGCCAGCCCGACCTGCAGCGAGATCCTCGCTCCATGCAGTAGCCGGGAGAAGAAATCCCTGCGCTGGATGTCGGTGCCGAGCCAATGGCGGGAATCGGGAGGAGACGGCGGCGATTCGATCGTCCGGTCTTCGTCCAGGGGACCCCAGGAAACAAGATAACGGGTCAGGATCGAGCGCGAGGAGGGTCCGAACTCCGTCGAGAGCGCCGCCAGGCTCGCCACGAACAGCACGATCAGGAGTCCGGCCATTCCCGCCGGGCTCCTCACGAGCGTTCCGCTGCTCAACGCCACCCCCGCGCCCAAGAAAGGACCACACTTGTACCACAGCGATCTTCCGCGATCAAGACGAAGTCCGCCCGGCCTTGACGATCCCGCGATGTTTCATCTACCCTTCCCGCGTGACCAGCAACTCCTCCATCTCCCGCCAGCATATCGCCTTCGCCATCGCGGGGATCATTTTCGGATTCCTGCTGGGTTTCATCAGCGCGCACCAGTTTTACGGCGGCCGGCTGGGTGGGGTCGCCTCGGCCAACGCACCGGAGACGATGGGTGGCCAGCGCGGGGCGCCGGTGATCGCGGGGCAGGAGCCTTCGGGGATGGGAGGCTCGCAGGCGCCGGGCGGAGGTGGCGCCCCCGGCGGTCCCAGCCCCGGCGGTCCAAGCATGGAGCAGATGGAGCAGGTCAAGAAAGAACTGAGCGCGCTGAAAAAAGCGGTCGACGAAGATCCCCGGAACGTCGTCGCGCTGTCCCGCCTCGGCAACATGTACATGGATGCGGGCATGTTCGACAAGTCGATCGATTACTACCGCAGGGCCCTCGAGGTGGAACCGGGCAACGTCGACATTCGCACCGACATGGGGACCTGCCTGCGCGAGATGGGGAAGGTGGACGAGGCGATGCAGGTCTTCCGGGAGAGCGTGAGCCGCGATCCCAACCATTGGAAGAGCTGGTTCAACATCGGCATCGTCTATCTCTACAATCTCGACGACTACGCCAAGGCCGAGGAGGCCTTCTCCAAGGCGCACGACCTGAACCCGAAGGACATCGACATGAACGCCGTGCGGGCCGAGATCGAGAAGCTCAGGCAGGAGAAGGCGGGCAAGCCCGCCGGGGCGAAGCCCTCATGAGGCGCTTCCTGATGGCCCTGGCCCTCTTCGGTGTCGTCATGCTGGTGCTGCGCAGCCTGGCAGGGATGTTCGCCCGCGGCCCCGGGCACTCCAGGCGCAACGTGCGGGACGCTTCCGGCGCGGCGCGGGCGGCGAGGACCGGCGAGCTGGTGCGTGATCGAGTGTGCAACACCTTTCTGCCGCGCGAACGCGCGATCGGGCTGACCAGGTCCGGTGAGACCCACTTCTTCTGTTCGGAAGACTGCCGGACTCGATTCATCGCGGGCGCGACACGCGGAATCGACGCGGCTTGACCGACTCCTTGATGCGCCTGCCGGGGGATGTCGCATGAGCGAGCTGGGCTCGGGCGGTTACGGAGGGCAGACGCGCGGGGCGGCCCCGAGGAAACGCGAGTTCGAGCATCGCAACGACATCGTCGAAGTCGGACGACGACTCTATGACAAGGGATTCATCGCCGCCGCCGACGGCAACGTCAGTGTCAGGATGCAGGACGATCGGATCCTGACCACCCCTTCGGGCCGCAACAAGGGACGTCTGGACCCTGAAGATCTCGTCGTCACCGACATGCAGGGGCGAAAGCTCTATGGCAAGCTGGAGCCTTCCTCGGAGCTGGAAATGCACCTGGTCATGTACCACGAGCGGTCCGATGTCCGCGCCGTGGTGCATGCCCATCCGCCGAATTCGTCCGGGTTCGCCGTGGCCGGGATTCCGATGGACCAGCCGCTGCTCTCCGAGGTGGTGCTGACGCTGGGCACCGTGCCGCTGGCCGAGTACGGCACGCCGACGACTCCCGAGCTGGCGGAGGCCGTGCGGCCCTACGCCCGGTTCGACGGGATCCTGCTCGCCAACCATGGCGCGCTCACGGTGGGCGGCGATGTTTTTTCCGCCTACGATCGGATGGAGACGCTGGAGCATTCGGCCCACATCTACGTCGTGGCCAGGACGCTGGGCAGCGAGCGGCCGTTGTCCGACGAGCATGTGGCCAAGCTCCGGGAGATCCGCGAGCGGCTTCAGTTCCAGGCACCCGCGCACGCGTGCCTGAGCTGCAAGGTCCTGGAGGAGAAGATGCAGAAGATCTCCACGAGGCTGAGCGATCCGGGACCAGAAGGCCATTACAGTCTCACCCGTGACGAGTTGATTGACCTCATCACCGACGTCGTCAAGACGATGTGACGTCAGGAGCGGAGAACAGATGAAGGACGAGAAGGAGGAGCGCATGGGCGAAGCCCTGGGGATGATCGAGACCCGGGGACTCGTCGCCATGATCGAGGCGTCCGACGCCATGGTCAAGGCGGCCAAAGTCACCCTGATCGGCTACGAGAAGATTGGCTCGGGCCTCGTGACGACCATCGTCCGGGGAGATGTCGCCGCGGTGAAGGCCGCCACGGACGCGGGCGCCGCCGCGGCCCGCAAGGTGGGGGAGCTGGTCTCGGTGCACGTCATCCCCAGGCCGCATGCCAGCCTCGAGGACCGGCTGCCGATCGGCAGGACGAACCGCGGCTGAGGCCGCAAGGGGTCGTGGATGTTTCTCGCCCGTATCCTCGGGACCATCGTGGCCACCCGCAAGGACGACCGGCTCGAGGGATTCAAGCTGCTGGTCGTCCAGCCGCTCGATCCGTCCGGGGGTGATTCAGGCAGCCCCGTGGTGGCCGTCGATACGGTGAGCGCCGGATATACCGAGACTGTCCTCGTGGTCTCCGGCTCGTCGGCGCGCATGACGACGCGCACGAAAGACACTCCGGTGGATGCGGCGATCATCGGAATCGTCGACACGATCAGCATGGACAGAAAGTGAACCTCGCGCGCGTGGTGGGCCGCGTCGTCTGCACCCACAAGGAGGAGGGCCTGACCGGGCACAAGC
>DASROJ010000144.1:0-11595 GCA_035646975.1 Patescibacteria group bacterium
CTCGCCGTGCTGGCCGAGCTGTCGCCGCACGTGGCGTTGCAGCTGCTGAACAGGGTGGAGTAGAGCGGCGTGCCCATGCAGTCGCCACCGCCACCGCTGATGACGCAGTTCAGCGCCGCGGCCGTGAGCTGTCTTGCCAGCTGGAGCCGGATGTCGCCGGCCGGGCTGACGCAGATCGCTTCCACCGCGGAGTTGTTGTCGTTTGTGATCGTGCTGGTGATCGCCTTGCCGCAGATCGACAGCGTCCCACCGGCCGCGTTGATGACGGCCTGTGTGATGTTGAACGACTTGGGCTTCGAGGCGGCCGCCGCATGGGTGCCCCAGAATCCGGGAGTGCGGCAGATCGCGCCACCGCATTCATCCGGTGCCGGGTTGGTCGGGTTCGAAACGCAATTCCCCGTGGCCGGGTCGCAGCTCTCCGTGGTGCAGTTGTCCGCGTCGGCTTCGCAATGCTTCGGATCACCCGACTCGCAGTGACCGGTCGCCGGGTTGCAGGACTCCACCGTGCACTTGTTGTCGTCCCCATCGCAGACCACCGGCTTCGCCTCGCACTGGTGTGTCGACGGGTTGCAGACGTTCGGTGAGCAGGGATTGTCGCTCGTCGGGCACTGGCCCGGATCGATCGAGTTCGGATCGCAGCCGCCCGGCTGGCACTGGTCCGGACCGCCCGGTCCGACCGGCACCGACGCGCACTTGTGCGTGGACGGGTCGCAAACCTCTGTCGTGCAGGGGTTGTTGTCCGTCGGGCACTGGCCCGGATCGATCGAGTTCGGATCGCAGCCGCCCGGCTGGCACTGGTCCGGACCGCCCGGTCCGACCGGCACCGACGCGCACTTGTGCGTGGACGGGTCGCAGACCTCTGTCGTGCAGGGGTCGCTGTCCGACGGGCACTGGCCCGGATCGATCGAGTTCGGATCACAGCCGCCCGGCTGGCACTGGTCCGGCCCACCCGGGCCGACCGGCACAGAGATGCACTGATGCGTCGTGGCGTCGCAGACTTCGTCCGTGCACGGGTCGTTGTCCGATGGGCACGGATGAGGATCGATGGCGTTCGGATCGCAGGCGCCGCCGCCTGTCGGACCGTTCGGGTCGACCTGGGCCCAGACCGGCTGGCTGCTGACGAGCAGCAGGCCGAGCATCATGATCGGGAGAATGGAAGCGAGCTTGAGAAGGTTCCTCATGGCGCCACTACAGTTCGGTTCGCTGGTACACATGAATTTTTGTCCTGCCTCCTGAGAGAAAAACGTGACGATTCCTGCCCCTGGACGGATCTCCGACCTCTACGAACTGCGAAAATGGCTGGATTACGAGCAGGTGAACAACTCCGCGCGAGGGAAACCCGAGTCGCCCGCAGCAACTCAGTTCATATTAGGCCGCGAAGTGCTCCTCCCGTTCGTTAAGGCAGGGTGTAGCGTTCTTATACCGCATTGGGATGAGCCGTGCAAGCGGAATCGTCGGGTTGGCGATGTGACGGACAGCATGTTCAGCCGATTGTTAGCTTTCACTTCACGGACAGGGATTGACGTTCGGGCGAAGCCCGGCAACGGAGGTCCAACCCAGGTTCCCTTCCCCCATCGAGTTGACCCCCGAGACGAGGTAATAGGACAGCATCCCGGCAGACGGCACGGCGGAGTCGATCGCACCGGTGCCACCCAGACCCGGCTGCAGGCAGGTGTGGTTGAACCCCCACGGCCAGCCGGTCAACGAGCCCCGGTACAGGGCATACGAGGTCGCCTGGGATGAAGCCGCCCAGACCATCGTGGTGGCGTCGATGAATCGGAGGTCGGTGGCCGCCTCGGGCGGAACCGCCGGCACGAACTCGTCGGCGCCGATGTCGACGGCCAGACCGCTGATGCGCGCCTCGCCGTCGATGTCATCGGGCGGAATGTACGACGCGCTGCCGGCGTCGATGGCCGGGCTGGCCCCGCTGATGTGGAAATCGAGACCGCCCGGGTCGACGAGCAGCGGGTCCACCGCCAGCATGCCGGTGTTGGACGGGGGGTTGGAGGAGGTGACGAGAATCGCCCCGGCCGCGTTTGCCGAGACGATGTTCCTGCCCATGACGACGGTCTCGGTGCCGTTGTGGTAGATCCAGAAACCGTAGCCTTTGTTTCCACTCGAGATGTTGTTGTAGACCTGCAGACCCGTGCTGAACGACGTCGTGCCGTTGCCGCCGAGCAGGAAGCCGCTGTTGTTCGCGTTGCCGTAGGCCACGTTGTTGTAGATCAGACAGGCATCGCAATCCGGATAAATCTGGAAACCGAACCCGGCTGCCGCCGCGGCGATGTTGTTGCGCACGATCGTGCCGGGATTGGAAACATAGTAGTCGTGGTCCATCGAGCTGGAGGTGCCGTTGCGGAACGAAAGGTTGCGCTCGATGACGACACCGTATCTCGGCGTCGATCCGTTCGATGCGATCCCCTGGCCGCACTTCGGCATCACCAGCAGGTCGCACCGTCTTGCGTTGTCATGGACGTAGTTGTCGCGAATGGTGACGTAGCTGCCCCAGTTGCGGATCCCGGTGCCTGCGGCGTCACGCACCTCGAATCCCTGGAACACCACGTACGAGCCGTTGATGATGACACCCGAGCCCGCCGTGTCCCCCGCTCCTGCCGCTCCGACGATCACCGCCGTGCGTCTCGGGACCGAACGAATCGTGATCGGGGCGCTCGCGGTGCCGCTGAGGTTGATGTTGATCTGCGCCGGACCGTAGAGCCCGCCGCGCGCCTCGACGATATCGCCGGAGCGCGCCTGGTCGATGCCGACCTGGAGGCTGCAGAACGGCAGGGCCAGGGTGCCGGCGCCGGTATCAGAGCAGGCGCCGACGTTGCTCACGGTCCAGGTGGTCGCATCGAGACGATCGGCATGACACCCAAGCACGAACATGACGAGACAGATGGCGGCGCGGCGACAGACACAGAGGCATGGAGACACCATGGCACGGCTCCCGGTCGTGGAGCGCGGATGTCAGGACGGGCTGGTCGTGCGGGGCTGGAAACAGGGACGACAACGCATCGACGACCGGAACAATGGGCGCTCCGGACTGTGCATCCAGCGCGAGATTCGAATCAGCGGGGGTGTGTGATTCGGGGCAACGTCAATGTAAGGTCCGGGTCAGACGCACGCCAGCGCCTGACCGGGTGGGCCGCCGGATCGCGGTCCGTGGGTGTCTTTCGGAAGCCTGTCAATCCGCCCGATCGAGAAAGGCGCGAATCACGGCCTGATCTCCTGGATCCTTGATCCGTGTGAAGAGCTTGATCCCGAGGGTTCGGATGGTCCCGGGACGATCGAACGGGAGCTTGTCGTACATCTTGCCGCCGGCAAAGTGGCAGGGGCTGCACCTGGCCTGGAGCAGCGGAACGACCTGAGCCTCGAAGCTGCCGCCCCCGGACGCGGGCACCGGCATCGAGCGCTTCTCGCCGGCGCAGCCCGCGAGGAACACCGGCGCCGCCAGCAGGCAGAATATCAACGGACTGAGACCCCGGCGTAACCGCCTGCTCGTGCTGTGCATTCCGCGCATGCTCCTCATGCTCCTGATGGTCTTTGTCGCCCCGGCCGGGTCATCCGAATTCGACGCGATGCGAAGGGGGAGCCCGCCACCACGAATCGATAGGGCAGGTCGATCGCAGCGCTGATCCCGATGCGCGGGGTGGCCACCCATTCCGGCGGCGCGAACCGATCGTCCTCGATCCAGAGCGGCTCCCTGGTCAGGTCATGGCCGTAGGCGGCCCGATCGATGCCGAGCGCCTGGGCGAGCTTGCCCGGCCCCGAAGTCAGGTCGCCCAGCGGTTCCCGGCCGCGCCGCTGTCTCATCGATTCGAGCCCCTCGATCGGTTCGAGCGCCCGAATCAGGACGGCCGAGGCTTCGCCTTCACGCCCGGTCACCACGTTCATGCAGAAGTGGTTGCCATAGGTGAAATAGACGTAGACGTGGCCCGGCGGCCCGAACATCGCGCGGTTGCGCGGGGTGGGCCCGCGCCAGGCGTGCGAGGCCGGGTCGGCCGAACCGAGGTAGGCCTCGACTTCCACGATGCGCCCCGCGGTCAGCACACCGTCTCTCCGGTGGCAGATCACCTTGCCGAGCAGGTCGGGGGCGACACTCAGCGCGCCGCGAGCGTAAAACGAACGCGGCAGCTTGCGCGCGCGGCGCCGCGCCACCCGGTGTGCCCGGGCGCTCACCCGCGGCCGTCCCTTGATGCTGTCTGCATGATCGACCCGCCCGGCTCACGTATAATCATCAGGACGACGCCCCGGACACCCGCTCGCGACACGAACAAGGAGCTGCTCGCCGATGATTCGCAGCCAGACTCTCTACCGCGGCCCGCTGGTCAGCCTTCTCCGGCTGGATCATCCACCCGACCGCGTTCACCGCGACCCGGCCGAGGAAGCCGCCGCGTCGCATTCGGTGAGCTTCGTCGAACGGGGAGGATACACCCTGCACCAGGGAAAGCGCCGCTGGCGCATGGACGCCACCGCGATTTTCGTCACCTCCCCCGGGCTCCGCTATTGTTGCAGCCATCACGAGCAGAGTCCGGGTGACGTCTGCTTTTCGGTCCACCTCTCGCCGGACCTGGTCCACGACGTGCGCTCGACGCTCGGTGGGCGGTGGAATCCTCGCAAGATCACGGCGAAGCTGACCAACAGGCTCGCCTACCTTCGCCAGCGTCTGGTCGAGACCGCCATCGGGGAGGACCCGGATCTGTCGTGCCCGGTCCTGGCGGGCGAGCTGCTGGCCGCGGTGGCCGACGGGGAGCCGGCCCCCGCGAGGCTCTTTCGCCCCGGGCAGCTTGCCTGGTACGCCCGCCGCGTGGAGCAGGCCCGGGCGACCCTCACCGAGGGGTACGCACGACATTTTTCGCTCGGAGAGATCGCCCGTGACGCCGGGATGAGCCCTTTCCATTTCAGCAGGGTGTTCCGGGAGCTGTGCGGCGTACCGCCCCACCGCTTCCTGCTGCGGGTGCGACTCGCGCGGGCCGCCGAGCGGCTTTCCGCCGGCGGTGGCGTCACCGACACATGCCATGCCACCGGGTTCAACAACCTGGGCCATTTCATCCGGACCTTTCGCCGCGTCTACGGAGTGCCTCCTTCCCGGTACCGCGCCTCCTCCACGCGCGGGTCCAGCACCTGAAGGGTGCTAAAAACTCCCGCCGGTCGCGCAGATCAGCAAGAAAGCGCAAGCCGCGGCGGGCCCTTCGAGCTACCCTGAGGAAACTTTTCTCGAGGAGGAAACCATGTACGACCATCTCAGCCTGAAGGTCAGGGAATACAAGAAGAGCAGACAATTCTACGAGAAGGCGCTCGCCCCGCTCGGCATCGCATTGCAGGGGGAGGATGACGGCTCCACGGCCGGGTTCGGTCCCGGCGAGTCGACCCTCCTCTGGATCTCGGAGGGCCAACCCGCTTCCACCGGCCTGCACATCGCGTTTGCGGCGCCGAGCCGAGCCGCCGTCGGCTCGTTCCATAACGCGGCGATGGAAGCCGGGGGGCGTGACAACGGCGCTCCGGGCATCCGGGAAAGCTACTCCCCGACCTACTACGCCGCTTTCGTCATCGACCCGGACGGCAACAACATCGAGGCGGTCTGTCACTTGAAACAATGACCCGGTTCCGGGCGCACCGGAAGCCGGGCCGGGCGTGTCACCTGCGCTTATCGGCGTCCCCCAGAAGCGGAAACAGCAACTTCAGGCAGAGGTTCTGATCGCTCCCCTCCACCGAGGCGTCAGCCAGCTTCGCGGAGTCGAAACGCAGCTTCGCGGTGCAGTCGATGGATTCCTTCGCGTTGGCCCCGAAGAACACCGAGTTCTGCCACGTCAGGAAATCCGACTTGTCGGTCGAGTTCTTGTCCTTCGGTGGTCCGAGCTTCTCAATGACGGCGGATTCAGGCTTCCCAATCCATCGTTCCTTGACTGATTTTTCCAGGTTGGGAAAGGTCTGGACTTTTATCTGGGCTGACACCGTCCGTGGCGAGGCCAGCAGCACGGCCACCAGGCACGATGCCGCCAGACGTGACCCGCGAACTGTCCTGGAACATCCGACGCGGTTCATTCACCAGCCCTCCAGGAGATGGCAGGGTGGCGGGAAGCCGCCGCAGGCCATCAGAGGTGCGCGCCACCCCCCTGCCCGATAGTCAGAGGCCTGCTGGGGCGGGATTGTAGGACAGCCATTCCGGTTCGCAAGCCGGCAGCGTGGCTGACGTGGTTCCCTTTGGCGGTGCTAAGATGCCCTGCATTGGGGGAGCCTGCGATGCCCGGAAAGTTCGCAATGATCCTGGTGGTGCTGCTGGCGGCCGGCGGCAATCCGGGATTGCCCGCCGAGCCGGTTCTCGCGGCTCGGCCGGTTCCGCTGCCCGGTGGCGCCGCGGGGATCGGCTTCGACGATCTGTTCTTCTCCCCGACATTGAAGAAACTGGTGGTGCCGGCCGGGCGCAGTGGCAAGCTCGATCTCGTCGACCCATCGAGCGCGCAGGTGGCGGCGATCGAGGGATTCACCTCGAAGGACCAGTTCGGCGGCGGCCATGGTGAAGGGACGACCTCCGCCGACGAAGGCCGGGGGCTGATCTTCGCCAACGATCGCACCTCCAACAGTCTCCTCGTCGTGGATGCAGGCACTCTTTCGGTTGTCGCGCGCGCGCCGCTGGCCAGCGCCTCGGACTACGTCCGATTCGTCGAGCCCACCGGCGAGGTCTGGGTCACCGAGCCCGACAAGGAACGGATCGAGGTTTTTTCCCTGCCCGCCACCGGCGCGCCGACCCCCTCGCACGCCGCCTTCATCCCGGTGCCGGGCGGCCCCGAGTCGCTGATCATCGACGCCGGACGCGCGCGGGCCTACTCCAACCACTGGAAGGGGTTCACCGTTGCGATTGCCTTGCGCGAGCGCAAGGTGGTGGAGACCTGGCCGAACGGCTGCACCGGGTCGCGTGGACTGGCGCGGGACGCGGTGCGGGGCTTCCTGTTCGTTGGATGCGCCGAGGGCAAGGCCGTCGTTTTGGGACTCGACAAGGGTGGCGCCGTCCTGGACAGCCTCGAGCACGGGTCGGGCGTCGACATCATCGCTTTCAACCCCGAGTTGGGTCACCTCTACCTGCCCGGAGCGCGCAGCGCGACCATGGCGATCCTCGGCGTGGCGCCGTCGGGTCGGCTGGCGCTGCTGGGGACCGTGAAGACCGCGACCGGATCGCACTGTGTCGCCACCGACGACCGGCGACAGGCCTGGGTTTGCGATCCTGACAGAGGGCAGCTGCTGCGGGTGGTCGATACGCTGGCGGGCACCGGGCCCCAGGTCAAGTCCCAGGAGGTGTCGCCCTGAGACTGGCTCGCGGCGCGCTTCTGGTCTCTGCCCTGCTCTCCGGTTCCGCGGGGGCGGCGCCAGGGATGGCCGCCGAGGAGCCGCTGAGCCTCGAGCAGGCGATATCGATCGCCTCATCAGCCAACAGGAGCCTTGCGGCCGCCAGGCTCGGCCGGGAGGTTTCGCAGGCCGGGGTGGACATCGCGGGGCAGCGGCCCAATCCCGAGTTCACCTTCGAGTCGTCGCTGGAAACACCCCATGAGTCGTATGCCTTCGCATTGCCGATCGAAATCGGGGGCAAGCGCCAGCGACGTCTCGACGTCTCCAGGGCGGCCACCGGCGGCGACGAGGCGGAGATCTCACGGCTGATCGAAGAAACCCGCGTCAGCGTCAGACGGGCCTATTTCACCCTGTCCGCCGCGCAGCGCCGGGTCAAGGAGATGGAAGAAGTATTGGGGCTGGCGCAGCGCACCAGCGACGCTGCCGGCGGCCGCTTCGAATCGGGCGCCGCACCCCGTCTCGAAGTGGTGCAGGCGAAGATGAACTTCGAGCAGACGAACAACGACCTCGGGGCGGCCCAGGCCGAGCTGACTTCCGCCCGCATCGATCTCAACACGCTGCTTGCCAGACCGCCGGACGCATCCACCACGGCGGCGGAGGACATCGATGCCGGCGAAGTTCCCGATCCAGCGCGGGCCCTCGACCTCGCGATGACCGCCAGCGCCGAGCTATCCGTCGTCGACCGCAGGATCGACGCGGAGCAGGCGCGTGTCGGTCTTGCCCGCGCGGAACGGATCCCGGACCTCGTGCTCCAGGGAGCCATCACACGCCGCGCCCAGCCTGAGTTCGACACCGGCTGGCGGGCCGGATTCTCGATCGAGCTGCCCCTGCTCAACCGGCACCACGGCGAAGTCAGGCTCGAGGAAGGGACCCTCGCGCAGCTCCAGGCGGAGCGTGAGGCGGTGGTGGCCCGGATCCGCGGCTCGGTCTCCGCCGCCCTCGTGGTCGCCACGGGGCTGCATGACCAGCTCGTCCGCTACCACGACCTAATCCTCCCGGAAGCGGCCGAAGTGCAGGAGATGGCGGCCGAGTCGTACCGCTCGGGCCAGACCGGACTGGTCACGATGCTGCAGGCGTTCGCCTCGGTGCGCGACGTTCGGCTCAAGGCGGTGCAGGCAGGGCTCGACTTCCAGATCGCGCTGGCCGAGCTCGAGCTGGCGATCGGAGCGCCGCTGCCATGAGCCGCCCGTCGGTCCTGCTGCTCGCCCTCGTTTCGTCTGCCGTGCTGCTGCAGGCCTGCGCCGCGGCGCCTGAGGAAAAAGTCGAGACCTCCGACAAGGTGGCGGTGATCGTCCAGCCCGCGCGGCTGGGAACGATCCGCGGCAGCATCCGGGTCGGCGGTACGGTCAAGCCGGCGGCGGGGGCCGAGCTGCTGGTAACCGCGCCGCTGTCGGCCCGCATCCTCGAGATGCCCAAGGCCGAAGGCGACCCCGTGCGCAAGGGAGATCTGCTGGTGCGGTTCGAGATCCCCTCTCTGGGGGCGGACAGCGCATCGAAGAAGTCGGACACCGCCCGCGCGGGGGCGCGGCTGGAAAACGCGCGCGCCGCCGCGACGCGCATCGACGGCCTTTTCTCGCGCGGCATCGCCTCCCGCAAGGAGGTCGAGGATGCGCAACGCGAGCTGGCCGAAGCGGAAGCGGCGGTATCGGAGACGAAGAGCGCGCTGGAATCCGCCACGCTGCTCCAGCAGCGCGGCACCGTCCGATCGCCGTTCGTCGGCCTGGTGGCCGGCAGATGGCACAACCCGGGAGATCTGGTCGAACCGTCCAGCTCCGATCCGATCCTGCGTGTCATCGACCCGTCGCGACTGCAGGTGGAGATCTCCGTGCCGGTGAGCGACCTGCCATTGATCGCGGTGGGCAACCCCGCGCAGGTGATCGGCCCGGGCGGCTACGCTCCCGAGGAGGCGTCGGTGCGCACCGGTCCGGCGGCCGTCGACCCGGCCACCGGCTCCGCGCTCATCCATCTTCTGTTCAGCAAGCCGACCCGCCTGCCCACCGGCACGCCGGTCCAGGCGGTCGTGATGGGAGAGGAGCACCATGACGCGGTGCTCGTTCCGGCGGCCGCGATCGTTCGGGAAGGCTCGACCACCGCGGTTTTCACCGTGGACGAACAGGGCCATGCGAAGCGCCGCGAGGTCAAGCTGGGTGTTCTGGGCGAGCAGGACGCCGAGGTGCTTTCAGGAGTGAAGACCGGCGAGATGGTGATCGTCCATGGTCAGGAAGCGTTGCCCGACGGCGCCGAAGTGACCGCCTCGCAATCATGAACCCGGCGCGCTGGGCCATCCGCCACGGCCGCGCCGTTCTCCTGCTCACGCTGCTGCTGCCGGCCGCCGGGGCGGTCGCCTACCTGTACCTTCCCAGCGGCATCTATCCCGCGCTGCAGTTTCCGCGCATCGCCATCCTCGCGCGCAGCGGAACCGTTCCCGCCCCTTCGATGATGCTCACCATCGCCCAGCCGATCGAGCAGGCGGTCATGGAGGTGCCCGGTATCCGCCGCGTGCGATCCACCACGTTTCGCGGCGCCACCGAGATCTCCGCCCAGTTCGACCCTTCCACCGACATGGTCGTCGCGCTGCAGCAGGTGCAGAACCGCATCGCCGAGGCACGGGTGGAAATGCCGGGCGAGGTGGATCTGACCGTGGAAAGACTGACACCATCCACGTTCCCGATCCTGATCTTCGATCTCACGGGCGGGCTGCCCGCGTCCGAACTGAACGATTACGCCTTCTATGTCATGCGGCCGGAGATCTCCCGCATCCCCGGCGCCGGACGGGTGGAGGTGCTCAGCAGCGACACGCGGGAGATCGAAGTGGTGGCCGACCCGGCGCGCCTGCTCGCGTCGGGCACGACCGTGGGGGACATCACCGCGTCGCTCAAGGCGACCAACATGCTCGAGGCGGTGGGACGTTACACGGCCGACGGGAAACAGCACCTCGTTCTGGTGAGCGGGCTCTGGGCCACCCCCGAGGACATCGCGAAGACACCCGTGGCCGTGCGAAACGGCGCGACACTGCGCGTCTCGGATCTGGCCACCGTGTTTCCCGGCTCGCCCGATCGAACTCTCCTGATTGCCGGCAACGGCTCGGATGCCGTCTCGGTGGCCATTTCGCAGCAGGTGGGCGCGAGCATCCTGGAAGTGAAGAAGCGGGTGGATGAAACCGTCGCCTCGCTCGGGCACTCCCTGCCTTCGGGGCTCGCGATCACGAAGGTGTACGACCTGGCGGAGTTCGTGGCCACGGCGATCGCCAACGTGCGCGACGCCATCCTGATCGGCGGAGTCCTCGCCGTGCTGGTGCTGGTGGCGTTCCTGAGGCGATGGCGTCTCACGCTCATCGCCGCCACCACGCTTCCCCTGACGGCCTTGATGACCTTTCTCGTCATGAAGCTGGCGGGCGAGTCGATCAACATCATGTCGATGGGCGGCCTGGCGGTGGCCATCGGTCTGGTGATCGACGACGCGGTGGTGGTGGTGGAGAACATCCACCGGCGCATCATGGCCGGCCTCGGCGGGCAGGTCGTGGAGGAGGCCACGGCCGAGCTGGTCGCCCCGGTGGTCGGCTCGACGCTCACCACCGTCGTCGTGCTGGCGCCTCTGGGTCTGCTCTCCGGCGTGGTCGGACAGTTCTTCCGATCGCTGAGCTTCACCCTTTCGGTCGCCGTCATGATATCGCTGGTGCTGTCCCTCACGCTGATCCCTCTGCTTTCCCGCCTCGCATACACCGGCCATCAGCCGCGGCCGGGCAAGCCCGGCGAGGGGCGGCGACTCACCGGTTTTTACGCGCGCACCCTGGGCAGCGCCATGCGCTACCCGAGGATCGTGCTGGTGGCGGCCGCCGCGCTGGGCATCCTGGGCGGCCTGCTCTACTTCATGATCCCCAGCGGTTTTCTTCCCCAGATGGACGAAGGCGGCTTTGTCGTCGATTATCTTTCGCCGCCCGGCTCGGCGCTGGAGCGGACCGACCTCATGGTCAAGAAGATCGAGAAGCTGCTGGCGGCCACTCCCGAGGTTGCCTCGTATTCGCGGCGCACCGGATCCGAGCTGGGGCTGTTCGCCACCCAGCAGAACAAGGGCGACATCCTGGTGCGGCTCAAGCCCCGCAGCCAGCGCAGCCGCTCGGCGGAGGAAATCATCGACGACCTGCGCCCGCAGATGCACGAGCTTTCACCCGAGCTGGACATCGAGTTCGTCCAGCTGCTGCAGGACATGATCGGAGACCTTGAAGGAAACCCGACGCCTGTCGAGGTGAAG